>CALIUG010000001.1 GCA_938048755.1 uncultured Alphaproteobacteria bacterium
GGTACCTCGTCCTTGCCCGCCGGGGCCAGAACGAAGCCTCGCCGCACAAGATCACGATGCCCAATGCCCACAAGAGCGACTTCGAGACGTTGCGGAAGAGCACGGCCATCAAGGACCTGCAGAACACAATAGCAGACGGCCAAGACGCTGTTCTGGAGATCACCTTTCCTTTGTTCCGCAATGGTACCACCCACAATGTTTCAATGAGGGCAGTGATCGGCCTTTCCCAACACGGAAAAAAGCCAATCGACCGCCTTTTCCGCGAGGGCATGAGCTTGCCGGATGTTCGAGCAAGGAGCCCTGGAGAGCTTGATCTTCTTATGCTGGTCGGGGAAGGGCAACTCGCCACTTATCTGAACTTCTGCGAAGGCAAGGCTCATCTTGACCTTCTGGAATCGAAAGATGTCAAACAGAAGCTCGAAGAGCAGGGCTTTGATGGGGCGCGTGTCAAGCGCCTCGTAAAAATCCTTCCGGCAGAACTCCGGCTCCTTCTGACGCCGGATGTGACGGCCCCTGATTCGCACGTCTTTGACAGCTACTTCTCCAAGCCCTCAGACAAGCCGGGAACGAAGAAAAAACCCAACAAGCCCGATGATCCACCGGAGCCGCCACCGCCTCCAAAGCCGTCCGTTTTCAGGGTTGAAACGCTTGCTAATGGCCTGCGGATCAAAGCCAATCCACATTTCCCAGACTGGCCGGTCAATGTGACCGTGACCCTGGCCTATGCGGACGGGACGCGCCGCCCATCATGGAGCCCGTTCGACTTCAAGCTCGAAGACCTCAATATCTCCCATAACGCTTGCGACCTATCGACCGAAAAGAATCGCGTAAAGGCCTTGGATTGCGGCCTCGACACAGAAATCGAGATCACGGGCTTCGATGTAAACCGGGAACTGGATACAAATATAAGGCCATGGAAGAATGCGTAAAAGGATTAGGCTGACAGGGCGCAGGCAAATTGCGCGCTCCTCCGTTGAGACGAAAATCATCGAGATCGGCGGAAAGAGACTTGTCTCGGTAACAATTGCGCACCAAGAAGCGTTCCATAAAATGCCGCAGACAGCGCGCATCCGGCTGCGTCTTTCAGAGAATAAATTCTCCGAAACACTGGAGTTCGGAACGCTTGGCGAAATGAAAACAACGGCCGAGATCAGGAATGGTGCGTTTTCCGCTCCCTCGTGTCAGCTGCGCGTCGTGGATAGTGATGAGGGCCACAAGGGCCTTCTCCTTGGTAGTACCGACACATGGACCTTGCGCACCGGCGGAGAAGATGAAGGTGGCACCGCCAGCGAAGGCATCCTGCTCTTCCAGCCACATGAAATCGCTCCGCGCGCTTGGAAGCTGGAGCTCCGCGAGGACGACTATCCGATTGTCTATATCGACAAGAAAATCCCCGATGCGCGCACATGGGTCCGCAATGATCCGATCTTCGTAAGCTGTGTGTTGCCTGCCATTGTACGGGAGGTGTTCGACGATATCCTCATTGCCAACTCGCCCCCGGGCCACGCATGGGCAAGGGAATGGCTTGGTTGGGCCGAGACGCTGATGCCGGGCAAGTCACCACCGTGGACCGACGGCCGCGCGCAGAAGCAGGACTGGATTGCCGATTTGCTCGACAGTTTCTGCCAGCGCCACGGGATGCTTGGTCTTCTTGTCGGAAAGCTAAACCAGGAGGCGGCTGCGTGATCAAATTCGCTGCATTGTATGAATTTAACGTCGCCGGGCTCGATGCCTTCGAGAAAGTCTTCACTGGCCAAATTGATGATAGCGCCATAAATCCGCTCGATTCCGCGCTGACCTCGTGCATCTCAGGAACGAAAGCCTTCGCACCTCCGGAGTTCGAAACGGCAAATGAGTTGGCACAGGCCGTCCTGGACGCCCTAGGCGCCACCAATCTTTTCGATCAACTCTCCAATACCGGGCTCTGGGCTTGGCTGACGTTTACTCTTCGCCATCAACTCTTCAAACAGTCCGGTGACGGCAAATGGAAAGTTGGTGAAATACACCGCTGGTACCCGAGCAACCCCAATGACTGGCAAAAAGGGCAGCGTCATCTAGTGCGGATGCCTGCGCTGCTTCTCAAAACACTTGGCAGCAGTGCAGATCATCTGCTTTGCAGCGCCCCGTCGGTCTTGCCAGAAATCCGCGAGCAGTTGACGAGCCAGCAGGACATGTTCAATACCACTTTCCAGGAGGTGGCCCGCGCCCTCTACTTCGATGAAGAGAAGGGCGCACTCAAGCGCGGTGCGGGCGGCAAGAGTGGCGGCACGCCTCGTAGATTGGCCAAGGTCCGCCAGCAGCTTGATGTCACTTGGGATCTTGAAGACCTCGATCCGGCAGAGATCATTGATCGCCTACCAAGCGAGTTTGACCGGTTCAAGGCAGTGAAAAACTAGAAAACTTTAACGGGCGCTGTCATCTATGGACGCCCCTCTGATTGCAAGTGTTTTTGATGCTTTGAAGCGTGGTGGGTTTGCAGTCATCTATCTGGCCTCTGGATGCAGCGTAGTCTTTGCTGCGGGCCCTGATGGAATCCGTGGATCGACGCCCAGTCAGTCTAGCGAGCTCAAAGCTCGGACAGTGCCTCGGGTTTGGCCGATCCCGGTTACCCTGTTTCGCCATCAAGTCATCATCACCCTCGCAATAGCGTCTGGTTCACCGTTGTTTATGCGTTTGCCAGTGTTTGGGTTCGGAACGTTTCGCCCCGGCTGAGCATTGCCCATACGATACGCGCCGTCTTGTTGGCCATGGCCACCAGAACGACATTGGTCGGCCGGCGTGCGAGCAGGCTCTCCTGCCACAGGGAGCGCTGCGCTTTCCGGTGTCTGGACCAGCGCATTTCCGCGCGCGCGCCATGAACCAGAAGGCGACGAAGATAGCCGTCTCCGCGCTTCGATATGCGGCCGAGCCGTTCCTTGCCGCCGCTGGAGTATTGTCGGGGAACCAGCCCAAGCCAGGCGGCCAGTTGACGCCCGGAATGGAACTGTGAGGCATCGCCGATGGTGGCGACCAGGGCCGTGGCCGTGATCACCCCGACACCCGGGATCGCCTCAAGCCGGCGGCTTGCCTCATTGGCGCGATGCCACGCCGTCAGTTTTTTCTCCAGGTCCCGGATCTGTGCCTGAGCCATCCCAAGCTGGTCGATGAGAGACCCAAGAGCCTCGCGCGCCAGAGCCGGAAGACGGTCGTCTTCGGGATCCTCGATCACCGCGATCAGGTCCGCTACGTTCGGCGCACCCTGAGCCGCAACAATCCCGACCTCGCCGCAATGGCCCCTGAGCGCGTTGATCAGCATGGTTCGCTGACGCACCAGCAACTCGCGGGCCCGGTGCAGCATCAGAACCGATTGCTGTTCCCCGGATTTCACCGCCGCAAATCGCATCGTCGGACGAACCAACGCCTCGCAGATCGCCTCGGCATCGACCGCATCATTCTTGTTGGTCTTCACGAACGGCTTCACGTATTGCGGCGGGATCAGCCGTACCTCGTGGCCGAGCGCCTGCAGCTCCCGCGCCCAGTGATGTGCAGAAGCGCAGGCCTCCATGCCGATCAGGCACGGAGCCATATCCGCGAAAAACGGAATCATCTGAGCCCGGCGTAGCTTCCTGCGCACAACCGGCCTGCCACCCTCATCCGCAGCGTGGACCTGAAAAACCGTCTTTGCCAGATCCAGCCCAACCGTCGTATTATTCGTCATGGACGCCTCCTCTTTCTGGTTTGTTCAACACGCTCCAGTATGGCTCATCGCGAAGCCGTGAGGGGCGTCCATACCATCAGCCTAATGCAAGCTTGATTGCGATAGTTGATGGAACGCCAGTTTCAGGCTGCAAGCTGGCACTACTCAGCCAACGCGGCCGAGCGGTTCTGCTTGAAGTCGTGGCGACGTGTGAGTTGACGGTCGAGGTTGAAGTGGTTGTGGATCGAAGCATGGACGGAGGCGAACTTCTGCAGCGTCTTCGTCTCCCTGAATTTCGACATCGCACGCTTCAGGAACTTGAGTGCAGCTCTGCGATCCCGGCGTTTCGTCACAAAAAGCTCCAGCACCTCGCCCTCATGGTCGACTGCGCGCCACAGGTAATGCGTCTCGCCGTTTATCCGAACGAACACCTTGGCCAGGTGCCAGCGTCAGTTCGAATAAAACCGATGATGAATTCGTCGTTTCCGGATCTCTGCGGCGAACATTGGCCCGAACCTGTTCCACCAGAACCGCACCGTCTCATGGCAGATCTCGATGCCGCGTTCGAACAGAAGATCTTCGACCTGTCGGAACGACAGTGGATACCGGATGTACATCATCACCGTCAGGCGGATCACCTCCGGTGAGCTGTTGAAATAACGGAACGGATTTCTCATCGCCGAAGGCTACGATCCAGACTTGGCAGCCTCAAGCTGATTAGCTCTGACACTGCCCATGAAAGGAATACCAAACTGATGAAGTGTAGACGTCTCCTCGTGGACTAGATCAAGCAGGGTCGGGCGGCACTTCGGGCATCATCAGAACAGACCGATTCCCTTGCAACCACTTTGACAGGACCTCGACAGGGTCTGTTATGGCTCGGTTTCGTGGCCGTAGAGCACATTCCCAGACGATGGCAACACGCCAGCCCAGATCAGAAAGTTCTCGCATATACTCACGATCACGCTCGACATTTCTCTCCAGTTTGTCGAGCCAGAACTCCCGATTTGTTGCAGGTGTCGTGGCGTATCGGCATCCGCTATGACGATGCCAGTAGCAGCCATGAACGAAAACCACAGCGCGATGTTTCGTCAGCTTAAGATCAGGATGTCCGGGAAGACTGCGGTCGTGAAGGCGAAAGCGAAACCCAAGACGATGCAGCTCCTTTCGAACAACCATCTCGGGCTTTGTATCCTTGCCCCTGATCGCCGACATGTTTCGCGACCGGACAGGATCAACGTCACCGGTTGCAGAACTCCTTTGCCCCTGGCGCTTCACCGTAACACCCATATACTCGTCCATATGTTCAACATGCCCTCTCCAATGCGTACATCATGAGCGATGCGATCAAGCTTGTAGATCTGTTTGCTGGGCCGGGAGGCCTCGGTGAAGGCTTCTCTGCCTTTCGCGCAAACGCTCATGCACGGGATACCCGGATTTTCAGGCTTATCGCATCAGCAGAGATGGATCCAATTGCATGTCAAACCTTGCAGCTTCGTGCATTCTACCGCCAGTTTAAAAACCCTGATGATGTGCCCGACGCCTATTTCGACTACCTCAAAAATCCAGAGCTTATAGACCTTGCCAAGCTGTTTCCCGAGCATTGGAAAGCCTCAAAGGAGGAAGCGCTTCATATCGAACTCGGCACCGATGATGACGCCAGACTGGACGATCGACTTCGAACGTTCGGGCTGCAGCGAGAGCTCTGGGTTCTGATCGGCGGCCCCCCCTGCCAAGCCTATTCCCTTGTCGGACGAGCACGGAACAAAGGCATCGACCACTACGTACCTGAGCAGGATCATCGTCACTACCTGTATCGCAATTACCTCCGCATTATCGAGAAATACAGACCCGCTGTTTTTGTGATGGAGAACGTCAAAGGCATTCTCTCCTCATCTTTGAACGGTCAGCCAGTATTCAAAAAGATACTAAGTGACCTGATCGATCCGGGGATGGCGCTGAAAGGGAAAAGCAGCGACAGAGGTTTCGGTTACCGCCTTTACTCGATCGTAACTGGTGAGTGCATCACTCGTGACCAGGAAGTATCCCAGATTGACCCACGCGACTTCGTG
Organism: uncultured Alphaproteobacteria bacterium; assembly: GCA_938048755.1. Lineage (GTDB taxonomy): Bacteria > Pseudomonadota > Alphaproteobacteria > SP197 > SP197 > SP197. Next base: position 5,749 of record CALIUG010000001.1, read on the forward strand.
GTGCGTGCTGAGGAGTACGGAATTCCGCAACGACGCCATCGTGTTTTCATACTTGGTGTGCGTGAAGATATTGAGTGCAAGGAACTTCCCATACTTCAGAAACGGATTGGGCCAACAACGACGGTAAAATCAGTAATTGGTGGATTGCCTCCTCTCCGAAGCGGCCTTTCATCGAGAGAGACGAAAGAGACTGATTCGTACGAAAACTGGTCCAAAGCCGTCGCATCTCAGGAAGAGCAGTTAGGCTCGTTATTGGAACAAACTGCGAAAGTTGGGCCCTTCGATGACAAGTTTATCCGCATCGCTGGAGAGGCCAAGAAAGCTGTTTCGATGCTTTCGGTAAGAAATAAACCCTTACCGCGGTCGGCTGTTGGAATGGTCTATGAATTCGACACGCCTGCTTCAGCTGAACTTCCCGATGATTTGATAGCCTGGCTGAAAAATGTCCGACTCTGTGAGCTACCAAACCACGAAACCCGCTCACACATTAAGGAAGATCTGGGGCGTTATCTGTTCACTGCAGCGTTTGGTAGTGCAACCAAGCGATCGCCAAGGTCTTCAGACTTTCCTGAACTGCTTTCGCCCGAACACAGGAACTGGAAAAGCGGCAAGTTCGCCGACCGCTTTCGCGTGCAACTTGCCGAGGAGCCCGCAACGACGATCACCAGTCACATCTCCAAGGATGGGCACTACTTTGTTCATTTCGATCCTTCCCAGTGTCGTAGTCTCACTGTGCGTGAAGCGGCACGCATTCAAACGTTCCCAGATGACTACTATTTTAAGGGCCCAAGAACCCAGCAATTTCATCAGGTAGGGAACGCAGTGCCGCCGTTTCTTGCTCGCCAAATCGCAGAGATTGTTTTCCAGATTGTAGGAAGCAATTAGGCGGTGCTGTCATACCAACCTGCACTGATTAGAACGGACGGGGGCAGTGTCAGAGCAAATCAGCTTGAGGCTGCCTAGTGGATTGAATCCAACATTTGGAACCCACGGTTTCGAGCTGCGATGATGTCGTCGGGGTCGGCGCGCCAGATGAAGGGTTTTGCTTCTTTGGTGTTGTGTTCGTCGATGAAGCGGTTGATCGCGGCTTGCAGGTCGACGACTGAGTGGAAGACCCCGTGCTTGAGCCTGCGCCGCGTCAGTTTCGCGAAGAACCCCTCGACCGCGTTCAGCCAGGATGACGATGTCGGGATGAAGTGGAAGGTCCAGCGCGGGTGCCGCGCCAGCCAGGCCCGCACCTTTGTATGTTTGTGGGTGCAATAGTTGTCGAGGATGACGTGAACGGATTTGCCCTCCGGGACGTCGCGTTCGATCTGGCTAAGGAAGCGGATGAACTCCTGATGCCTGTGGCGCTGCATGTTCTGGCCGATGACCGATCCGTCCAGCACGTTGAGTGCGGCAAAGAGCGTCGTCGTGCCGTTGCGCTTGTAATCATGGGTCACGGTGGGCCCGCGCCCCTTCTTCAACGGCAGGCCGGGCTGTGTCCGGTCAAGCGCCTGTATTTGCGACTTTTCATCCACCGACAGCACAACCGCATGGGCGGGCGGCGAGACGTAGAGCCCGACCACATCGTGCAGTTTCTCGGCGAAGGCCGGGTCGTTGGACAGCTTGAACTGACGCCAGCGGTGCGGGCTGAGCCCATGCGCTTTCCATATCCGCTGCACCGTCACGACCCCCAGCCCCATGGCCCTGGCCATCGCGCGCGCCGTCCAGTGCGTCGCCTCATGAGGCGGGCTCTCCTGCGTCAGGCGGATCACCTCATCGACACGTTCCTGCGACGTTGGGGCCTTGCCAGGGGGACGGGTCGCGTCCGACAAGAGCCCTGCGACGCCAGCATCAGCATACCGCGCCTGCCATCTCCAGACCGTCGTCTTGGATTTGGAGGTTGCCGCCATGATCCCCTGCGTCCCCACACCGTCATCGCTCAACAGCACGATCCGGGCACGCCAGACGTGTTTCTGCGGTGAGTTGCCATTCGCAACAAGCGCTTCAAGCTGCTTGCGATCCCAAGGCGCAACGGTAAACGATATTCCTGTGCGCATACCCATGACTCGCAGGTCGCGCACTAAAAGGGAATCCCAATTCGGACTCCTTTGAATGGGTCAATCCAATAGAGACAGATAGGGCGAATATAATTCACGGCCAACAGGACACGTGCTGGTTGGCTAGAATTATGGCCTAGACCCGCCCCGTTAAGTTGTGTAACGCTGGCACTTAAGAGGGAGTATGGTCTGTTGTGGTTCAGGTCT
>CALIUG010000002.1 GCA_938048755.1 uncultured Alphaproteobacteria bacterium
GCGGAGCCGCGGAGGACGCGGAGTAACAAGGAACATGAGATTCACACAGAGGCACAGTGGGCTCGTGCTGGCAACTTGTTCTCATGACGAATCAGAAGACTTGTTCGGATCGCGAAGCGATCCAGGCAAACCCGGAGTTCCTTACGGTGGTCAAGGAAGGCGCTACTATTTGATCCCCTACCTCCGCGTCCTCCGCGGCTCCGCGTGAAATCAGCTTTCCAAAGTCATTGCCAAAACGGGTTCAACAATGACGCTCGTTGGAGAATTCGTGTGCGCGCCACCAGCCAAACCCTGCAGCCTGCCTCTCGGTCCTATAGGGCACACAGAGACACAGAGGAGCAAGATTACGTGTCACTGCTCGGGGGTCGCCAAAGGGAGCCAGTTTTCTGGGTTGGCCTGGATCGCTTCGCGATCCGATCGCTCCTTGTGAACAAGCACGAAGTCGGCCTCCCGGACTGGCTCACTCTGTGTCTCTGTGCCTCTGTGTGCGTTCCTTGCCTGGTTTGTTTGTTACTCCGCGTCCTCCGCGGCTCCGCGTGAAGATTCCTTGTTCTTTACCAGGATCGCCGTTCCGACAACCACAAAACACTTGCTGTTGCCGGACATCCGGCCTTAGATGTTCTTATTATGTTCTGATATGAAGAAAGAAGACGGAAATGCTCGATCAAACTGATATGGCTGGGGTGCATGGGGTTGAGTTCGCGTTTTTGTGTGGGTCTCCCTCCAGGTGCTGCGCTCCGACCTTTGCACCTCGGGAGGGATAAGAATTTCTCAGGCAGGCGCGACGGCTTTCATGCGTTCCTTGAAGCCCACGGCGGCCATGGCGAAGCCGCCGTCCGAGCCGTCGATGAAGTGTACGTGTTCGCTCTGCTCCAGGCTGAAGACCAGGCAGGTCATCAGGGCGGCATCGGTCAGATAGACGCCATAGACCAGATGGCCCGCCTGGTGCTCGCGCTCCAGATAGGCTTCCACCGCGTGGGCCTGTTCGGTGGTGACGTCCAACACGGTGCGCAGCACGCCGTCATACTTGCGGAAGTCGGTGTTGGCGCGCAGTTCCTGGCGGTATTTCGGGGCGTCGTAGTCGCCGGCCTTTTTGTCGAACTTCTCGCACCAGGCCTGCACCAATCCGGTGCCCAGCACCCAGGCCTTTTTCTTCAGCACCGGTCCGCCGCGCGCCAGGCTCCGCGCTTCGCGGTCCGCACCGGCCGGTGGCCAGGAGAACTTCATGGAACCCTCGTTGGCCGGTGCGCTGGCGGTCAGGTCATGGCCCAGAATGCGCGCAATGTTGGTCAACACGCGGCGCAGCAGGGCGGCCTCGGCGGCAGGGTCGGAATCCCGGCCCTTGATCATCAGGGTCATCATGGTGCCGTCGCGCGACGAAAGCGGCTGCCAGCGGCAGGAAAGACCCTCCAGATCGGGTGGTGTGCGTTCGCCGTCGGCCTTCAGCAGCCAGTCGCCGCTGGCATCCTTGATCAGGTCGTCGGCCATGTCGGCCCCGCCGCCGGCCAGCATGGCCAGATGGTTGCCCGGCGACAGCAGGAACTTCCTCACCGTGACATCGGCCCCGCGCTGGCGCAGTTCGGCTACGGGCACCGCACCCACGCGCAGCTCCAGGCCATAGAGATCGACCGAGGATGCCTGCAGGTCCAGCATCGCCTCGCGTGCAGTTTCCACAATGCTGCCCGGCACCACCAGCGTGCCGCCGTCGCCGCCAAAGACAAACGGCACGGCCGTCGTGTCGCAGGCATTGAGCACCGCGGTGATGGTCGCCGCACCCACCATGTTGACGTCCTTGTATCGCCCCTCACGGATCGCAATGGTCGAGCCCACGACATCGGAGATCAGCACGACCCAATCACCGGGCACCGGCGCATAGGCCTCGAACTCCGTGACACCGTCAAAGCTGTCAAAGGCCGGAAGCTCTTCATAAAAGCGGTCGTTCGACGCGGTCATGAACAAAAACCCGTGTCATCCCGGCCGGAGCGTAGCGGAGAGCCGGGACCTCGACAGTCCTGCACCGAACGCTCGAGGCCCCGGATCTGCACGGCTGCTGGCCGCTTGTCCGGGGTGACACATTTGAAGTTCATTCTATTACCAGATCGGATCGCCGGAGCCGGGCAGGCCATATTCGGCCCACTTCCTTGTCACCTCTTCTATGGTCTCGTCGCTCATGCGGATCTTCTCGCCCCATTCGCGGTCGGTTTCACCGGGGAGCTTGTTGGTCGCATCCATGCCCAGCTTGCCGCCCAGGCCCGAGACCGGGCTGGCGAAGTCCAGATAGTCGATCGGCGTGTTCTCGATCACCGTGATGTCGCGCGCCGGGTCCATGCGGGTCGAAACGGCCCACATCACGTCCTTCCAGTTGCGCGCATCGATGTCGTCATCCACGACAATGACGAACTTCGTGTACATGAACTGGCGCAGATAGGACCACACCGCCATCATCACGCGCTTGGCGTGACCCGCATAAGCCTTCTTCATGGAGACCACGGCAATGCGGTAACTGCAGCCTTCGGGCGGAAGCCAGAAATCGACGATCTCGGGGAACTGCTGCTGGAACAGGGGAATGAAAACCTCGTTCAGCGCCTCGCCCAGCACGCTGGGTTCATCGGGCGGGCGCCCGGTAAAGGTCGAGAGGTAGATCGGCTTCTTGCGCATCGTGATCGCGCTGATCGTGAAGACCGGAAAGGACTCGACCGCGTTGTAGTACCCGGTGTGATCGCCATAGGGGCCTTCGTCGCCGTAATCGGTCAGCGATACATGGCCTTCCAGCACGATCTCGGCCTCGGCAGGCACCTTCAGCGGCACGGTCTTGCAATCGACCAGCTCGACCTTGGCGCCGCGCAGCAGACCGGCGAACTGGTATTCGCTCAGCGTATCGGGCACCGGCGTCACGGCCGCCAGAATGGTGCCGGGATCCGCGCCGATCACCACGGCGGCGGGCAGCGGCTCGGGCTTCGTGTCCTTCCAGCGTGCATGGTGCTGGGCGCCGCCGCGATGTTTCAGCCAGCGCATCAGCGTTGTATTCCTGCCCGTCACCTGCATGCGGTAGATGCCCAGGTTCGGCGTATCGCGCTTGTCGCCACCGGGGCCTTGTGTGACGACCAGCGGCCAAGTGATGAGCGGTGCCGGTTCGCCGGGCCAGCAGGTCTGGATCGGGAGCCTGGCAAGGTCGATGTCCTCGCCCATCAGCACGATTTCCTGGCAGGCTGCTTTGGAAACCGTCTTGGGCTTCATGGCCATCACGGTCTTCAGCAGCGGGTACATTTCCATCGCCTCGCGCCAGCCGCCGGGCGGTTCGGGCTGGCGCAGAAAGGCCAGGGTCTCGCCCACCTCCCGCAGCTTGTCGGGCGTGCGTTCCATGCCTGCGGCGACGCGCGTCACGGTGCCGAACAGGTTGACCAGCACCGGCATGTCATAGGGGCTGCCGTCCTCGCCCACGACGTTCTCGAACAGCACGGCCGGGCCGCCCTCGGCCAGCAGGCGCGTCTGGATCTCGGTCATTTCCAGCACGGGCGAAACCGGCGCAGCCACCCGTTTCAGGTCGCCGGCAGCTTCCAGCTTGGTGATGAACTCACGCAGGGATCGATAAGCCATGTGTCTTGTTGCGGCAGGCCAGCGCCGGGGTCAAGCGGGCTGAAACTTGACCGCATGGTCAGAGGACGCCAAAAGGGATCGCAACACAGCAGAACCAGCAGGAGCGCACAATGGCCGACAAGCCCGCATCATGGGGTGATCACGCAATCACCGCGACCGATCTTCATGAACTGCCCCATGAAATCACCTATGCGGGCGTGCCCAGTTTCCTGCGCCGGCCCTATCGCAAGGACCTTTCGGACGTCGATGTCGCCGTGCTTGGCGTGCCGTTCGATACCGCCACGACCAACCGGCCCGGCACCCGTTTCGGTCCGCGCGGCGTGCGTGCCGCCTCCGTCGACCTTGCCTTCGAGGCGCTGGTCTATGGCTGGGATTTCCACCCAGTGAAGGAAATGAAGATTGCCGACCATGGCGATCTGCCGTTTGAGTTCGCCAAACCGGCCGGCGTGCCCGACGAGATCGAGAAGTATGTCGCCTGGATGCTCGATCAGGACACCATGGTGCTCTCGATCGGTGGTGACCACTTCATCACCTGGCCGCTGATCAAGGCGCACAGCACCAAACACGGCAAGCCAATCTCGCTGATCCATTTTGATGCCCACAGCGATACCTGGGCCGACGAACATGAGGACGGCATCAACCACGGCACCATGTTCTGGCATGCCACCAAGCAGGGTTACATCGACCCCAAGACCTCGGCACAGATCGGCCTGCGCACGGTCAACGAGGATCCACTGGGCTTCAATATCTTCGATGCACCCTGGGTCCACAAACACGGCACCGATGCCGTGGTCGAAGAGGTCCGCCGTATCGTGGGCGACAACAAGGCCTATCTCACCTTCGATATCGACTGCCTCGATCCGGCCTTTGCGCCGGGCACGGGCACGCCGGTCTGCGGTGGTCTCTCGACCGCCCAGGCGCGCGAGATCATCAAGGGCCTGGCAGGCCTCAACATCATCGGCGCCGATCTGGTCGAGGTTTCACCGCCGTTTGACCATGCCGAGATCACGGCCCTGGCCGGCGCCACCCTGGCGCTCGACTTCCTCTGCCTCTTTGCCCGCGCTCCCTGGCGCTGGACCTGAGACCCAACGCGTGAGGCGGCTTCTGACATCCGTTCTTGCTCCGGCCCTGCTGCTGGGCCTGTCATCGGCAGCGGTCGCAGAGGACGACTGGCTGTCCGGGGCGGAGCTGCAGGAGAAGATCGTCGGCGGCACGGTCACCGGCCTCACGATCGAAGGGTACAAGTGGTCCGAGACCTCCGGGGCCGACGGAACGTTTGTCGTCGAAACCTATGATGGACAGACGCTGGTAGGCACCTGGGAGATCGATGACGATCTGATGTGTGCCACGCTTGACGAGTTTCCCGAATACGGAAGCTGTTGGGCGATGCGCCTGGACGGCGATGAAGTGACCTATATCAGCGAACACGGCGAGAGCCCCGAGACCGGCGTACTGCACTTTGAAGGCACGTCCGACTTCCTGACCGCAGACGAGATTCGCGCCAGCATCATCGGTGGGACGATCACGGGCCTGACGGCCGATGGCGCCATGTGGTCGGAGACCTATCACGCAGACGGCGCGTTCTCGGGCACCGGCGTCGATGGCGGCATTCTTACCGGCCGCTGGGAGATCGAGGACAGCTTCCTGTGCGTCCTCTACGACGGCGATCCCGTTGACAGCTGCTGGGCCATCAAACTGGATGGCGACAAGGTCCGCTACGTTTCCGAACACGGCTCGGACGGCGGTCACGGCACGCTGTCACGCTGATCGACAGAAGCGGGCGCTCAGCCAATCCGAGCGCCCGATCTGATCAACCCATGGCGAGCTGGGCCACCATGTCGTCCTGGCTGACGCCGGCGATCGGAACAGGCTTCTTCATGGCGTCGCGGCGGAAGGGCTCGCCCAGTTCCTGGTTCAGCAGGACTTCGATGAAGGTCGTCACGCCGTCCTTCTGGGCTTCGCAGCTTTCCCGCAGGGCGGTGGTGAGTTCGTCCATGGTTGCTGCCTGCACGCCCTTCAGCCCGCAACCATCGGCCACCTTGGCATAGGAAAGGTTGGGGTTGAGTTCGGTGCCGACGAAGTTGTTGTCGTACCACAGCGTCGTGTTGCGCTTTTCCGCACCCCACTGATAGTTGCGGAAGATCACCATGGTGATGGCAGGCCAGCCTTCGCGCCCGCAAGCGGTCATCTCGTTCATGGAGATGCCGAAGGCACCGTCGCCGGCAAAGCCGACCACGGGCACGTCCGGGCAGCCGATCTTGGCGCCCAGAATAGCCGGGAAGCCATATCCGCAGGGGCCGAACAGGCCGGGAGCCAGATACTTTCGGCCTTCCTCGAAGGTCGGATAAGCGTTGCCGATGGCGCAGTTGTTGCCGATGTCGCTGGAGATGATCGCATCCTTGGGCAGACCTGCCTGAATGGCGCGCCAGGCCATGCGGGCCGACATGCGATCGGGCTCCTTGGCACGGGCGTCGGCATTCCAGGTTGTTCCGGGATCGTCGTCCTCGTGATCCATGCTGGAAAGCGTCTGCAGCCAGGCCGACTTGGTCTGATGGATCGTCGCTTTGCGCTCGGCGCGGTTGGCATCGCCGGCGGTCGGCGAGAGCTTGGCGAGGATCTGGCGCGCCACCTTGCCGGCGTCACCACAGATGCCGACGGTGACCTTCTTGGTGAGGCCGATGCGGTCGGGATTCATGTCGACCTGAATGATCGTGGCATCCTTGGGCCAGTAGTCGATGCCGTAGCCGGGCAGGGTCGAGAAGGGGTTGAGGCGTGTGCCCAATGCCAGCACGACATCGGCCTTGGCAATCAGTTCCATCGCGGCCTTGGACCCGTTGTAACCCAGGGGGCCAACGGCCAGGGGGTGCGAGCCGGGGAAGCTGTCGTTGTGCTGGTAGCCCGAGCAGACCGGTGCATCGAGACGCTCAGCCAGGGCCTGGCAATCGGGGATTGCTCCGCCGATGACGACACCCGCGCCTGAGAGAATGACGGGCGAGCTGGCTTCCGAAAGCAGGCGCGCGGCCTCCGCAATGGCCTCTTCGCCGCCAGCGGAACGTTCCAGATTGATCGCCTGGGGCAGTTCAATGTCGACGGCCTGGGTCCAGTAGTCGCGCGGCACGTTGATCTGTGCGGGCGCGGAGTGGCGCAGGGCGTTCTCGATCACCCGGTTGAGGACCTCGGCGATGCGCGAGGGATCACGGACCTCTTCCTGATAGGCGACCATGTCCTTGAACAGAGCCATCTGCTCGACTTCCTGGAAACCACCCTGGCCGATGGTCTTGTTGGCCGCCTGCGGGGTCACCAGCAGCATGGGCGTGTGATTCCAGTATGCGGTCTTGACCGGCGTGACGAGATTGGTGATGCCCGGGCCGTTCTGGGCGATGCACATGGCGATCTTGCCCGTGGCACGCGTGATGCCGTCGCACATGAAGCCCGCATTGCCCTCGTGGGCGACATCCCAGAAGGTGATGCCTGCCTTGGGGAAAAGATCGGAAATCGGCATGAAGGCCGAGCCGATGATGCCGAAGCAGTGTTCGATGCCTCGTGCCTGCAGAACCTTCACAAAGGCTTCTTCGGTCGTCATCTTCATCGCGTCATCCCCACAGTGTTGGTGCAAGGGCGCGCCTTGAGGCACGCCAGATTGGTTTGTGTCTAACGCCAAGACGACGGCGTGGACTAGAGCCAGATGGCGGTAAGTTCCTGCTCCAGCCTGCCGAGATCAGTTGTTGGCGGGTGCGAGGCCGGCTGCGACCTCGGCAAGCCTGGCGATGCCGGGCTCAATGCGTTCATCGGGAATCGAGGAGAAGCCAAGGCGCATGAAGCGGCGGCCCTGCTCGGGATCGGCAAAGTAAATGTCGCCAGGCTCGATCACGACACCAACCTCCAGGGCTGCGGTCGCCAGCGCACGTGAATCCAAGGATTCGGGACCGCGCAACCAATAGGAGGTGCCACCGAATCCGGGAGTCTGGGACCAGCCGGGGAAGTGCCGATCCAGCGTCGTGCGCATGACCCGCGAACGCGCCGAATAGGTCCGGTGCAGGCGGGCGACGACCGCATCGTGATGGCCCAGGGACAGGAAGAGTGCGAGCACCCGTTGGTTGTTACCGGGCGGATGGCGGAACATCAGTCGCCGCAGGGCGCGTGCTTCGGCAATGAGGCTTCTGGGCCCGACCATGAATCCCAGCCGCAGGCCCGGCATCAGGGATTTCGACAGACTGCCGACATAAAGCACACGATCGGATTGCCTGAGGGACTTCAAGGCCGGCGTCGGAGTGCTGGTGTAGTTGGTCTCGAATTCATAATCGTCCTCGATGATCAGCGCGTCGCTCTCGGCGGCCCAGGCAAGCAGGTCATAGCGGCGCTGCAGGCTCATGGTGGCGTTGGTCGGCGCCTGGTGACTGGGCGTGACAAAGGCGATGGCGGCATCGTCGAGCTGATCCACGCGGATGCCATCGCTGTCGACGGGAGTCGGGCGAATCTCGGCCGACATCAGGTTCAGGATGTTGCGGATGTCGGGATAGCCAGGATCTTCAATGGCAACCGGCGTGCCCGGTTTCACGAGCAGACTGGAGAGCATGTAGAGCGCGTTCTGGGCTCCCAGCGTTACCAGGATCTCGTCATCGGCGGCGCGGATACCGCGACGCGACAGCACACGCTGGCGCAGCTGCTCGATCAGCATGGGATCGTCTTCGGTGAAGCGGTCGTCGGTCCAGGCATCGAGCCATTTGCGGCTCATGGCCTGGCGTGTGCAGTCGCGCCAGTCAGCCACGGGGAACAGGCTTTCGTCGATCTGGCCATAGATGAAGGGATAGGGGTAGTCGTGCCAGTTCGACGGTTTGGTGATGTTGGTCTGGCTAGCCGGCTGGCGCCGCAGCCGCGCGGACCAGTCGACGGAAGATTCCGGCTCATCGGCTCCGGTAGCATCAGGCGCGGTAGCCATGCCGCCACGAATCTCGTGAGACACGTAAAATCCGGAGCGCTCGCGCGCGGTGAGGTATCCGTCGGCGGCCAGTGCCTGATAAGCCAGCATGACGGTGTTGCGTGAGACGCTGAGGCGTTTTGCCATGGCGCGGGTCGAGGGAATCGGCGAGTCGGCGGGCAACTGACCACTCAGCATCGCCTCGACAAGGCGTTCGCGAATCTGGTTCTGCAGGGTGGAGGTTTCCACCTTTTCGATATGAAACAGGCTGTCGCGCATCGCTGCTTGCTCTTGGCTCCGATCAATTCGCCATGACAGGTTGCCGCATGTGGCCCCATGGCTAGAACAATCTGGCTCTATTGTCAGACCAGATTGCGACGCAGGATCGGTTATTGACGTCGTATCCGTTCGATTCCTGCTTGGAGTTTTCCCCGATGAACATGCTTGCCAAACCGCTGGAGTGTTTCGCCACAAATTCCCTGGAACAGCACTGGATGCCGTTTACGGCCAACGCTGATTTCAAGGATGCTCCGCGTCTGGTGACCCGCAGCGAAGGCATGTATCTCTGGAACCAGCATGGTGACCAGGTGATCGACGGCTGCTCGGGCCTGTTCAATGTTGCCGCGGGTCACGGACGCCGCGAGATTGCCGACGCGGTCTATGCCCAGATGCTCCAGAACGACTACACCGCGCCGTTCCAGTTGGGTCAGCCGACCAGCTTTGCCCTGGCCGCCAAGCTCTCGAACATGCTGCCCCTGACATTCAACCACGTCTTTTTCACCAATTCGGGTTCTGAATCGATCGATACGGCCCTGAAGATCGCCATGGCGACCCAGCGTGCGCGCGGCGAATCCCAGCGCATCCGGTTTGTTTCGCGTGAGCGGGCCTATCACGGCGTCAACATGGGTGGTGTTTCGCTTTCGGGCATGGTGCGCAACCGCGAGACCTTCCCGGTCGTGATGCCCAATGTGGTGATGATCCGTCACACCTGGGACGAAGATCAGGCCTTCACACGCGGCCAGCCGGAGAATCGTGGTGTCGAGCTTGCCAACGATCTGCAGCGCCACTGCGAAACCTATGGCGGCGCGACCATTGCTGCCGTCTTTGTCGAACCGGTTGCCGGATCGACCGGTACGCTGGTGCCGCCCAAGGGGTATCTCGAGCGCTTGCGTGAGATCTGTGACGAGCATGGCATTCTGCTCGTGTTCGATGAGGTCATTACCGGCTTCGGACGCCTGGGCAGCCCCTTTGCCACCGATGCATTCGGCGTCACGCCCGACATCATCACCATGGCCAAGGCGCTGACCAATGGCGCGATCCCCATGGGCGCGGTTGCCGTCACCGATGAGGTCTATGAGACCGTCATGAACGCAGCGCCCGACAAGTCCATCGAGTTCGCGCACGGCTATACCTATTCAGCCCATCCTGCGGCCTGCGCTGCGGGCCTGGCGACCTTGCAGATCTATGAAGATGAAAAGCTTTTCGAGCGTGGTGCAGCCATGTCGGAATACTTCCTGGATGCGATCTGGTCGCTCAAGGATTTGCCGATTGTCCGGGATCTGCGCGGGTACGGCATGATGGCCGGTGTTGAAGTCCATGCGCTGGAAGGCAAGCCGGGAGCACGTGGCGGAGACCTGCAGAAGAAGCTTTTCTGGAACGGCTGTCACATCAAGTGGACGGGCGATTGCGCGATTGTTGCGCCTTCACTCATTGCCGAGAAGCAGCACATTGATGAAATCGTCGATTGCCTGCGTGTCACCCTGAAGGATGCCTGACAACCCGTGACCGACAACGGCACGATCCTGGCGCTGAACTGCGGTTCTTCGTCGATCAAGTTCGCGGCCTTCGACAGAACGTGCCACGCGCTCCATCGCGGCCAGGTCGAGAACATCGGTGTCGGCCTCTCGCCACGCCTGAAGGATGGTGAGGGATCGCGCGACCTGCCGGGCGATCTGGACAGCCATGCCGGGATCATCGGGTATCTTCTGCGTGACGTGATCATGCCGCGCTTCGGCGATGTTTGCGGTGTTGGGCACCGGGTCGTGCATGGCGGCACGGTCTTTGATCAGCCGGCGCTGATCGATGCCACCGTGCGCGCGGGAATTGTCGATCTGTCGCCCCTGGCGCCAAGCCATCAGCCACACAACCTGGCCGGGATCGATGCCGTGGCACGTGCGCTTCCCGATGTGCCCCAGGTCGCCTGTTTCGATACGGCCTTTCACCGGACCATCCCCGAGCATCGCCAGTTGATGGCTCTGCCGCGAAGCTATGCCGAACAGGGGTTGCGTCGCTTCGGATTCCACGGCCTGTCCTATCAGTCGATCGTTGCGCGTCTGCCAGAGGTCACTTCCGGCCGCCGCGTCGTCATCTGTCATCTGGGCAACGGATGCAGTCTGGCGGGTGTGGTGGATGGGCAATCAGCCTGGACTTCCATGGGTTTCACGCCACTCGACGGATTGGTCATGGGAACCCGGCCGGGTAGGCTTGATCCCGGTGCCGTGCTCTGGCTGATCCGTCACCATGACGGAGACCTGGACGCGGTCGACCGTGTTCTGAACCGCGAGTCCGGCCTGCTCGGCGTTTCGGGGCAGTCGTCGGACATGCGTGTTCTGCTCGACAGTGACCGTGAACCCGCCGAACTGGCCATCACCATGTTTGTCGACCGGCTGGTCCAGGAGATCGGCTCGGCGATGGCGGCGATCGGCGGGCTGGATGCCCTCGTGTTTGCCGGGGGCATTGGCGAAAACGCTGCAACGATCCGTGCGCGCGCCATGAAGGCGCTGGCCTGGACGGGACTTCAGATCGATGAAAACGCCAATGCCAGGCATGCCGGAAGGATCAGCATTGCCGCGTCGGTTCCCAGCGCACATGTCATCGCATCCGACGAGGAGGGGATTATCGCACGCGCGGTGTACGACTGCACCGCAGGGTTGCGTTGAGCCCGCATGCGCGTTGCGCGCTGGTACAACTATTTCGTGTATTGAGTCTTTTCCCGACAACCTCCTGCCTCTAGGCTGATCAAGCTTTCATTGGGGGAGAAGCTTGATGTCGCGTTTGTTTGTTTTGTTGGCCGTGTCGATTCTGGCCCTTTCAACCGGTGCCTGTGCCACGATTGTGGACGGGACCAGCCAGGATATCTCGGTCACAACTGTTCCGGGTGGCGCAACCTGTGAGTTTGAGCGGGTCGGCTCGGTCGTCGGGCTGATCGACGCCACGCCAGGCACGATTCATGTTTCCAAATCGAAGGACTCGATTGTGGTGACCTGCACCAAGGAGGGGCATCTCTCGGCAACTGAGGTTGTGTCGTCAGACTTCGGCGGAACAACCCTTGGCAACATCCTGCTGGGTGGTGTCGTTGGTGTCGTGATCGATGCGTCATCGGGTGCCAACAACAAGTACCCCGATACCATTTCCCTTGCTCTGCCGCCCGAGAAGTTCGAGAGCGCTGAAGCAAGCGACACCTAGTTTGACGCCCTGGCCGAAGATGCCGACAGACGTGGCAAGGTCGCCATGGAGGCCGCCAACAACAGTGCCCTATGTCGCAAGGATCCCGACGGCAGCGAGTGTGTCGATCTGATCGCCGAGATCGAGACTGCGGTTGCGCGGGAACGTGACCAGATCGAAACCCAGCGTTCCGAAGTCATCATCGAATAGTCAGGCAACGGATGCGCAAGCCAGGCGGGTGATTGCCTGGCTTGCGATCCTCTGTGACCTGGTAGCGGGTTCTGGGGTTGTCTGGTTCACGCGTGGCTGATCTTGCTTTAGGTTGGCACTTCGTCTCCAAGCCCGAGGGTTCGTGAATGTCGAAGTTGCGTGCCGCCCTGATTCTTTCCGCGACCGCTCTGGTCATCGCCGCCTGTGCGACGGTGCTGGAAGGAACGACCCAGAACATGACCGTGACGACCCTGCCCGAGGATGCTTCCTGCGTTCTCGAGCGGGATGGCAACGTTCTGGCAACCGTGTTGTCAACGCCCGAAACCGTGGAAGTATCCAAGGAAGGCGCACCGATCAGACTGGTCTGCAGTAAGCCCAACTACCTTGATGCATCACGGGTCGTGCTGGCCGGTTTCGATGGGTTCACGGCAGGCAATCTGCTCTTTGGTGGCATGGTGGGCGTGGTGATCGATGCCTCGACCGGAGCGGTGAACCAGTATCCTGAGGAAGTCTCGGTCATGTTGCCTCCGGCATGGTTCGAGCATGAAGGCGAGCGCGATGCCTTTTTCGATATTCTGAAGGCCGATGCCGAGTTCCGCGCTGTTGAGGCTCTCGACGCTGCCAATGCCAGCGCGCTGTGCCGGAAGAACCCTGAAAATCAGGATTGTGTCGCCCTGCTGGCAGAGATCGAGGACGGCCGCACACGCGAGCAGGCCCTCATCGAAAGTCAGCGCCTGGAAGCTGAAATCGGCGGATAGGAAAGCCAGCCTCAGCCGGGTGCGCTCAGGCGCGGCTGTCTTCCAGAATCATCGCGGCGCATTTCTCGCCGATCATGATCGCGGGCGCATTCGTGTTGCCCGAGACGACCGTGGGCATGATCGAGCAGTCGGCAACCCGCAGGTTGCCGATGCCGCGCACACGCAGGCGCTCGTCGACCACGGCCATGGGATCGGGGCCCATCTTGCAGGTGCCGCTGGGGTGGTAGATCGTGCCGCCAGTCTCGCGCACATAGTCCAACAGGTCTTCATCGCTGGTGACATGGGGTCCGGGCAGGGTCTCGGTCTTGACGTGCTGTGCATAGGCCGGCTCGGCGGCAATCTCGCGCGCGGCTTTCAGGCCGTCGACCATGGTGCGGCAATCGTTGGGCGTATCGAGAAAATTGGGCTGGATTTCCGGGCGCACGTTTGTGTCCGATGACCGCGCACGAACATGCCCTCGGCTTTCGGGGCGCAGCTGGCAGACCGAAAAGGTGACGCCTGGATAGTCGTGGAGTTTCTGTTCGGTGGGTTTGTCGGCGCTGAAGCAGATGAAATGGGCCTGAATGTCAGGCGTGGCGAGTTCCGGGCGGGTTTTGAGGAAAATGCCGACCTGACCGGCCGCCACGGTCAGCGGACCCGTGCGCTTGAGGATGTATTCCAGCCCCACGCGGGCGCGGCGCAGGGGGCCGGCGACATCCTCGTTGAGCGACATGCCGGGATGGGTCTGGTGCACCAGCCGGGCCTGGTAATGGTCCTGCAGATTTTCGCCCACGCCGGGCAGATCGGCGATCACCGGCACATCGAGCTCCTGGAGCAGGGCGCCGGGGCCAATGCCGGAAATCTGGAGAAGCTGGGGCGAGTTGATCGCACCGCCCGAAAGCACGACATCGCCGGAGGCGCGCGCCTCGATCTCGCGCCCATCCTGGAGGTAACGCACGCCCACGGCCCGGCCATCCTCGATCACAATGCGCGAGGTCATCGCACCGGTTTCGATCTTCAGGTTCGCCCGGCCCTTTGCACGCTTGAGGTAACCCACCGCCGCGCTGCTGCGCCGGCCGTTGCGGGTGGTGGTCTGGTAGTAACCGGCCCCTTCCTGCCGGGCGCCGTTGAAGTCCGGGTTGCGTGGAATGCCGCGTGCCTCTGCAGCATCAATCAGGGATTCGCAGATCGCGCGATGGCCGCGAATGTCGGAGACCTGGAGTGGGCCGTCGGCACCATGGAAGTCGTCGCCACCGCGCTCGTTGTCCTCGGACTTCCGGAAGAAGGGCAGCACATCGTCATAGGACCAGCCGGCGTTCCCCAACTGGCGCCAGTGGTCATAATCTTCCTTCTGGCCGCGGATGTAGATCAGCCCGTTGATCGAGGACGACCCGCCCAGCACCTTGCCGCGCGGCCACACCATGGGCCGGTTGTTGGAGCCCGGCACCGCCTCGGTCTCGTAACACCAGGAGAACTTCGGATCGTACATCATCCAGAAGTAACCGCCGGGCACATGGATTTTCGGACTGACATCACGCCCGCCTGCTTCCAGCAGCAGAACCCGGCGTGAGGCATCCTCCGACAGGCGCGAAGCAATGGCACAACCGGCCGACCCGGCCCCGATGACGATATGATCGAAGGTTTCCATGGCCGCAGTCATGGCATGGAAGGCTCAGAAAATGAAGTCAGAGGCACCGAGCGATGCTTCGTTGATGCCGTTGAGGGTGATGACATCGTTGCCGCCATCGAAGGTGATGATGGCGTTGGTGCCGCTATCGCTGAGGTGATGGGCGGTGAGGTCGGCAAAGTCGGTGATGTCGGCGACGTCCGATAGGTCGATAGGGTCGTTGCCTGCTTCGAAATCGTTGATTGTGTCGTGGCCGGCACCGTCCGAGAAGGCGAAGATGTCGTTGCCGTCCTCACCGGTGAGGATGTCGTTGCCCGTGCCGCCCAGCAGGGTGTCGTCACCATCGCCGCTCTTGAGGTTGTCGTCGCCGTCGCCGCCCGTTAGCGTGTCGTTGCCGCCATGGCCGCGCAGGATGTCGTTGCCGACGTCGCCATCGAGCAGGTCGTCGCCGCCGCTGCCCAGAAGCTTGTCATCGCCGCCCTGGCCCAGCAGCGTGTCGCTGCCGTTGGAGCCCTCCAGGGTGTCGCCAAAGTCCGATCCAAGGAGACGCTCGATATCGCGCAGGATGTCGGAACCCTGATCGGCACCGATTACCTGGGCCGCGAGTTTGGAGAGATCGACCGTGATGCCGCCTGAGGCCGAGGCATAGTCGGCCGTGTCGTGGTCGGACCCGCCCTCCAGCCGGTCGTTGCCGGCACCGCCCAGGAGTGTGTCGTTGCCGCTTTGACCGATGAGACGATCCGCCCCATCGCCACCGATCAGCAGGTCGTCATCGCCGCCCGACTTCAGGTTGTCATCGCCCGTGCCGCCATCCAGCGTGTCGTCGCCACCGTGACCGCGCAGAATGTCGGCCTCGCTGCCGCCGCTGAGCATGTCCGACCCGCTGCGCCCCAGCAGTGTGTCGGCGCCGGCCGATCCGGTCAGGCTGTCGGCCTGGCCGCTGCCTTCCAGGCGGTCGTCGAAATCCGAACCCAGGACACTCTCGACATCCTGGATGATATCGCTGCCCTGGTTGGCGCCGATAACCTGTCTGGTGGCGGTGCTCAGATTGACGTTGATGCCTGCATCGGCCCCGGAATAGTCGACAACATCGATGCCATCGCCACCCTCGAGCCGGTCGTTGTCTGCGCCGCCGATGAGAACATCGTTGCCGCCCTGACCGCGCAGGCGATCACCGCCGGACGATGCGATCAGCAGATCGTTGCCACTGCCACCTGAGGCCGTATCTGATCCTGCCCCGCCAAGGAGCGCGTCGTTGCCTTCCGCGCCGGCCAGCACGTCATCGCCGTCACCACCGTCGAGGGAGTCGGAGCCCGCGCCGCCGTCAAGGTCGTCGGCACCGTCCTGTCCGGCAAGCGTATCGTTGCCAAGCCCGCCCGACAGACTGTTGTTCAGATTGTTGCCTTCAAGCATGTCACCAAAATCAGAGCCAATGGCGGCTTCGACATCCTTGATGATGTCGTCGCCCTGGTCGGCGCCGATTGCCTGCCTGACCGAAACACCAAGGTCGACAGAAATGCCGCCGTTTGCCGCACTGAAGTCGACGAGGTCAAAATCCCCGCCGCCTTCAAGGCGATCATCGCCGGTGCCGCTGACCAGCACATCGTCACCGGCCTGACCGCGCAGCCGGTCTCCGCCTGACGATGCGGTCAGGTGGTCGTTGCCGCTGCCGCCCGAGGCCGTGTCGGAGCCAGCCCCGCCATCGATTGTGTCGTTGCCCAGCGAACCCACCAGCATGTCGTCGCCCTGGCCACCGTCGAGGCTGTCGTCGCCATCCCCGCCCAGGAGATCGTCGGCACCGTCGTTGCCCAGAAGGGTGTCCGAACCGCCGCCGCCGGCAAGACTGTCGTTGCCGCCGCCGCCAGAGAGCGTATCGCCGAACCCTGAGCCCAGAACGGACTCGACCCCTGAAATCCTGTCGGTACCCTGGTCGGCCCCGATCACCTGGTCGAGCGTGGTTCCCAGATCGACGCTGATGCCGCTGCTTGCCCCGGCGTAGTCCACCTGATCGAAGTCGGCGCCGCCCGTGATGGTGTCGTTACCCGATCCTCCGGCCAGGATATCGTTGCCTGCGTCGCCGTTCAGCTGATCGTCACCCGCGCTGCCCAACAGCTGATCGTTACCCGCGCCGCCCAGCAGGGTGTCGTTGCCTGGGCCGCCGTCGAGTGCGTTGCCGGACGTGTTGGCCACACCGTTGAGGGTGTCGTTGCCGGCTCCACCAAACACACCGCCATCAATACTGGCGGTGCCCAGTTCCAACGTGGTGAGAACGTCATTGCCACCGAGCAGGTTGAGGATGCCGTTCTCGACCCCGCTCACGGTGATCGTGTTCACGCCATCCTGGAGAATCAGGTCCGTGCCGCCGGAAGCCGAAAGAGTCAGCTGATCATTGGCGGATGAGGCATCGAGCTGGCCAAGGTCATGGCCTGATCCGCCCAGGACTGTGACATCACCGGCGCCAAGTGTGGCGAGGAGCGTGTCGTTGCCTGTGCCGCCGTCAAGAAGGCCACCGCTGACGCCTCCGTTGAGTAGATCATCGCCGGCGTCGCCCAGCAGGGTGTTGTTGCCCGAACCGCCCAGCAGCGTATCGTTGCCCAGGCCACCATCCAGAGCATTGCCTGTCGTGTTCGCGGCTCCGTTCAGGAGGTCGTTGCCCGCACCGCCGAAGATCCCGCCGTCGATGGCGGCTGCTCCCAGATCCTGAACGGTCACGACGTCGTCGCCATCCAGAAGATTCAGGGTGCCGGTCTCGACACCACCGATCGTGGCCGTGTTTGTACCGTCATTGATTGTCAGATTGACACTACCGCTGGCCGCAACGGTGATCTGGTCGTCACCGGCTGTCAGATGGAGCACGCCGACATCATTGCCTGACCCGCCACTGATCGAGATGTTCCCGCCATCGAGGGTGGCGTGAATCGTGTCGTTGCCCGTTCCGCCATCGAGAGAGTCAGCGCCACCGCCACCAATCAGAGTGTCGTTGCCGATGCCTCCCAGCAAGCCGTCGCTGCCGGTGCCGCCCAACAACGTGTCGTCGCCCTCCTCACCGAGTAACCCGCTTCCCGAAAGGTTGGCGCTTCCGTTGAGAAGGTCGTTCCCGAGACCGCCATAAATGCCGCCCGCGAAAGCGGCCGCTCCCAGGTTCTGAACGGTCACGATATCGTTGCCGTCACCAAGGCGCAGAAGGACAAGTTCGAATTCGCCCGCGGTCAGGGTGCTGGCGCCATCGGTCACGACCAGATCGGACCCGCTGCCGGCACCGACGCTTATCTGGTCGTTGCCTGACGTTAGCGCGATCTGTGCGAGATCATCATTGCCGTCACCGCCGGCAAGGGAGATGTCGCTGCCGCCGAAGAGCGCAAAAAGGTTGTGGTTGCCGGCGCCGCCGACGAGCACGTCTCCGCCGTTGCCGCCAAGAGGTCGTCGCCGTCACCGCCATCAATGTGGTTGGCGCCCCCGAAGCCGGTCAGCGTGTCGTTGAAGCCCGACCCGATCAGGTTGTCGATGTTGGTCAGTTGATCCGAGCCCAGACCGCCACCAATGGACTGGCTACCTGCAATGCCCAAGTCGACCGAAACACCGGCTGTCGCGTCGGCGAAACTGGCCGTGTCGTCACCGCTGCCGCCGTCAAGCTGATCGTTGCCCGCACCGCCAAGAAGGGTGTCGTTGCCCGAACCGCCATCAAGCTCATCGTTGCCGCGCCCGCCAAGCAGCAGATCGTCGCCCGCACCACCAAGAACGGTATCGTTGCCGCGCCCGCCAAACAGGCTGTTGTCGGCGGAATTGCCGGTCAGTGTGTCGTCACCATCGCCGGCGATGGCATGTTCGATCACCGTGCCCGAGGCAATGGTGAGCGACTGTCCGGCGATCGTGCTGACCGTGCCCGGGTTCAGGTTGATCGTGGTGTCTTCGCTGCCGGCCAGATCGATGGCAGCGACGTTGATGGTGTCTTCGCCGCTTGCATCGGTCAGGGTGCGCCGGGCGGTATTGTCGTCCTTGAAGGTGGCACCGAACTCGTTGGTGTAGAGGAACGTATCGTCGCTGCTATCGGCGTCGCCATAGATGGTGAGCTCCCAGTTCGTGACGGTGCCAGCGAAAAGTGAGGTATTGTCGATCACCGTGAGGGTCCAGGTGCCGGACGACATCTCGCCCCAGAAGAACGTGCTGGAGAACACGAAACTGAAGTTGCTCTGAAGACTCTGCGGGTTGTCCAGAAGCGTGACGGTCGTGCCGTCGGGAGAGGTCAGTTCGACGACGAGATCAATGATGAAGGGATGCGTGACCTGCAGATGCAGTTCGATCTGCTCGACTTCAAAATCATCCGTAATCGTCACGGAACGGCTGACGCCAGTTGTGTTGTTGTCGGGAATCGAGAAGTTCGAAGAATAGGTCTTGGACGTTACCGACTCGTTGTTGAAGGTCGCGGCTGTTCCGTCGCCGGTCCCGAACACTTCGTCCCCAAACCAGGTTTCGGCTAGGCGCACGGCGGCATGGGTATCGACCAGGCCGGAGCCGTAACTGTGTGACCAGGTCAGGCCGCCGCCGTTCCACCAGTCCGCACCGTTGGTCTGCCACTGGGTCTCCAGCGGGTCGATGGTGCGCGAGGAAACCGCATAAATTTCCTGAACATCACGCGCACCCAGGCCTGCATTGGCCTCCAGCATGAGTGCGGTGACGCCCGAGATGATCGGCGCTGCAAAGGAGGTGCCGTCGATGGTGGTCGAATCGCCACTTTCGTAGCCGTCGCTGCCTGTGCGATCGGTCGTGACGATGCCCTCGCCCGGTGCGGAGACCAGCAGGGCCGCGCCGGGATTTGAGAAGGTTGCAACCTCGCCGTCTTCCTTTGTGGCGCCGACCGCGATGGTGTAGCGGCTATTCTGGAAGTTCAGCTGATTGACGTCATCGCCAAATTCGGCGCCGTTTCCGGCAGAAAAGACAAAAATCGAGCCCAGACCTGAACGACCATCCTCGGCGACCTCGGCGATAATCGCCGCATCGGATTGACGGTGGATGCCAAAAAAGTTGTCGGGGAAGGGATCGTTCAGCCCGGGTACACCACCCCAGCTGTTGTTGGAGATATCAAAGTACTCGCTATAGGCCAGACCGGCACTCTGCTGCCCCAGAGCCTGGAGAGGGGTGTAGGCCGAAACCAGAGTTGCCTCATAGGCAACACCGACACCTCCGATGCCATTGTCCTGGGCCGCAATGACACCGGCGACAGCGGTACCGTGATTGTCGGAACTGGTTTTGGGTGCGCCTTCGCCGGCGCCTATTTCATTGGGCGGAGAATCAATCTGGTTGATGGGGTCGATGTTCGCGGCAAGATCCGGGTGATCAAGTTGGATACCGGTATCAATAACGACCACCGAGATTCCTGCGCCGGTGTAGTCGTCCCAGACTGATTCGACATTGATGTCGAACCCCAGGGAGGAAGAGAGATGCCACTGACTGCCGAACAAGGGTTCGTCGCTTGCATCAGCTGGCTGAATGTTTTGTGGGGTGGCATGCTCAAAAGTTGGCTCGCCGCGGCCATGCCGCAACGCGCCTGCCTGCTGTCCCTGTGCTTCACGTTGTCCAGCCATTGCGCTCGATTCATCTCAACGAAGCCACAGCTCCGGAGACGACGCGTCCCCCAAAAACCGACGCTTTCCGAACCAATGGCACTGTATCGGGCGACCAGGCATCATGCCTGGCCACCAACGGATGCTGCGTGCCCCCACGGGCATCCTCAAGCCACGACTTAAGCGTGCGCTTGTGCCCTGATTTTCTTTGTAATTGCCCTGTATGTCAAATCAGAGAGCCAGCCTGTTGATCAGGAGTTTGCTAGGTTTTCGGCCAGAAACCGGCAGATCAGGTCGTATTCGTGGCGGGCTGCCGCGCCTTTGAAGCGTGCGCGCATGAAACCGTGGATCATGCCTTTTGCCTCGCGGTAGGTGACATGGTTGCCGGCCATGGCCAGTTTTGCCGCAAAACAGCGCCCGTCGTCGCGAATCGGGTCGATTTCGGCGCTGTGGACCCAGAACGGCGGCAGATCGGTGAGATCGCCCATGATCGGGCGGGCATAGGGATCGTCGGTGTCGCGGTCATGGGTGAGGTAAAGTTCGCGATACTTGATCATGCCCGCACGGGTCAAGCCCGGACCATCGGCGAACAGGCGATAGCTTTCCTGATCCTGATCGAGCCCGGTTGCGGGATAGATGATCGCCGCACAGGCGATCTTGAGCGCGCCGGTGTCGCGGGCCTTCAGCGCCATCACCGCACCCAGATTGCCGCCGGCGCTGTCGCCCGCAACCGCCATGCGTGCGGGGTCCAGACCCAGGCGCTCGGCCTGTTCCTGCATCCACAGCAGCGTGTTCCAGCAATCGTTGACCGCGGTGGGGTAGGGGTGATCGGGTGTCAGGCGGTAGTCGACGGAGACGACCATTGCGTTGGCCTGCTGGGCGAAACCCCATGCCACGGCATCAGGGCTGTCGAGATCGCCCAGCATGAACCCGCCGCCATGCATGTAGAGGATCGCTGGCGCCGATGCATCGACATCAGCGGGACGATAGAGGCGCACAGGGACGTCGTGATCAGGAGTCGCCACAACCTCGTCCCAGACCTTCATGTCTGCGGGATGGGGTTCGTTCAGCGCCGAGGTATAGGCTGTCCAGAACGCGCGCTGCTGTTGCGGGGTGTCGCCCTTGGGTCCTGCCGCGTCGCGTGCCGCGATCAGATGGTCCATGTCGGGGTGCATGGCTGGAATGGTCATGGTGTTTTACTCTGGTCAGCACCATCATAGCCGTTGACCGCGCCGCTGTCACGGCCCAGCCTTGGCGTCACAGAATTGGGAGGATGAGGGATGGCCGAACAGGTCTGGCAGTTGCCATACGGGCGCGTGCATGAAGTGGCGCGCGCAGCCGGTGGTCTGGCGTTTGTCGGGGGTGCCGGTGACTTCAACGCAAGCGGTGCGATCCGTCATGCCGGTGATCTTGGCGCACAGCTCGCCGGGGCGCTCGACAATGTCGAGGCAGCGCTTGGGGTCGAGGGTTGCACGCTGGCCGATGCCGTGCGCATCAAGCTCTTCTATGCCCCTGATGCCGGGATGACCGAATGGGAGATCCTGGCGGCGGTCCAGCGTCGTGTCGGGTGTGATCCCGCACCTGCCATCACAGCCAATCCGGTGCCGCTGCAGCCCTTTGAAGGACAGATGGTCCAGATCCAGGCGATCGCCTCCAAGGGCTGGCGTGACGGTGATGACATCCGCGTCGTGCGCGAAGCGGTTCCGGCCGATCATGCAGCGCTCTTCGACAAGCCGGTACTGACGCGGGGCCTGCGCGCGGGCGAGTTCTTTTCGGTTCCCGGCCGCACGGCCGCCGATGGTGATGCCATCGGCACCGATGACGGCATCAAGCAGACCCACATCGTCATGGGTCGCCTGAAGGAGACGCTGGGCGAGTTGGGCGCAACCTTCCAGGACGCGATCAAGAAGGAAGGCTACTACTTCGGCACGACCATGGAGCAATGGGCCGGCATGGCCGCGACCCGGGCCAGCTACTTCCGCGAACCGGCTGCCCCTGCAACCGTCGTCCCTTGTCATCGGCTTTCACCCGACGGGGCGCTGACCAAGGTCGAGGTGCTGGGCTACCGGGAAGAATGGAACGGCTTCGACAAGTACATTCCGCGCGAGGATTCCTGGCCCAAGCGGGTCTGGGACTGGCCCATCCCCGTGCCTTACCGCCAGGGCAGCCGTCTGCGTGGCGCGATCTGGACCGGTGGCCAGGTGCCGTTCGAGCCCGGCTTCAATGGCGGTGCGGCGGTCTATCCCGGCGACCTCATCCGCCAGACCCGGTTCACCATGTCCTATGTCGATGACATCCTGCACGGCTTCGGGGCAACCAGTGCCGACCTTGCCATGCTGGTCTGCTACTTCACGTCGGACGGCAGTCAGACGATGACCGAACGGTTTCTGGATGCGGTGGCCGATTGTGTCGCGGGTCCCCTGCCGCCCATCACCTGTGTCGCCCAGCCGCATATGCACAGCGAGGACATGACGGTGGAAATCTGGGGCGTGGCGCGCGGGTGACGTTCACCACGATAGGCATTACGGTGGGTCATGATCGAAAGTTTCGATAACCCGCGGACCGGTGCCCTGCTCAAAGGCTATCGCGTGCATGGCATGACGCCGGACCAGCAGCGCCAGGCCATGGTGTGCCTGATGATGCTTGATGCCGCCGAAACCCTGGATGATCTCGCCGCAGCGCCGCTTGCACGACCGGTCTCGCTTTCAGGCGGTACGCCGGGCAGCCGGGCCATTCTGTTTGGCGGTGACTGGCGTCTGCGGTTCATCTGGCCCGATGGCGGGGCCTGCAGTGCGGGTGCGGGAATTTCGCGTGAGGATTTCGACAGGGAGTTGGTCGACATGAGCAAGGCAACCACGGGCGACCGGCTCGACGCGGTGCATCCGGGCGAAATCCTGAAAGAACAGTTTCTCGAGCCATGGGATATCAGCGTCTATGCGCTGGCCAACGCGATCAAGGTGCCGCGCAGTCGGGCCAACGACATTGTCCTGGGTCGCCGCGCCATCACCGCAGACACGGCTTTGCGTCTGGGCCATTTCTTTGGCACCTCGGCCGAATTCTGGATCCGCCTGCAGGCCCACCACGACATCGATGTTGCGCGCCGCGAAGACGGCAAAGCGATCGCAGGAGAAGTCGAACCGCTTCAGCAGGGCTGAAGCGGTTCTTATATTTGTTCCCTCAAGCGCCGGGCGTTCGCTCCGCATGCTTGGCTTACGCCGCTCGCGCGGCGGGGTCGCAGTCGCTCCCCTCGGCCCCAAGAAGGGCCTCTTGCCTACAAACCATCTCAACAAGTGTGTCACCCCGGCCTTGAGCCGGGGCCTCGAGAGGGTTGAGCTGAACTCTCGAGGTCCCGGATAACCGCTGCGCGGTTTCCGGGATGACACAGTTGAGTTGGTTGTGAAACGCACCCTGCACCGCTGGCGAGCGGGCATTCGGCGGCGAGAGCGCAGCGGCCGCCGACCGGTGCGACCGCACCGGCGCCGCGCATGCGGCGGAAGCCAAGTGAGCGGAGCGAACGCCCGGCGACTGAGGGAACAAAGAAAAAAATCGGAGCGAACACCCGACGCTTGAGGCTAAATCAAAGCCCACGCGCTTCGCGTGTGGGATGTTTGTCGGCCCAGGGGCGGCGGGCTTCCAGGATGCTGCCCAGGGCCAGGATCACGGGATCGGCATTCCAGGAGCCGATGATCTGAAGCCCTGTGGGCAGGCCGTCCTCACCGAAGCCCGAGGGCACCGAAAGGGCGGGATGGCCGGTCAGGTTGAAGGGGTACTGATAGGCAGTCCAGCTCTGGCGGGTGATGCCGCAGGCCTTGCCGTTGATCATGACATCGCTGGTGGCGTCGAACTCTGCATCAAGCGCGGTGCATGCCGTGGTCGGTGACATCAGGACATCGAACCGGGTGAACAGGCCCTGCACGCGGGCAAAGAGATCGCCGCGCGCCGCCTGGGCTTCGAGCAGGTCCCCGGCACTCCACTGCGCACCCCATTCGGCAAACGCCATGTAGCTGGGCGTCAGGCGGTCGGCCCATTCCGGCAGCAACGGGGCGACGGCATGGTGGATGGCGCTCTGGTAGAGCACGCGGCCTGCTTCTTCAGCCCAATCGAAGTCATCGTGGACCGGCTCGATCCGTGCACCCAGCGAAGCATAGAGATCAAGACAGGCTTTCGTGTTGGCCACCACGTCTGGGGCGACCTCGGGGTTGGCCATCTTCTCGGCATAACCGATGGTGAGGCCGGAAAGATCATCGCCGGTAAAGCCCGGCTTCTTCACCTTGCCATGGCCAAGCGACCAGGGATCGCTTTCATCGGGCCCCGACATGACCCGCAGCATCATCGCGGCATCGCCAACGCTGCGCGTCATGGGTCCGGTGAAGGACTGGTTGCCGAAGGGGTCCGAACGTGCCGGGTGTGGCACCATGCCGCGTGTCGGTTTGAGACCCACGATGCCGCAGGTCGCAGCGGGACCACGGATCGAACCGGCACCATCCGTGCCGACACCCAAAGGCCCCAGGCCGGCGGCGACGGCGGCAGCGGCGCCGCCGGAACTGCCGCCTGATGTGCGCTCCAGGTTCCAGGGATTGCGCGTGATGCCGGTAAGCAGGGAGTCGGTGAGACCCTTGTGGCCGAATTCCGGGGTTGTCGTTTTGGCAACGACAATAGCGCCGGCCGCACGCAGACGCCGCACGGCCGGTGCATCCTCGGTCGGGACGTCGTTCTCGCAGGTGAGGGAGCCGTTCTTGTTGGGCATGCCCGCGACGGCAACCATGTCCTTGACGGTCACCGGTACACCGTGAAGCGGGCCGGTCTTCACCCCGGCATCGACGGCAATGTCGGCCACGGCCGCAGCGGCCCTGGCGTCCTCGCGGTTGATCGTGACGCAGGCATTCAGCGTTGCCTGGCTGGCCTCGATCGCATCGAGAACCGTCGTGACATAATCGACCACGCGAAGTTCGCCTTCGCGGATCCGGCGTCCGGCCTGTTGGGCGGACAGAAACAGAAGTTCATCATCCATGGCCGCATTGGGAGGGTGTCTGGACGTCGCCGTCAAGCCGATCCTGCGGGATCATGGGAAATGGTGATCCAACAGGATGGTCTGATCTTCCGCGTCGGCAAGCGGATGCCGATGGGCGAACGGCCGGTGCGGCTGGTGACAGCGCACAGCCTGTTCCACCGTGTGATCTGGCCGGCCTTCGGGATGTTGTGGATCATGCTGGCGCTGGGCCTGGCGTTCGACATGCTGAAGTCTGGCGAGACATGGGGCCTGCTGATGCCGGGTGTCTTTCTGGTTGTCGGCTTCTTCCTTCTGCTGTTCGGCTTCCGCGCCTTGCTCTGGTCGCACACCGTTACATTGAGCTCCGATGCGGTGCGGGTGGCCGAACGCGGCACGCAGACCGGCAAAGACTGGCAGGAACCGCTGGCGTCCTATCGCGGCGTTGCGCCGTTCAATGTCGAGGTCAAACGCGAGAACCGCGCGTTTCCCATGCCGACCATCGTGCTTGACCATGACGACCCCGCCCTGCGGATCGTGTTATGGAGTTCGCTCTCGTCGAAACGGCGGGACGAGACCTGTCGGGACTATGCGGCATGGCTGGGGCTTCCGGTCGTGGAAGCGTTGCGCCACAAGCTGCCCGCCGAGGACGATGATCGCGCAGCAGTCCGGCGGGGCTGAGCGGGAACACAAGCGAGGAACGTGATGGCAATCTACAGTCAGGGTTACACCTTCAATCTGGGGAGCCGGGTCGAGACCGGGGCGTTCCCGGTGACCGTGCTGACCAAGGGCAATGCTATCGGCGGCATCTTCATCATGGTCTTTGCCATCTTCTGGAGTGCCACGGCGTTGTTCATCGGACAGGACATTCTCCAGGAGGAGATGCCTTTCAAGCTGTTGCCTTTCGCCTTCATCATCCCTGGCGTAGGCCTTGCGTTTTTCGGACTTTACTCGGCCCTGCTGCGCATCGAGACGACGCTGGACGAGCGTCAGGTCACGATCAGGAAACGCACCTGGTTCACCACACGCACCCAAACGCTGCCGCTTTCGGATTATCCCGGTGTGCTGCGCAAGCGGGTGACCTACAACCGCAACAAACGCACCCATACCGCCTGGATCGCGGCACTGCCCCATGATGACAAAACCAAACGGATTGTCCTGGGGTCTTCCAGCGATGAGGCTGAAGCGCGCAAGCTGGTTGAGGACTATGCGCGCTGGTTGAACATCCCCGCGCTGGAATCGACCGTGGATGGTTTCGAAGCACGTGCGCCCGAGGATGTCGACCGCTCGCTCGCCGAACTGGCGGCAGAGGGCAAGGTCGCCAGCAGCTACCGCGCGGGCAAGGCAGCACCGGCGGAAATCCATGTCGAGACCGGTTCGGACATGATCATCGTCAGCTTTCTGAAGTCGGGCGTTCCCCGTTGGCTCATCACCATTCTGGTCGGTATGGTCGCGGCGGTGGTCGGGGCCTTTGTCGGGTTCGGCCTGGCAGATGACTCGGTCTATATGGCTGCGGCCATGGCCGGCATCGTCATCGCGGTGGTGTTCTTCGGTGTCATCCGCGGCATGAAGACGCGCCGCCAGCTGATCCTGCGCCGCGACCGGGTGCTGATCGCCTCTCTGGGCAAGGACGGCAAGGAGCCCAAGATCAGCGCCGAACTGATGCTCGATGACATCGAAGGCCTGCGCATCGACCGCGCGCAATTGGGCGGCAACGCTCTGTGGTTCGATACCGACCGAGGCTCCTTCCCCGCCGGGGACAATAGCCCGCGCGCCGCCCTGGACTACGTCCGCGACCTCGTCATCGCCGCCCTGGCAACGGCGGGGGATGGCAGTGCCGGGAAGTCCGGGACAAAGACTTGAGCGAAATCGCGCCCGAAATCGTCCGGGCCTTCGGGTATCCGTTTGATCCGCCGGATCATGGGTTTCTGTTCGCGGCTGGGCGCGGTCTGCGGTTCGTCGCGGATGGTGCCGATCCGCTCGATGATGCGGTGGTTGACCTGGACGGCACGTCAGTGTCGGCAGGCGAAGCGTTGCGGTGTCTGGGTGCGCAGCCGGGTGGGACCGAGAGACGCACAGCGGTGGTAGGGTATGGCTCGAATGCCTCACCACAACGGCTGCTGGAAAAGTACGGCGATGGTCCCGACAGCGTGATCCCCGTGCTGCGTTGCCGCCTGCATGATCATGATGTCGTTTATGCCACCCACATCGCGACCTATGGCTCGGTGCCTGCCGGGCTCTACGCCAGTCCGGGCACAGTGGCGCATGTCTCGGTCTCGTTCCTGACTGATCGGCAGCTCGAGATCATGCATGTCTCCGAAGGCGAGAATTACCACTTCGCGGTGCTGCTGGGTGCGCTGGATGTCGATGGCGTCGGTGCGGTGGAAGGGGCCGCGGCCTATATCACCACCCACGGCGTTTACGGGTTTGGCGGTGCCCCGGTGGCGCTGGCCAGGGTTCGTGCCGACCAGCGATGTTTTGCCGCGCGTGAGCAGGCCGACATGCTCGAAGAACTCTGCTGCCATCTGGGCGAGGGCGCCGGGCTGCACGAGTTCATCCTGCGGGCGGTGCGTGACGATGACCATCGCAAGGCGCTGGTCCTGAAGATGCGCAAGAACGCCGTCCGGCACGCCGAGACAGGCTGACACCTAACCTCCTATTTGTCGTCCTCCGGCTTGACCGGAGGACCCATGCTGTTGCGTTCCGGCATATGCCCATGACGATGGGATGCGTGATGGAGAGGTCCGTGCATGGATCCCCGATCAGGTCGGGGATGACAATGTGGGTTGAGAGTGCGGTACAGCACGATGGGCAGCAGCGGGTGCGTGCATGTGTTTCTGTGCCTTGATGAGGCGCGGAGTTCTCCTCTCCCACTTGTCGTCCTTCGGCTTGACCGGAGGACCCATGCTGTGACGCCCCGGCACGCGCCCATGACGATGGGTGGCGTGGTGGAGAAGTCCATGCATGGATCCCCGATCAAGTCGGGGATGGCAATGTAGGTTGAGAGTGAAGCGCAGCACGATGGGCAGGAGCGGGTGTTTCGGTAAGCCCAAGCGGACTGAGACTTCCTCTCCCACTTGTCGTCCTCCGGCTTGACCGGAGGACCCATGTTGCGGCTTCCCCGCATGCGCCCATGACAAGGATGGGTTTCAGCCGTTCAGCATCTGGCCCAGCACGATGGCCAGGAACACGAGCAGGCCCACCTGTCCGTTGGAGACAAAGCGCTTCATGCAGGAGGCCGGTGTATCCATCTCCAGGGTCGTGACCTGCCAGATGAAGTGCAGAGCCGTTGGCAAAAGCGCGGCAAGGAAGATCCAATGGAGGTCCGCCAGAAGTCCGGCGGCGGCGAGACCGGTTATGAAGAGGCCATAGAACAGCCCGACCAGCGGTTTGGTACGTTTGCCGAAGGCCAGGGCCGTCGATTTGACGCTGATGGCGATGTCGTCGGTCTTGTCCTGGTGGGCATAGATCGTGTCGTAGCCGATGGTCCAGCAGACGCAGCCGGCATACAGCACCAGGGGGGCAAGGCTCAGTTCACCCTGCACCGCGGCCCAGCCGACCAGAGCGCCCCAGTTGAAGGTGAGACCCAGAAAGAGCTGGGGCCAATAGGTGATGCGCTTCATGAAGGGATAGAGCGCAACCAGTCCCAGAGATGCCGCGCCTACAAGAATGGCGGCGCGGTCGAGCTGCACCAGCACCAGCAATCCTGTCGCCAGAAGCAGGGCGAGGAAAATGAGGGCGCCCAGGAGGGAAATCTGGCCACTGGCCAGCGGACGACTCCTGGTGCGTTCGACCCGGGCATCGAAGTCCCGGTCCATGATGTCGTTGATGACGCAGCCCGCCGGACGCATGACCGCTGCACCGATGAAAAACAGGATGAGCAGGAACGGCGAGGGCCATTCCGGACTGGCCAGAGCGGTGGACCACCAGCATGGCCACATCAGCAACCAGACTCCGATCGGCCGGTCGGCGCGCGCCAGTTTCAGCCAGGGCCGTGTCAGGCGTGGCGCCAGGGTGTCGACCCAGGTGGACGCGGGGGGCTGGGGTGCGCTATCGCTGGTCGTGGTCATTTGAGGTCTTTGCAATCCATGCGCCGGGATGGGCGGCCTGTGCCGCGTCTTTTTGTCGATTCTCCCCTGGGCCCGGACCAGTCCGTGGCGCTTGGGGCAAACCAGCACCATTACGTCGCACGGGTCATGCGTCTGGGGCAAGGCGATGGCGTGCGCCTGTTCAACGGACGCGATGGTGAATGGCTTGCCTTGCTCGATGGAGCCCAAGCGGTGTGCAGCGAACGGTTAAAGGTACAGCCTGCGGGAAACGGGCCCTGGCTGTTGTTTGCGCCACCCAAACGCGACCGGCTGCGCTTTCTGGTCGAGAAGGCAACGGAACTGGGAGTTGGGCGCTTGATGCCCGTGACGACCGAACGCACCGAGCCGCCCGTCGTCAAGACCGGGAAGATGCGCGACTGGGTACAGGAAGCCGCCGAACAGTGTGGGCGCTGTGATCTTCCCGAATGCGCTGAACAGACCTCTTTGCAGGACGTTCTGGAGACCTGGCCGGACGACCGGTCGCTCCTTCTGTGCGACGAGACCGGCGCTGGAAAGCCCCTGGATCAGGCGATGGCAGCGCCCATGGCGTTCCTGGTCGGCCCTGAGGGCGGTTTTACGCCACAGGAATTTGATCGGCTGCGCGGCCACGAAATGGTTGTGCCGGTATCCCTTGGGTCCCATATCCTGCGCATCGAGACCGCCTGCCTTGCAGCGCTTGCCTCTTGGCATTTGCGATCATCGGGGGCTAGTGTCGAAGATACTTCGCGCGGGGCCCCGACCTCGTAGATCGTCCACGGTAAGGGGGCAGCAGCCGTGTCCATTCCATCTGCACAGAATACCACGCCGCTGACCGACAAGGCTCAGTTGATCGAACGCCTGGAATCGGGCTGCAAGCCCAAGGAAAACTGGCTGATCGGCACGGAGCATGAAAAGTTCTGTTACGACGCCGCGACCTGCAAGCCGCTGACCTATGAAGGCCCCAACGGCATTCGCGCGATTCTGACAGAACTGCAGCGATTCGGCTGGGAGCCGATGAACGAGGGCGAGAATGTCATCGGACTCTCCAAGTCCGGTCAGCATGTCTCCCTGGAGCCCGGCGGCCAGCTTGAGCTTTCCGGCGCGCCACTGAAGAACCTGCACGAGACCTGCCGCGAGACGAACGCGCATCTGGATCAGTGCAAGGAAATTGCCGAAGAGCTGGGCATCATCTTTGTCGGGCTGGGTTTCCGTCCGCGCGAGACACGCGAGGATGTGCCCTGGATGCCCAAGGGCCGCTACAAGATCATGCGGGAATACATGCCCAAGGTGGGCACCATGGGTCTCGACATGATGCTGCGGACCTGCACCATCCAGGCCAACCTGGATTTCGGGTCGGAAGCCGACATGGTGCAGAAGTTCCGCGTCGGCCAGGCGCTGCAGTCGGTCACAACGGCCCTGTTCGCCAATTCGCCGTTCACCGAGAACAAACCCAACGGTTACCTTTCCAAACGCGCCCATGTCTGGACCGATGTCGACAACGATCGCAGCGGTCTGCTGAAGTTCGTCATCGAGGACGGCTTCGGGTTCGAGCGTTATGTCGATTACGCGCTGGATGTGCCGATGTATTTCGTCATGCGCGACGGCAAGTACATCGATGCCTCGGGCATGTCGTTCCGCGATTTCCTGAACGGCAAGCTGCCGGCCCTGCCGGGTGAGATTCCAACCGTGACCGATTGGGAAGATCACCTGACCACACTGTTCCCCGATGTGCGCATCAAACGTTACATGGAAGTCCGCGGCGCAGACGGTGCCGGCTGGCGGCGCATCTGTGCGCTGCCGGGCCTGTGGACCGGGCTGTTCTATGAGCAGACTGCGCTCGATGCCGCCTGGGATCTGGTCAAGGACTGGACCTGGGAAGAACAGGTCGCGATGAAGGAAGACATTCCGGCCCTGGGGCTGAAGACGCCGTTCCGCGACGGCACCGTGCAGGATGTCGCCAAGGAGATGCTGGCGATCTCGGCCGAGGGTCTGAGCCTGCGCCGCATCTATGACGGCAGCCTGGACGAGGTCCATTTCCTGGACGCCCTGATGGAAATCGCGATTTCGGGCCGCACGCCCGCCGAGGACCTCCTGGACCGCTACGAAAACGCCTGGAAGGGCGATATCGACAAGGTGTTTGTCGACTACGCGTTCTAGCCGCCGGCATGGATGACCAGCGACGTCCGCCTGTTCTGGCGCACCAGCGTTTTGCGGCGTCACGGCAATCGTTCAAGGGTCTTTCTCTCAAGGAACGGTTCGAGCGTATCCACGCAACCAACCTGTGGGGTGCAAGCGAATCGGTTTCCGGGTTGGGGTCCGAGCCCGACGCAATCGTGTCGCTCCGTTCTGAACTGTCGGCCCTGCTGAAGGAGCTGGATGCACGCTCTCTGCTGGATGCACCCTGCGGAGATGCTTCCTGGATTCACGGCATGGGCCTCGATCTTGCGTACCATGGGGTCGATATCGTCCCGGACCTGGTGGCCGACCTCCAGCAACGGTCAGGAGCCGGCGAACTCCCGGGGATCTATGGGCTTGCCGACCTTACCTGCAATGATCTGCCCCGTTGTGACGTCATCCTGTGCCGCGACTGTCTGGTGCACCTGTCGTTTGCCCATATCGCACGTGCCGTGTCGAACATGGCGCGCTCTGGGGCGATATGGCTGATCACCACGACCTTCACGGACTGGAACGACAACACCGATTGCGAAGATGGCGACTGGCGTGCGCTCAACCTTCAGGCAGCGCCCTTTTTCTGGCCCCGGCCGGAAGCCCTGATCAACGAGGATTGCCGTGAAGGCGATGGCGGGTGGGCAGACAAGAGTCTTGGCCTCTGGCGTCTTCGTGACCTTCCCATCGCGGACTGACTGCATTCTGGAGTTGTCTTGACCACCATGGCGGAGTCATGGTGCGCGCCAGACACAGGGCATCCCATGGCCGAACCTGCCCCCATCGAACAACTCTCCCAGCCGCCCGGCGCCGCGCCGGTGCGCGGCAGTTTCGCGCCCTATTTCAAGGCGCGGGCGAGCAACAACCCGACTTTCTATTTCGACACGACCGGCGGGCGTTTCATCGTGATGGCGTTCATCGGGTCGTCACACGATGCGGCAGGGCGCGCGCATCTCGATCAGCTTCTGGCGCTGGAACGCCACTTTGATGACGGCAAGATCTGTTTCTTCGGCGTGACCTGTGATGCTGAGGATGAGGACGTGCTGATTCAGCGCGTGCCGGGCATTCGTTACTTCTGGGATACCGATCGCAATGTCTCGACGCTCTATGGCGCGCAGACGGCCAATGGCTATCGCCGTCAGACCGTGATTGTCGATCCGTCCATGCGTGTGCTTGCGGTTCTGCCCTTTGATGGAGACCCCCAGGCCCATGGCGAGGCGATCACGCGGCTGATCGAACGCCTGCCGGTGCCCGACGCCCATGCCGGCGTGCCATTGCATGCCCCGGTCCTGGTCGCGCCCCGCATCTTCGAGGCCAGCCTGTGCAAACATCTGATCGGACTCTACGAACGTCACGGTGGCCAGGAATCGGGCTTCATGCGCGAAGTCGACGGGCGCACCGTGGCGATCAACGACTACCGTCACAAGCGCCGCACGGATCATGTCATTGAGGATGCGGCAACCCTGGCCGAGTGCCAACGTCTGCTGCGCAGCCGCCTGTTTCCTCAGATCGAGAAGGCCTTCATGTTCCGTCCGACCCAGATCGAGCGGTATATCGTGGCGAAGTATTCGGCCGATCCCGGCGGGCATTTCCGGCCCCATCGCGACAACCGCACCAAGGGCACGGCCCATCGCAAGTTTGCCGTCTCGATCAATCTCAATGCCGAGGAGTACCAGGGCGGCGATCTGCGCTTTCCCGAATATGGCAGCCGGGTCTATCGCGCGCCGACCGGCGGTGCGGTGGTGTTCTCCTGTTCGCTGCTCCACGAATGCACGTCGATGACCCAGGGCTCGCGATACTGTTTCCTGCCGTTTCTCTATGAAGATGCCAGCGCAGAGTTGCGGGCCGAGAACATGAAATTCCTGGGTGCCGCATCCGACCAGGCCGAAGCCAGTTGAGGACACGACCATGCTGAAGCGCTTCAATCCCGATGGTGTTCCAGCACCGCTCACCAGCTACAGCCATGGCGTTGTGGTGCCCGAGGGCTGGAAACAGCTCCATGTCGCGGGCCAGATCGGCGCCGAGCCCGACGGCACGATCCCCGATGATCCCGGCCGTCAGGCCGAACTGTGTTTTGCCAATGTGCTTGCCGTGCTCGCCGCAGAGGGCATGGGTCCGCAGAACGTGGTTTCGCTCACCGCCTATGTCGTGGGTCCCGACAATCTCATGGCCGTCCGCAGCGCCTTTGTCGCGGCCCTGGGAGATGTGAAACCCGCCTCCACACTCCTCTTTGTCCAGGCGTTGGCCAATCCCAAACTCAAGGTCGAGATCCAGGCGGTTGCCGCCGGGATCGTCTGACCGCATCAGGTAAGGAAACCATCATGTCTTTGAAACGCTATAATCCCGAAACCGTCTATCAGCCGGTCGCGGCCTATTGTCAGAACACGGAAGTTCCTGCCGGTGCACGCTGGCTGGTGACGGCGGGCCAGGTCGGCATTGCGCCTGACGGCACGCTGATCAAGGACCGGGAAGAGCAGATCACCCAGACCTGGAAGAACGTGCGCGCCGTGGTCGAGGCCGCAGGCATGACCTGTGACGATATCGTCAAGCTGACCATCTTCATGGTTGCCGACGCCGCCGACCTCCTGGCCCACAGCCGCGCGGCCCGCGGTGAAGCCCTGGGTGGAGCAAAGCCGGGCGCGACGCTCATCTACATCTCCGGCCTTGCCGATCCTGACATGATCATCGAAGTCGATGTCATGGCCGCAAAGGTCGACTGACAAACTGCAATCTGCTGAGCGGCGCCAACCAACCTCTGTCATCATCGAACTTGATTCGATGATCCATGCACTGGCGGCGCCCGAAGCGCAGGTTCGGGTCATGCGACAGGTTCCGATGCGCCGCCACGCAGTGTGGTGCGGATATCGCGGTTCCGTGCATGGGTCCTCCGGTCAAGCCGGAGGACGACACAGTGGCAGGCAGCGCTACGCGGCTTCGGTGCCGCCGACGGTGAGGGGGTCAACCAGCAGGGTCGGCTGACCGACGCCCACGGGCACGCCCTGGCCGGCCTTGCCGCAGGTGCCGATGCCTGTGTCCATCTCCATG
>CALIUG010000003.1 GCA_938048755.1 uncultured Alphaproteobacteria bacterium
GTGCTCCAACTGGGCATCGCGCCGCTTGTGGGCATCGGCCAGATAGGCGCCCAGATAGAGGTTTTCCTTCACCGTCATCTGCGGGAAGACGAGATCGCCCTGGGGAATGTGGACGATGCCCGCGGCAACGATCCTGTCGACACGCCAGCGCTCGATCGCCTGATCGTCGAACAGGATGGTGCCCTCGCGCGGGCGCAGCAGGCCCGAAATCGTGCGCAGCAGCGTCGTCTTGCCGTGGCCGTTGGGGCCCAGGACGGCGATCACCTGGCCGTCCGCCACATCCAGGGAAATGCCGCGCAGGACCAGAGTGTCGTCATAGCCGGCATGCAGATTCTGAAGGCTGAGCAGGGGGGCGCTCATGTGCCCTCTCCCACGAACTCGCGGATGCGCTGGGCCGCCTTCTTGCCCAGATAGACCTCGGCGACCTTTTCGTCGTGCGCCATCTCCCCGGGCTTGCCCAGGAACAGGCGTTCGCCGTGGTGCATGATCAGCACCCGGTCCGACAGGCTGACCAGGAAACGCATGACATGTTCGATCAGGATGATGGCGGTGCCGCCGTCGCGGATGCGCCGCACCAGGCCCAGCATCTCCTCGATCTCCCTGGCGTTCAGGCCGCCCACGGGTTCGTCCATCAACAGGCAGTCAGGCCGCGTTGCCAGTGCCGAGGCAATCATCATGCGTTTGCGGTCGACCACGGGTAGGTTGCTGGCTTCATGGTCGTGGAGGTCCTGCAGGCCGACCAGTTCCAGCAGCTCCCAGGCGGTTTCTCTGGCCCGGGGGTCAAACGACGCCGAAGCCAGGATCGACCTGTGCCGGCCGAACTGGGCGGCAGCCAGCACGTTCTCATAGACGCTCAGCGTCCCGAAATTGGCGTTGAGTTGGAAGGTGCGGCCCAGGCCGTGATGACAGACCTCATGGGGCTGCATGCGGCTGATATCCTCGCCGCGATGGAGTACCGCGCCTTCGTCGGCCTGGACGAATCCGGAGATGACGTCGAACAGCGTGGTCTTGCCCGCACCGTTCGGCCCGCCGATGCCCAGGATCTCGTTGGCGTTGACCTCGAAGCTCAGATCGTTGACGGCAACCAGCGCGCCGAACCGCCGTGTGACGTTCCGGCACGCCAGAAGCGGCGCTGCCGTTGTTGGAGCCTCGGACATGGCCGATCTCACGGAAACCGCCGTGCCCGGGGCACGGCGGCATGGTCCGTGATCAGCCCTTCAGCCAGCTGGGCACCTGGAAACCGCCCTGGATATAGGGATCGGGGCCCACGATGACCTGCTTGCCGTCCTGGATCTGATAGAAATGATGGGCCAGACCCAGGGAGGGATCGTCGGTGAATCCGGGATAGGGCCGGGCGCACTGATCGTCGGCTGCGAACTTCCATGCACCGCACACACCGCGATGGATGGTGTGGTTGCGCAGCACATTCGACACCGCGACGGGATCGTCGGGATCGCCGGCACGTGATGCGGCCTGGGCATACATCATGACCAGGTCATAGGTCTGGCCCGCGTTGCGGAAACCGGCCTGCTCGCCATAACGCGCCTTGTAGCGTTCCTCGAAGCTCAGTCCGAATTCGGCCGGCAGCGTGCCGACCACGGTGGCCCACAGGATGCCGTTGGCGGTTTCGCCCGCCAGATTGATGAATTCGGGAATCGAGGGACCGTACTGCATGTAGACCAGCGAAGGGGTGGGATCTTCGGCGAACTGCAGGGCGAACTGGGCGATGTCGGCGGGGAAGAAATGGGTGTTGGCGATCAGGCCGGGAGGATCGTTGCGGATCTTGGCAAGCGTGGGCCCCCATTCGGCGATCGGCTGGACGACTTCCTCATAGAGCGAGACTTCCCAGCCATATTCGTCGGCATAGTCGCGGATCGTTTCGGCAATAAGGATTGAATAGGGATTGTTCGAGGTGATCAGCGCGACCTTGCGGTTGCTGGGCGAAAACTCGCCGTTTTCCATCAGGTTCTTCAGGAAGACCAGCAGGCCCGTGCCGTACCAGATCTCCGTGGAATCGCTGAAGATCATGTAATAACGCTCAGGGTCGTCGCGCACGATCGCGGCGGTCGTCTCATAGGTGTTGCAGTTGAGATGCACGACCTCGGCATCGGCGATGATGTCGTATTCCGGGCCCGAACCCACGAGATAACCGTTGCAGATGGCGTGCACGCCCCGGCGCTCGACCAGCGCGCGGGTCGCCTGGATGTTATTCTGGGGGCCCATTTCCTTGCAGTCCTCGACCACCAACTCGGCCGGGCGCCCTGCAATGCCGCCCATGGCGTTGATGTCCTCGACCGCCATTTCGCAGCCCTGCTTGAAATCGATGCCGTCGGCAGCACCCCATCCGGTCAGCGCGGCGGCCGTGCCGATGATGACCGGATCGCCTTCCAGCGCGGTGGCGTTGCGCGGCGTCATGCCCACCGCGGCAGCGGCGGCCGCCGCGCCTGCAAGGGCGCCCGAACCCATCAGGCTGCGGCGTGAAATCTGGCTGGCCTTGATATCTTTTGAATTGCTCATGGTACCTTCTCCCGTGGTTTGTCTGGTGACGTTACAGGTCAGCCCACGGCAACACCAGCGCGATCGTCGCCCGGGAGCGTTGTTATACGCGCCCAGAGGTGC
Organism: uncultured Alphaproteobacteria bacterium; assembly: GCA_938048755.1. Taxonomy (GTDB): domain Bacteria; phylum Pseudomonadota; class Alphaproteobacteria; order SP197; family SP197; genus SP197. The sequence continues at coordinate 2,620 of CALIUG010000003.1, forward strand.
GTCTGATGGTGGCGGGCGTCGTCGCGCGCATCCGTCAACACGTTGCCGGCCTGGGTGAAGTGGCCAGGCCCATGCCGCCGACAACGATTTACGATTCAACACGCCCGCAGGGGTGATGCGGTCGAAAGGCGATCAGGTCGCCTAGAAGCTGTCCTTGCGTGCGCGGGTTTCCGCGAACACGTCAACCGGATCGGCGCCGACCATGCCGACGGTCTTCTGCAGCAACGGGCTGTCGGGACGCAGGAACGGGTTGGTTGCGCGTTCTTCGGCCAGCGTGGACGGCACGGTCGGCTCGTTGCGGGCGCGTTTGGCGTCCACTACGGCCATGCGCGCCACCAGATCGGTGTTGTCGGGCTCGACCGACAGGGCAAACTGACCGTTGGCCTGGGTGTATTCGTGGGCGCAGAAGATGCGGGTTTCGCCCGGCAGGTCCTTCAGCTTGGAGAGCGAGTGCCACATCTGCGCCGGGGTGCCCTCGAACAGACGTCCGCAGCCCATGGCGAACATGGTGTCGCCACAGAACAGGGCATCCGAATCAGCAAACCAGTAGGCGATGTGTCCTCGTGTGTGGCCGGGCACGAAGAAGACCTTGCTGTCGGCTTCGCCCAACCGGTAGGTGTCGCCGTCATCCACCTCGACATCGATGCCTGGAATACGCGCCCGGTCCGCCTTGGGCCCGACGATCGTGCAGCCCGTCGCCGCCTTGATCTCCAGGTTGCCGCCGGTGTGATCCCCGTGGTGATGGGTGTTGAGGATATGGGTGATGGTCCATCCCCTGGCCTTTGCGGCATCCATCACAGGGCCCGTCACGGCGGGATCGACCACAGCCGTGTCGCCGGTCGCCGGGCAATGGGCCAGATAGACATAGTTGTCGCTCAGGACGGGAATCTGATGGATTTCCAGACGGCTCATGGCTGTTTCCTTCAAGTCACTCGGGATTTGGTGAAACCTAACCCTTGTCGATCCATGCGTCGATCAGTCGCCGTGCAATCGAGTCATGGCGCGGCAGTTCGATGTCGAGGTCGGGCGCGCGCAACTGCTCGCGCGTGAACCATGCGGCTCTTTCCAGCTCGTCATCATCGAGAACGATCGTGGGGTCATCGGTGACGGCCGTGTAGCCCAGCATCAGGGAACAGGGATAGGGCCAGGGCTGGGTCGCGAAATAGCGGACTTCGCGCACTGACAGGCCCGATTCCTCGCGCACCTCACGGATGACGGCTTCTTCTGCCGATTCGCCAGGTTCCACAAATCCCGCCAGACAGGAATGCAGCCTGCCGCGCCAGCCCTTCTGATGGGCCAGCAGGCAGCGATCTTCATGTTCGACGACCATGATCACGGCCGGATCGGTGCGCGGAAACTGCATGATGCCGCAGGCTTCGTTGCTGCACTTGCGCATGTGCCCGGCATCCATGGACCGGGTCGGATGGCCGCAGGCGCCGCAGAACCGGTGGCGTTTGCTCCAGTGGATCATCCAGGCGGCATGGGAGAGCAGGGAGGCCTCGCGCCGCACAAGCTGGGTCGCCACGCCATAGAGTTCTTCGAAGTTGCCGTCCGGCGTGAGGTTTTCGGCATCTGCCTCGGAAAGGTGCGAGACATCCAGGGCAAACAGGGCGCCGCCTTCATCGATGCCCAGAAAGATCGGTTCGGCTGGCGCGCTTTCGATGAGGTGCCAGGCCGATCCGGCCGGCAGATAGGCAGCCGATTCGCCGTTCAGCAGACTTCTGCCCTGCCAGACCGGCACGATGCGTGTGTCGGCGGCAGCCAACTGGCCTGCAATCCAGCCTCCGTCGCGCCGTTTTTCGCCGACGCGTTCAAAGGCCTGGCCGCTGTAATGCTCAAGATCGCTCATGACGTCACGTTGGCATGCCGCCATATCCCGGGGCAACGCCTTCAATTCTCCTGCTGGGACTTGCATAGGTCATGACGCGGTCGATATGGTCAGCAGTGGAAGGCCGGCGCGGACGGGCTGCCTCGTGAACCCGGTCAGGTCCGGAAGGAAGCAGCCGCAGCGGGAACGGCCCGGGTCGATGCCGGTCTTCCATACCTCATGCCGGTTTCCGCCGGCCCCTTCCGGGCGCGGAAGGGCGAGAGGCCCAACCATGCTCCGGAGCGATGGCAGACCAGGACCAAGCCCCATCCGCCTACCGCGTTCTCGCACGCAAATACCGTCCCGAATCCCTGGAAGGGTTGCGTGGTCAGGATGCGCTCGTGCGTACCCTGCGCAATGCGGTGGCCAGCGGACGGATTGCCCAGGCCTTTCTGCTCACCGGGGTCCGTGGTGTCGGCAAGACCACGACCGCCCGTATCCTGGCGCGCATCCTTAACTGTGTCGGGCCCGACGGGAACGGCGGTGTCACCGCAGAACCCTGCGGTGTCTGCGACCAGTGTGTCGCCATTGCCCAGGATCGCCATGTCGACGTGCTCGAGATCGATGCCGCCAGCCATACCGGTATCGACAACATGCGCGATTTGCTCGAGGCCTCGCGCTACCGCCCGGTCATGGGGCGCTACAAGATCTATGTCATGGATGAGGTCCACATGCTCTCCAACGCGGCGTTCAACGCGCTGCTGAAGACGCTGGAGGAACCGCCCGAACATCTCAAGTTCGTCTTTGCCACGACCGAACTGCGCAAGATTCCAGCCACCATCCTGTCACGCTGCCAGCGTTTTGACCTGCGGCGCGTCGATGCGGCGGAGCTCGCCACGTACTTTGCCGAGCTGGTGGAAAAGGAAGATGCGGAGGCCTCGCCCGAAGCCCTGGCGCTGATTGCCCGTGCTGCCGATGGCTCCGTGCGCGACGGCCTTTCGATTCTCGATCAGGCCATTGCCCAGGGGCAGGGCAAGGTCACGGACGAAGATGTGCGCGACATGCTGGGTCTGGCCGACCGTGGCCTTGTCTTTGACCTCTATGAAGCGGTCATGGGCGGCAACATTGCCGGTGCGCTTGCCAATCTGGACGGTCAGTATGCCGCCGGGGTCGATCCGGTTGTCGTGCTGGAAGACCTGCTGGAACTCACCCACTGGCTGACACGGTTCAAGGCCGCGCCCGAGGCCGCCAGCCATGCTGCGCCGGAATTCGAGCGCGAGCGCGGGGCCGCGATGGCAGCCAAGCTGACCGTGCCGCACCTGACGCGCGCCTGGCAGATCCTGCTCAAGGGCGTCAGCGAAGCCCGCATGGCGCCCAACAGCCTCCAGGCCGTCGAAATGACCCTGGTGCGCCTTGCCCATGCTTCCGACCTTCCCACGCCTGAGGAGGCTCTCAAGACCGTTCTGACGGGTGATTCAGGGCCCGGTGCCGCAGGTAGCGGACCATCGCCCTCAGGAAGCTCCGCTGCGTCCTCCACGCCCTCTGCGGCGCAGGCGCTTGCTGCCCTGCCGGACCCAGATCCCGTGGTTGCCGTTGCCGCGCCGGCACCAGTGCCAGCGGTTGCACCCGATCCGGTTGCGCCCCAGGCCGAAACAGAGACTCCGGCAACGCTCGAGACCTTTGCCGACCTCTTGCGTCTGGTCGAGGAAAACAACGAAGTCCATATGCTGGCACTTCTGCGCGGCAACGTGCATCTGGTGTCGTTCCGGCCCGGGCATATCGAGTTCCGACCTGATGAACATGCCCCGCCCGAACTCTCCCGTGATCTCGCACGCAATCTAGAACAATGGACCGGGGAGCGCTGGCTGGTTGCCGTGTCGTCCCAGCCCGGCGATGCCACGCTGGTCGAGCAGGAAGAGGCCGCGCGTGTCGCGCGCCTGAACGAAGCCGCGCGCGACCCCGGCGTGGCGCAGATTTTGGAAGCCTTTCCCGGCGCAGAGGTCGTGGAAGTCCACGACGCCGTCGATACCCCCATGGAGAACAACGGTTCATGAACCTAGCCAAGATGATGAAGCAGGCCCAGGAGTTGCAGGGCAAGATGGCGGCCATGCAGGAGGAGCTTGCCCTCTCGGAAATCGAGGGAAGCTCTGGCGGCGGCATGGTGAAGGCCCTGATGTCGGGCAAGCACGAGCTGAAGCGGCTTACCATCGATCCTTCGCTGGTCACGCCCGATGACACCGAAGTGCTGGAAGACCTGATCGTTGCGGCCGTCAACGATGCGCGCGTGCGCGTCGAAGCCCATGTCAAGGAAGAGATGGCCAAGGTGACCGGCGGTCTCAACCTGCCTGCCGGTCTCAACCTGCCGTTCTGAGAGGATGGGCGGACCCGAGATCGATCGGCTGGCGGCGCTTCTGGCGCGTCTGCCGGGCCTGGGGCCGCGTTCTGCGCGGCGTGCGGTTCTGCATCTGCTGAAACATCAGGATACGTTGCTGCGGCCTCTGGCTGCGGCCCTGGAACATACGGCTGATGCCGTCTCTGCTTGCGAGGTCTGCGGTAACCTCGACACCGTGGAGCCATGCTCGGTCTGCTCGGACCCGCGCCGCGACCGCACCACGCTTTGTGTTGTCGAGGAGGTCGGCGATCTCTGGGCGCTGGAGCGCGCGGCGGTCTTTGGCGGTCTCTATCACGTTCTGGGCGGCACCCTCTCGGCGCTGGACGGTGTCGGGCCCGAAGACCTGCGCATCGCCGGTCTGGTGACCCGCGCCACCAATGGCGAGGTCACCGAAGTGATCCTGGCGACCAACGCCACCGTCGATGGCCAGACCACGGCCCATTACGTCACCGACCGCCTGGAAGACAGCGGCGTGAAGATCTCACGCCTGGCGCTGGGCGTGCCGGTTGGCGGGGAACTCGATTACCTCGACGAAGGCACCCTGGGTGCTGCGCTCAAATCCCGCCGAGGGGTCTGATGCGCGACAACCCGGCAACCGGAGAATCATGACATGAAACGCACACTCGGATTGTTCTGCGCGCTTGGCGCGCTGCTGGCCGTTTCCACAGCCTCGCAGGCCCAGAGCTTTGATTGCCAGAAGGCCGGGACATCGACCGAACATGCGATCTGCAACAGCCGTGCGCTTTCCAATCTCGACATGAAGATGGGCACGCTCTATGGCGTCGTCCAGAAGTTGCCGATGTTGATGGGCGCGCGCGGCGACCAGACCGATGCCGCACAGGCCTTCCTGACCAAGCGCAATGCCTGTGGTGATGACGTCGGCTGTCTCACGGAAGCCTATGAGGCCCGCAACAAGGCGCTCGAGTCGACGATTGACGATGCCATGCAGGACTATTGCAAGGCCATCGAACTCTGCTGATCAGCCGGTTTCGCCTGCTTCGGCCTTTTCCACGACCAGCGCGGTGCCGTCGACTGCCGTCACGGTGACCTGGGTTCCCGCGGGCATGTCGTTGCCGTTGATCTTCCAGGTCGTGTCGGCAACGATCAGCTTGCCCACGCCGTTGACGACCGGCTGGGCCAGCGTGAAACGACGCCCGATATACTGATGGCCGCGCTTGTTGAGCGTGGGGTGTTCGCTTTCGGTCTGCTTGGGCTTGAAATGGCGCCATAGGAAGACCGAGATCACCGCCAGTGCAGCAAAGACGAAGAGCTGCGCCTCCCATCCGACGCCGGGGATCATGGCAACCAGACCCACGATGGCGGCGGCAGCGCCCAGCCACAGGAAGAAGAAGGCACCTGAAACCGTGAGTTCCAGGATGATCAGGACAACGGCAATGACCCACCAGTGCCAATAGAGCAGATAGTCAAACATGATGGCTGGCCTTTATCAGGAGGGATCCCAGGGGCTGGCGGGGTGCGCGACATGCATTGCCGGTGACACATAGGTTTCGGGCACGGAGGCTGCGCTGCGGGTGCGCGGTGCGCTGGTCCGTGCCGTGCTGGCCGAGGACGCCTGTGACGTGCTCTTGGCAGACGCTCCGCCACCGCCGCCAAAGGCTTCGCGCACGATTTCCGTGACGCTGCCCAGGGCACCGATCATGCCTGCTGATTCTACCGGCACGAACAGGATCTTCTGGTTGGGTGCATCGGCCAGAGCCTTGAGCGCATCGACATACTTCTGGGCGACAAAGTAGTTGATCGCCTGCATGTCGCCACGCTCGATGGCGCCGGAGACATCGCGGGTCGCCTTGGCTTCGGCCTGTGCTGCACGTTCGCGGGCTTCAGCCTCGCGATAGGCGGACTCACGCCGTCCCTCGGCCTCCAGAATGGCCGACTGCTTGTGACCTTCGGCATGCAGGATGGCCGACTGCTTGTCGCCTTCGGCATCCAGGATGGTCGCGCGTTTGTCGCGTTCGGCCTTCATCTGGCGCGCCATGGAATCCACCAGATCACGCGGTGGTTCGATGTCCTTGATCTCCACGCGCGTCACCTTCACGCCCCAGGCCGAGGTCGCCTCGTCCACCACGGCCAGGATCGCGCCACTGATGCGGTCGCGCTGGGAGAGCAGTTCGTCCAGATCCATCGAACCCATCACCGTGCGGATGTTGGTCATGGTGAGGTTGATGATGGCCCGGTGCAGGTCGTTGACCTCATAGGCCGCGCTGGCCGGTTCCATGACCTGGAAGAACAGCACGCCATCCACCGCGACCATGGCGTTGTCCTTGGTGATGACGTCCTGCTCGGGCACTTCCAGCACGTTTTCCATCACGTTGATGCGTGCGCCGATGCGGTCGATGAAGGGCGTGATCATGTGCAGGCCGGGCTGCAGCACGCGGGTGAAACGCCCAAAGCGCTCCACCGTATAGGCATTGCCCTGAGGCACGGTCTTGACCGCCTTGAAGATCAGGATGATGGCGAAGATCGCCAATGCGACAATGACGTAAGTCATGGCTTAGCCCTCCCCACCGCGTTGAGCGCGTGCGCTGTCTGCAAGATCGCCGACCCCGCTTACCGAGCCGACGATGCTGGTCGCCTCCAGGGGCAGGAACAGCACCTTTTCACCGGCCGATCGTGCATAGGCCCCCAGCGCATCGATGTAACGCTGGGCAACGAAGTAGTTGATAGCCTGCAGGTTACCGTCGGCAATCGCCTGACTCACCTCGTTGGTGGCAAAGGCTTCGGCTTCGGCCAGACGTTCGCGGGCCTCGGCGTCGCGGAAGGCCGATTCTCGCTCGCCCTCGGCCTTCAGAATGGCAGCCTGCTTTTCGCCTTCCGAGCGCAGAATGTCGGCCTGGCGCACGCCTTCGGCGTCCAGGATGTTGGCGCGCTTGTCGCGTTCGGCTTTCATCTGGCGTGCCATCGACATCACCAGATCGGCGGGCGGCTGGATCTTCAGGATTTCGATACGTGTGACCTTCACGCCCCAGGTCGAAGTTGCCTCGTCCACGACGGTCAGAAGTTTGGTGTTGATCTGGTCGCGATGGGACAGCAGCTCATCGAGATCCATCGAACCCATGACGGTACGGATGTTGGTCATGGAAAGATTGAGAATGGCGCCCTGCAGGTCCGTCACTTCATAGGCCGCCTTGGCCGATTCCAGCACCTGGAAGAACAGCACACCGTCCACCGCGACCATGGCGTTGTCCTTGGTGATGATCTCCTGGAGCGGTACGTCCAGCACGTTTTCCATGACGTTGATCTTGCGCCCGACGCGGTCGATCAATGGCACGATCAGGTGAAGTCCTGGTGGAAGGGTGCGCGTGTACCGCCCGAAGCGGGTCAGGGTGTACTCATAACCCTGCCGCACCGTGACCACCGCCATCGCGACAAAGATGATCGCGAGAATGGCGAGGACGATCACGAAAACGGCTGCGCCACCGATATCTGCGGTGTCCAAAGTCTCAACTCCCCTTGATGGCCAAGCCTGTTGGCTCGCCTAATCCTTGTCTGATTGTTCCACAAGCCGGGGCGAAGCGACAACGTTATCGTCATCAGGCGTGTCCTCGCTTACATCACCCTCGATGTAGTTCTCCGCATCGAACTTCATGACCTCGAAGGCCGAAAGGTTGCGGATCTGCTTCTTCTTGCCCTGTGGCCGCACGCCCAGACCGACCAGTGCGCGGGAGCGGGGCAGCAGTCTGGAATTCACCGAAGAGGTGAACTTGGCAAAGTTCGAAACCGCGGTCTGCAGACCGTTGCCCACGGTTTCGGCGTAGCCGAGCGCAACCGTAACGCTTTCCAGCAGCTTTTCGGTCGCCTCGATGATCTTTTCCTGATTTTCGGCCTGCCTGCCCAGATCGATGTTGACGCTGGAAAGCGCGATCAGGCCGCGCAGGCCGGACGGACCCACGGGAATGATGTGGTTGGCGCCCGCGCGCCGTGCGAATTCGGGGTCGGCCTTGTCCAGCCGCTCGATGGCGGCTTCGCTGGGTAGGTACATGGCCGTGGTGATCTTGCGGAACTCATGGCCGCGCCCCGCCGCGCGATAGGTCTCGCGGATGGCACCGGCATAATCCTTGTTGGAGAGGTCGCGCAGGTGCTGGGC
>CALIUG010000004.1 GCA_938048755.1 uncultured Alphaproteobacteria bacterium
GGTCATGTTCGGCCTGATCATTGTGGTCCTGATCTTCCGGCCCGCCGGTCTCTTCGGTCAGCGGGAGGTGGTACGGCTGTGAGTGCGCCCCTGGCAGACAGCAACACCCTGCGCTTCTGGCCGCTGGCCGTCGTGGCGGCCTTTGCCGTGCTGCCATGGCTGATGGACGACCGCTATTTCCTGGATCTCATCATCCTGTTTTTTGTCTGGTCGCTGATCGTCACACAGTGGAACCTGGTGCTGGGACAGGCCGGGATCTTCTCGCTGGTGCAGCTGGCGATCTTCAATCTGGGCGGTTACTTCACGGCCGTGGTGGGCGTGCATCTCGATATCGGGCCTGCCTGGTCCTTTGTGCCTGCGGGCCTGTTCTGTGCCCTGGTCGGCCTGATGATCGGCCTGCCCTGCCTGCGCCTGCGCGGTCCCTATGTCGCGCTGCTCACCCTTGCGACCCATTCGGTGATCTTCCTCCTGATCTCGGCCGACACGAGCGGGTTTACGGGCGGCGGTTACGGCCTCTATGGCTTTGGAGACTACGGGTTCCGCGACCTTTTCGGCTCGTTCGGCAAGCTGGTCGCGCATTACTACTTCGCGCTGATCCTTCTGGTTCTGGCCTGCTGGGTCATGATCCGCGTCATGGCCAGCCCTCTGGGCCTGGCCTTTCGTGCGCTGCGCGATTCGGAAGGTTATGCCGGCGCGATCGGCATCAGCCGGTACCGCTATCAGCTTCTGGTCTTCACGCTTTCTTCGTTCTTCATCGGTCTGGCCGGTTCCTTCTATGGCACCCATCTGGGACTGGTCGATCCGGCTGGGTTCAGCTTCGGCACGCTGATGCTGCTGCTGGCGATGATCGTGATCGGCGGCACGGGATCGCGCTGGGGTCCGATCCTGGGCTGTGCCCTGCTCATGGTCATGAACGATTCCCTGCGCGACATCCCGCAATGGCGTGACATGGCCGTGGGCGGCGCGCTCATCCTGGTTCTGCTGATCTGGCCCCGGGGCATTGCCGATGCGCTGACCCGCCTGGTCCGCAAACGCAAGACGACCGATCAGACCTGAAGGAGCTCAGTCTTCTTCGTCGACGGCCAGACGCTGGGCTTCCTCGCGATAGGGGTGTGCCGGGTAGGTTCCCAGAATCCGGACCTCCCGGGCGAAGAAGTCGAGTTCTTCCAGTGCCAGCTTCATGGAGCGCTCTTCCGGGTGTCCTTCGGCATCGGCATAGAACTGGGCCGCGCTGAAGGTGCCGTCGAGCATGTAGCTTTCCAGCTTTGTCAGGTTGACGCCGTTGGTCGCAAAACCGCCCATGGCCTTGTAGAGCGCGGCGGGAACGCTGCGCACGCGGAACACCATGCTGGTCATCAACAGGCCAGAGCCCGGCTGCGGCACCTGGGCTTCGCGTGCCAGGATCAGGAAGCGGGTGTGGTTGTGTTCGGCGTCCTCAAGGTCAGCGGTGAGAACATCAAGGCCATAGATTTCGCCCGCCAGGGCCGAGGCCACAGCGCCCTGTTCGGGATCGCCACGTCCCGCAATATCCTGTGCCGCTCCGGCCGTGTCGGTATGGCTGATGGGCTGGATGCCCAGATCACGCAGTGCAGCGCGGCACTGACCAAGGGCCTGAACGTGAGAATGGGCTGATTTCAGCCCCTCCAGCGTGGCACCGGGCACGCCCAGCAGGTGATGGTTCACGCGCTGGAAGTGTTCGCCCACGATATGGAGGGAGGAATGGGGCATGAGGTGGTGCACATCGGCAACGCGCCCGGCAAGCGAGTTCTCGATGGGCAGCATCGCCAGACGTGCCTGACCACCTTCAACGGCGGCAAAGACATCCTCGAACGACACGCAGGGAAGCACCTCCATCTCGGGATGGACTTCACGACAGGCCAGATGCGAATAGGCGCCGGGCCTGCCCTGGAAGGCAATGATGTTGTCGGCTGCGGTCACGGTGATGCCTTTGTTGCGGAGGGATTTGCGGTCTTAACCCGCAAGCAGGGCGCGGGCGCGCTCCAGATCGGCGGGAGTATCGACACCGAGCGGAATCGAGTCAACGCGGGCCACGGCGATCTTCATGCCGGCTTCCAGCGCGCGAAGCTGCTCCAGACGTTCACGGCGTTCCAGCGGGCTGACCGCCATCCCGACGAATCGTTTCAGCGCCGCACGCCGGTAGACGTAGAGGCCGACATGATGCCAGAGCGGCCCATCACCGGCAGGCACCGTTGCACGGCTGAAATAGAGTGCATGACCCAGACGATCACTCTCATCCCAGGCAATCACGGCCTTCACAACGTTGGGATCATCACGTTCCTGCTCGTCGGTGATTTCTGCAGCAAGCGTGGCGATATCGGCCTCATGGCGGTTCAGCGCGACAAGCGCATCGCGAATCGCCTGGGGATCGAGCGTGGGCAGGTCACCCTGGAGATTGATCACGACATCGTGGCCGCCATCGGGATCGATCCTGGAAAGTGCCTGTTCGACCCTGTCTGAGCCCGAGGGCAGGTCGGCATCGGTCATGACGGCCTCGCCACCAACGGCGCGGATGGCCTCGACAATCTCAGGCTCTGCAGCGGCAACCACAACGGTGCCAACCCCTGCTTCCATGGCTCTGCGCCACACATGCACGATCATGGGTTCGCCGCAGATATCGGCCAATGGCTTGCCCGGAAGGCGTGTTGAGGCCATGCGCGCGGGGATAACGATGATCGGTGACATGTTTTTGCCCTTCCTTCGGTCGGTTTGCCCGTCATTGCCCCAGGTCAACACAATGGGGAGAAATACGGTCTAGGGGTTGAACACGCGCCCGTGACATGGCTAATCTCCGCCGCGCTTTCAATGCGGTCTGCGATCTTTCGCATGACCATACTCCTCCGGGGTCGGTACACATGGAATCCCTTGAATTCAACAAGATTGCCGCTGCGATTCTGGTCGCACTGCTTCTGGTCGTTGGCATCGGCAAAATTGGCAACGTGCTCTATGCGCCGGAACTGCCCGAACATGCGGCGGTGGAAACCAGCGCGGACGCACATTCCGATGCAGATGTCGGCGGCGGCGAGCATGGCGACATGGCAGCCGATCTGGCCCTGCCCGTGCTGCTGGCCAGTGCAGACCTTGAAGATGGCGAAGGCCAGTTCAAGAAGTGCAAGAGCTGCCACACGGTCGAGAGTGGCGGTTCCAACGGCACCGGCCCGAATCTCTGGGGCATTGTTGGTGCGCCCAAGGAGCATATTGACGGCTTCAGCTATTCCGGCGCCCTGGCAGCGGTCGGTGGTGACTGGAGCTTCGAGAACATGGATGCGTTCCTGGAGAACCCCAAGGCATACGCTCCGGGAACGAAGATGACCTTCCGCGGCATTTCCGATGCCGAGGATCGCGCCAACCTGATCGCATGGCTCAACACCCAGAGCGACAGCCCGCTGGCTCTGCCCGAAGTTGAAGAGGTTGAGGCCCCGGCCATGCCCGAAGAACCGGCCATGCCCGAAGAACCGGCCATGGAAGAAGATCACAGCGCCACGGATGGCGATATGATCGACGAGATCACCGGCGAAGTGGCGGCTGCCGCCGCCGCGACCATGGAAGCCGCTGATGAGGCACTTGATTCGGCGGGTGAAGCCATCGACGAGGCCGGCGACGAGGTGACCGAGTTCCTCGAAAGCGACACCGATGTTGCCGACAATGCCGATGCCGGGCTGGCCGATGACGCCAACACACCCAGCGGTGTCGAGGCAATGATCGCTGCCGGTTCCGTCGACGACGGCATCAAGGTCGCCAACAAGTGCAAGAGCTGCCACACCTTTGACGAAGGCGGCGCCAATCGTGTCGGCCCCAATCTCTGGAACATTGTGGACCGCAAGATCGCCGGCGACAGCGACTACAGCTATTCCGACGCCATGAACGCCGAGGAAGGCGACTGGACATACGATCGCCTGTGGACCTATCTGCAGGATCCGCGCGGAGATATCCCCGGCACCAAGATGGGCTTCCGCGGTATCACCGATGAAGCGGATCTGGCCAACCTGATCGCCTATCTGCGGAGCCTGTCCAACGACCCGGCGCCGTTGGCCGGCGCACAGTGATCCCGGCCGCCACGGGCGGCGGAGGCATGTCGTGACCGACGAGCCGAACCTGAAACACAAGGACCTCGACGGGCGCAAGATCGCCGCGACGATGCTCGAGAAGACCGGCGACGAGGTCGCCCGTCTGAGCGATGGCGGCTGGGCGCCGCGTCTGGTCTCTGTCGTGATCGGCGATACCGACGCGGTCGAGATTTATGTCCGTAACCAGAAGCGCACGGCCGAGCGTGTCGGCATTGCCTTCGACGAGCGTCATTTCCCCGCCGACATCACCGAGCCGGAGATGATTGCCGCGATCCAGGCGATGAACGCCGACCCGCGTGTCACCGGCATCATCGTGCAGCGCCCTGCCCCGCCGCAGATCAACGTGAAGCGCCTGCAAAGCTCGATCCATCCGCTCAAGGACGTCGAAGGCCTGCATCCTGCCTCCATCGGCAACATCGTCTACAACGAGATCGAGCTTGGGCCGTGCACCGCTATGGCTTCGGTTCATATCCTTAAAAGCACCGGGCTTTCTCTGTCGGGCCTTGAGGTCGTGGTCGTGGGGCATTCCGAGATTGTCGGCAAACCCATCGCGTTCCTGCTGATGGCCGAAGGCGCAACGGTCACCGTGTGCCATCACATGACGCGCAACCTTGCCGTCCATTGCCGCCAGGCCGATGCGCTGTTTGTCGCGGTCGGCAAGCCTGGCCTGGTCACAGGCAACATGATCAAACCCGGCGCGGCGGTGATCGACATCGGCATCAACCGGATCGAACTCCCTGACGGCACGGAACGCACCGTGGGCGATTGCGATTTCGAGAGCTGCCGCGAGGTCGCTGGCTGGATCACGCCGGTTCCCGGCGGCGTCGGCCCGGTGACGGTCGCCATGCTGATGCACAACACCGTGACCGGCGCGCGCCGCCAGATGGAATTCTACGGCTCGGCCTTTGCCGCGGATGGTTGGACGACATCCCCTGAAAGCCGCGGCGGCCGGGGCTGATCCGCTTTAGCCCATGAAGTCGGGCGGCGGCACAAAACCGCCGATCTCGCGGGCCAGCAGTTCTGCAAACGCAATTGGCGTCCGATCCTCAAGATAGGGTCCGATGGCCTGCAGCCCGACGGGAAGGCCGTCTGCCGTGCGGCTGACCGGGAATGCCGTTGAAGGCTGTCCCGGCAGGGTCGCCATGCCAGCATAAAAACACTGATGCATGTAGTCAACTTCCCCATTGTTGATGACGAGACGCCGTTCCGGAAACGGGCGGTCGTCGTGGGGAAAGGCATTCGTGGTGTTGGCCGGCGCAATCCAGACATCGACGTCGCGGAAAAACGCGCGATAACTCTGGCGCAGGGTCTCGCGATAGCCGAACCATCCGAGATAATCACCCGCCGTAGCAGCCATGCCGGCTGAATCGGCTTCGGCAAGGGCATCCTCGTTTTCCAGCGCTTCGGCGGCTTCCTGGGCCTGGCGTTCCCGCGACCAGCGCGAGGCGATGATCGAGAACATCAGACTGCGGTAGGTCCTGTAGGCTTCCCGCCCGTCACCGATCATCTCGGGCGCGGCTTCGATGACCTGCGCACCGGCCTTGCGGCAGGCTTCGGCGACCGTCTCCATGGCAGCAACGATCGCATTGTCGACGGGCATCCAGGACTGCAGCGGTGCGATGGCGACACGGAAGTCGTCCAAGCGCTTGTGGCGCGGTGCGAGCAGATCGAGTCGCCAGGCGACATCTTCACCGACATCAGGACCAGCAAGCAGGGAAAGCGCCAGGTCCAGATCCTCGGGCGAGCGTGCCAACGGTCCCTGCACGGCAAGGCCCACTGCCGGGTTGGGCAAGGTACTGAAAAAGGTGCCGCTGCGGGGAATCAGTGTTTCGCTGGGCTTGTGACCATAGATGCCACAGAACGCGGCGGGAATGCGGATCGAGCCACCGATATCGCTGCCCAGTTCCAAGGGCGAAAGACCAGCGGCCACGGCTGCGGCACCGCCGCCCGTGCTGCCGCCGGGCGTATGGCCGAGGTCCCACGGATTGTTGGAAACCCCGAACATCTCGCTGACCGACTGCCAATCCCCGGCATAGGGTGGGCTGTTGGTCTTGCCCAGAACAATGCCGCCACCCTGGCGAAGTCTGGCAACCGACGGGCCATCGGCTTCAACGATACCTTCTTCAACCGGGCGCACGCCGCCACCGGTATTGGGCAGGCCTGCGACATCGAAGATGTCCTTGATTGTGATCGGCGTGCCCGCGAGGACCGAATCCGCATCGGCACTGTCAGCTTCCTCGCGGGCGCGTTCGAGGCACGGGATGTTGATCGCGTTGAGCGCGGGGTTGTGGCGTGCGATCCGCTCGGCATGCAGGTCGACCAGCTCGCGCGATGAAATCTCCTTGCGGCGCAGGGCATCACGCATGGCGCAGGCACTGGAAAATCCGTCGAGACTCATGCTGCCTCCGTCTGCCGGTTGTTGTGATACTCCGCCGACTGCATCTCGATCAGGCGCGAAGCCGTGCGATGGAATTCGAATGCGCCATCCCCTGAGGGATATAGACCGTCGGGCGGCGCATCGGCAGAGCAGAGCAGAGCGACGTGGTTGTCGTAAAGCACGTCGATCAGGGTCACGAACCGTTTGGCCTGGTTGCGCTGATCGGTGGTCATGGCCGGAATGCCGTCGATGATCACCGTGTGATAGGCCCCGGCAAGGGCGAGATAGTCGGCGCTGCCCAGAGGGCGGTCGCAGAGTTCGGCAAAGGTGAACCGCGCGACGTGCCGGGCCTGGCGTTTTACTTCAAGGATGCGTCCCTGGACCTCCAGTTCGGCAGGCTCAGGCTCTGCGCCACCGACCAGATGGGCGAACGCCTTGTCCAGCGCTGCCTCGGCAGCCTTGTCGGCAGGCACCAGATAGACATCGGTCTCGGCCATGAAGGCCAGGCGATAATCCTGATCGGTCTCAAGCTCCACGATCTCCAGCTTTTTTGCCAGCATGGCGATGAAGGGCAGGAAAAGCTGTCGGTTGATGCCGCCGGCATAGAGGTCACCAGGCACCCGGTTGGAGGTGGCGACGACCACGACATGGCGCGCGAAAAGCTGTTCGAACAGGCGGCCCAGGATCATGGCATCAGCAATGTCGATAACGTGGAACTCGTCGAAGCAGAGCAGGTGCGCATCCCGGGTGATGGCATCGGCGACGGCACCGATGGTGTCGTGATCGCTGTCATGACGCTGCGACTGGCGTTCCTCATGGATCAACCGGTGCGCGCGCTGCATGAAGGCATGGAAGTGGACGCGGCGCTTCTTCTCCACGGGCACGGCATCGAAGAAGAGGTCCATCAGCATGGATTTGCCTCGGCCGACATCGCCATGGATATAGATGCCGCGTGGCCCCTCAGGCACGCGGTCACGGCCCAGGATGCGGTCGAGGAAGCCGGGTTTGGGACGGGCCTCGTCCCGCAGGTTCGATGCCAGCGCGTCCAGCCGCGATACGACGGCCTTCTGGGCAGGGTCGGGTGTGAGCGTGCCCGCTGCACAGAGCGCCTGATACCGTTCAAGAAGGCTTTGGGACATGAACCTGCCGGGAAATGAGGCCTTCGTTTAGCAAAATTTCGCGGGTGATGTCACGGGGCAGGCTTGACCTGCGGCGCGCGCTGGCATGGGATTGGTCTTCAAACAGGGGAATAGCACCATGGCCGATCTTGATCTCTGCTTCACATCTGCAACCGAGCTGGCGCGGCGTATCGCGACCGGGGGACAGAGCTCCGAAGAGATTGTGGCCAACAGCCTTGCGCGGATCGACGAGGTCAACGGCACGCTGAACTGCTTCTGCTTCACCTATCCCGAAGAAGCTCTGGAGAAGGCCAGGGCGGCGGATGCTGCCGTGGCGCGCGGTGATGCCCTGGGGCCGCTCCATGGCGTGCCCATCGCGATCAAGGATTTCACGCCGACCAAGGGCAAGACCACGACCCTGGGCAGCGTCGTCTACCGGGACAACGTGCCCGATGAGGATGCCCAGATCGTCAAGGACCTGCTGGGTGCCGGTGCAATCATGGTGGGCAAGACCACGACCCCGGAATTTGCCCATGACGGCTTCACCCACAGCCCGCTGTGGGGCACGACGCGCAACCCCTGGAACCCGGAACGCACGCCCGGCGGCTCCTCGGGCGGATCGGGCGCGGCGGTGGCGTCGGGCTGCGTGCCGCTGGCCGAAGGCTCCGACATGGGCGGGTCCGTGCGCATCCCCGCTTCGTTCTGCGGCACCGTGGGCCTGAAACCCAGCCTGGGGCGCATCCCCATGACCGTACTCCCCACCGTGTTCGACAACATCAGCCACTTCGGCCCCCTGGCGCGCACGATCGACGATGCCGCCCTGTTCCTGGACATTGCCCAGGGCCCGTTTGAGCGTGACATCATGTCGAACGCGACACCGATCGACATCCAGCGCCCCGTCGCGGGCGACGTGAAGGGCCTGCGCATCGCTCTGGACATGGATCTGGGCATCTATCATGTCGATGACGAGGTCGCGGCCAATGTGGAAGCCAGTGCTGCGGCTCTGCGCGATGCCGGCGCCATCGTCGAAGAGGTTGATCTGGGCTGGACCTCCGACTGCGTGGACGCCTGGTTGACCTACTGGAACGTCTATCTTGCGGCCTTCTTCGAGCAGCATCTCGACACACGCCGTGATGATCTCGATCCCAACATTGCGGCCATGTTCGATGCCGCACGAGGGGTCAGCGCCATCGACTTCAAGAGGCTGGAGTTCGTGAGGACGCAGCAATGGTTCAAGCTGTGCGATGTCTTCGAGCGTTACGACGCCCTGATCTGCCCGACCACGCCGATCCCTGCCCCGCCCGCCGACAGCTCGGATGCCGAACAACTCGGCATGCGTCCCGACGGCAAGATGAACTCCTCGGACATGACGCTCGTCTTCAACAACGTCGCCCAATGCCCGGCGCTCTCTGTTCCCAGCGGCATGCACAGCAACGGCCTGCCCACCAGCCTGCAGATCATCGGCCACCGCTTCGACGACCTGACAGTATTGCGCATCGGCGCGGCGGTGGAGAAGGCACGGCCCTGGGTCGCGCGGCGGCCCGAGATCTAAGACGGATCACATTTTCTGTCGGAGTCTCGTCCTAAAGCGCCTCAATCATGGGCGCGGCGGCGGGAATGGCTTCCACAACCGCGCGCAGACCGTCTTCGTTGCCATTTGTCTTCATGGTCTTAACCGATTCCTTCAGCAGTTCCGGAAAGGAGAACGGCCGCTCCTCATGATCCTCGCTCGTCCAGATGCTGCGCTGGCCGGAAATCGTGGTGAAGTCGCCTCCATAGACGTGGAGTGCGCTGCCCACGGAATGGTTGGGATTTTCGATGGCGTGGATGGCATCGGCACGCAGGGCCACCACGTCGTCGGGAACGGCAGTTTCCTGGCCGACCTTGACCAGATCGTCCCCGTCGCGTTTGTAGATGTGACTGATTTCTTCGCCCTCAAGCTGCGCGATGCAGGCAATGACGGTGTGGTTGTGGATTGCGCTCTGAAACCGTGGCGGTATCCGGCCATAGAGCATGGTGAGTTCCGGTGACGCATGGACGATCAACTCGCCAATATCCGCGTCGGGCGGAACCGCCGCGTTCAACGCCGCGATGACGTCCTTGGGCGTGTTGTCCGCCATGGCCTGCTCAACGCAGATCTTCATGGCTTTATGCGCGTCCTCCGCGGACGCCATAGCGTCCTTGCATGCTGCTGCAAATCCATCGACCGAAAAGTCCGACATCGTTTAACCCCCTGAGATTGCTTCAAGTTTGCCCCGCAAACACTCTCGTGTCCGGAACGGGAGATTTCAAACCTCGATCAGCTCTTGGCGCGTATGCCCGCCATGGCCAGACAGAGCCAGCCAGCGATGAAGGCCAGGCCGCCGAAGGGTGCGAGGACGGCAATGCCCTCGGGAAGCACGAGGGACGAGAGGATCAGCGATCCGCAGAACAGAAGCTGGCCGGTGACGAACAGAAGCCCGGCAAACACGGCCCAGGGTCGCGACGAACCGTTGCACAGCCAGGCGACGGCCAGCAGGGCCAGGGCGTGCCACATGAGGTAACGCACGGCGGTTGCCAGACGTTCGGCCATGGCGGGTTCTGCGAGATGGGCGCTGACAGCACCCAAGGCAACGGCCAGCGTGCCGGAAAGGCCGGCAACGATGAGAAACAGGCGCGGCGCCTCTGCTTTCAAACGCCGACGATCCAGGCGATGGCGAACTTGAGGCCGTAGACGACGCCGGCGACCGTGGCGATGCTGGCGATGTAGAGGCCGGCGAACCAGGCGAGGCGGCGTGTCTTGCCGGTTTCGGTTGGTTTATCCGTCGTGCCCGTAGCCATCCTTGTCCGAGACGGGTCCGCGGAAGACCCAGTAGGTGTAGCAGGTATAGGCAAGGATCACCGGGATGATGAACAGCGCGCCCCAGATGAGGAACTGCTGGCTGGCCGGTGACGAGGCCGCTTCCCAGATCGTCATGACGCGCGGCACGGCATAGGGCCAGAGGCTGATGGCAAGACCCAGAAAGCCCAGCAGGAAGGCCGCGACGGCACAGAGGAAGGGCTGAAGCGTGCGGTCCCGGAAGAGGCCGATCCACAAGCCCAGAAAGGCAAGACCGGTCAGGATCGGCACCGGCATGAGCCAAAGCATGTCGGGCATGGTGAACCAGCGGCGGTTGATTTCGGGGTCGACCAGGGGTGTCCAGATGCTGACCACGGCCATGGCGATCATGACCAGGGCGCCAAATCGGATCGCCATTCTGCGCGACCAAGCGCGCAGCTCCCCGGTGGTTTTCATGACCAGCCAGCAACCGCCCAGCAGACCGTAACCGGCGACCAGTGCAAGACCGGTGAAAAAGTTGAAGGGATGGACCCAGCTCCAGGGGCCGCCTTCGAACAGGCTTTGTTCGAAGTTGAAACCACCGATGAAATGGCCCAGCACAATGCCCTGACTGAAGGCCGCCAGGATCGAGCCACCGGCAAAGACCTTGCGCCAGATATGTTCGGTGCCGGGCGAACGATGGCGGAACTCAAACGCCACACCACGCAGGATGAACCCCAGCAACATGGCAAAGATGGGCAGGTAGACCGCGGGCAGGATCATGGAATAGGCGCGCGGGAAGATCGCCAGGATGATGACGCCACCCATGATCAGCCAGGTTTCGTTGCCATCCCAGACCGGCGCAATAGAGCCCATCATGTGGTCGCGATGGCCACGGTTGTTCTGGAACGGGAAGAGGATGCCCACGCCAAGATCGAAGCCGTCGAGCACCACATACATGATGACGCCAACAACCAGGATGGCAGCCCAGATAACGACGAGATCGAGTTCCATCAGACCGTCCCTCCCGCCGGTTGCGGCCCCTGTGCCACCATACGCGCGCCGACCTTGAGAAAGACCAGCAGAATGATGAGATAGACGACCGAGACTGCGACCAGCGAGATCGCCACGGTGCTGGTATCCAGGCTGGGCGTGACCGCATCCTTGGTCCGCAGCACCTCGTAGACGACCCAGGGCTGGCGGCCCGCTTCGGTCGTGATCCAGCCGGCGATGGTCGCCACGATACCGGCCGGGCCTGTGAGGATCAGGAGCTTGAGATACCACTGGCTGGTATCCAGGCGTTTCTTGTGGCGCAGCCACTGGCCCAGGAACGCCATGCCGATCATGAGGAAGCCCAGGCCCGCCATGATGCGGAAGGCAAAGAATACCAACGGCACATAGGGCCGGTCCTCAGCCGGGACGGTATCGAGCCCGACCAGGGTGCCGTCGAGACTGTGGGTCAGGATGATGCTGCCGAGATAGGGGATCGAGACCTCATAGTAGTTCTTGGCCTCTTCCATGTCGGGCCAGGCGAAGAGGACCAGCGGAGCTTCCGAAACGGTCTCCCAATGGCCTTCGATGGCTGCGATCTTGATGGGCTGGTACTCCAGCGTATTGAGACCGTGCTGATCACCCAGGAACGCCTGCAGCGGGGCCGTGATCGCCGCCATGAGAAGCGCCAGCTTCAGGCTCTTCATCATGGTTTCGCGCTCGACATTCTTGAGCACACACCAGGCCGACACCGCGGCAATGACAAAGGCAGAGCTGACCAGCGAGGCATTGACCATGTGGGCCAGGCGATAGGGGAAGGACGGATTGAAGATGACGGCCATCCAGTCCACGGGAACCGCATATCCCTGTGCGCTGATCTCGTAACCCGCCGGGGTCTGCATCCAGGAATTGGCTGCCAGAATCCAGAAGGCCGAGAAGGTCGTGCCCAGCGCAACCATGCAGGTCGCAAAGAAATGAAGTTTGGGTCCGACGCGGCGTTCGCCAAAGAGCATGATGCCGATGAAACCGGCCTCCAGGAAAAAGGCGGTCAGCACCTCGTACCCGATCAATGGCCCCAGAACGTCGCCGATGAAGTTGGAGTAACCGCTCCAGTTGAGACCGAATTCAAAGGTCAGCACGACGCCGGAAACAACGCCGATGCCGAAGGCCAGGGCAAACAGGCGCACCCAGTAGTGATAGAGGCGGCGATAGACCTCTTTACCGGTCTTCAGCCAGGCACCTTCCAGAAAGGCCAGGAAAAGCGCGGTCCCGATGGTCATGGTCGGGAACATGATGTGGAATGCGGTGGTCAGTCCGAACTGAATCCGCGAAAGCATGAGGGCGTCAAGTTCCATGGGTCAGTTCAGGGCTCTCTTCAGTTTGCTCAGCATCTGTTCGGCTTCTGCGCGTTCGGCCCCCTGGGGATCGTTTT
Source organism: uncultured Alphaproteobacteria bacterium (assembly GCA_938048755.1). Taxonomy (GTDB): domain Bacteria; phylum Pseudomonadota; class Alphaproteobacteria; order SP197; family SP197; genus SP197. Next base: position 12,800 of record CALIUG010000004.1, read on the forward strand.
CCAGGAAGCTGTGAAACGCGGCAATGGCAGCACCGACATTGCCGCGATGGGCTTCGACCATGCCGAGGTCACGCTGCAGGGTAATGGAGTCGGGCGCCACCAGAATCATGCGCCGGGTAATCTCGGCACCGCGTTCGAGTTCACCGTTCTGGATCGCACGGGTGCGGATGTTGTTCTGCAGGCGCAGCAGGATGCCCCGGTTGCCGACCGGCTCGAACCAGTCCCGCTCCATTTCGGCATCGGGACCCATGACCTGCTTGGCAAGATCGCGCAGTGCCGGAGCGTCGAGCACGACACCGGATTCGAACGGGTCGACGATCGCGCGATCGCCATGACCGTCCAGGCGGAGCAGGAAATGTGAGGGGAAGTTCAGCCCCTCAATGGTCCAACCGATGCTGCGGGCGATGTGCATGTAGAGAATACCCAGCGAAACCGGGATGCCCTTCTTGCGGTCAATCACGCGCATCAGGTCGGCATTGTCCATGTCGTCATAGCTGGAGCGGTCGCCTTCGAAGCCGTGGCGCTCGAACAAAACCCGCGCGATGGCCCAGGCGCGGCCCTCCAGCGTGCTGCCGCGATGGCCCAGAGCAGCAACATCCGCCGCCAGACCGGCCAGATGGCGCCGATAGGCCTCGAGCGGAATGTCGGGATGATCCAGACCGGCAAGCAGCAGAGCCGTACCGGCCAGATCGATCTCCCGGTCTTCCATCCTGCCTGCCTCTGCAAGCTGCTCGCGTCGGTCGTCCAGAGCGGTCACGGGTTGCTGCGCCTCGGGCTGTTCCAAGAGCACGATCATGGCACATTGTGTCAGCCTCTTCACCCGCTACGGTCATCTGCATGCCTGCCATGACGACGCCTCCGGAACTTGGTCCCTGCCCGTTATGCGGACGCCCCATGATCGAGGGCGCCTCTGTTGACCGACATCACTGGATTCCCAAGTCGCAGGGCGGGGCCGAACAGGCTCCCATGCACCGGGTCTGCCACAAGAAGATCCATGCCGTGCTGAGCGAAAAGGAACTGGCGCAGGATTTCAGCACGCCCGATGCGCTGCGGGGCCATCCCGAGATTGCAAGGTTCATCCGCTGGGTGCAGCGCAAACCCCCGGAGTGGAACGCCCGGCATGCCAGCCCACGGCGTTAGCCGGGGTCAGGCATGAACCGAAGACGGCGCAGAGGCGAGAGCCAGAGAACGGCAGGCACGACAAGGCCGCCAAGGACGCCGATCCAGATCGCCAACCGGACGTCGAACTGGGAGGCCACCAGGCCCGCAATCACGGCACCCAGGGGCAAAAGAAGGCCCTCGGTAACGTGGAAGCTCGCATTGGCGCGGCCCAGCGATGCCTGTTCCAGAACGGTCTGGCGCAGGCTCATGGCGTGGATGAGGTAGGCAACAACCATGGCATCCCCGACGATCTGGTGGACCGCCAGAAAGCCCAGCACACGCCATTCCGGACCGTCCGCCAGTGGAATCAGGAGGGCCGCGGCCTGACCAATCAGAAGCAGGACAACCATCGCCTTGCCCAGGCCCAGCCAGGTTGCCGCACGCCGCGCCGCCAGAGCGCCCAGCAGGGCGCCGATACCGCCCAGACCGACCAGGACGCCGTAGGTGGCCGGGGAGAGCTCGAGAACCTCGAGCACAAAGACGATGTAGACGCCAAAGAAGAAGCCGCCGAAGAAGGCCTCCAACGCGGCAACGGCAAACAACGGCCGGACCAGGGGATGGCCCAGGCAGGCTCCGAACCCGGCACGCAGGTCCGTCCAGGGTGTGTTGGAATCCCCGGATGGTTCGGGAAGGTCCTCCTGCACGCGGATGCGCATCAACAGCGCTGCCGAGATCAGATAGGAAAAGGCGTCCGCCAGGATGGCGACCGGTGCCGTCAGCCATTCCACGAGAACACCTGCCAGACTGGGGCCACCGACTTCGGCAATGGCATCGGTCGCTTCCAGCCGGGCATTGCCTTCCGTCAGGTCACGTTTGCCGATCAGAGCAGGCAGATAGGTGTTGTCGGTGATCGCAAACAGGGTCGTGGCAGCTCCGACGCCGCCCGCGACGATGTAAAGCTGGGCCATGGAGAGAAGATCAAACCAGGCCGCCAGAGGGACCGTGAAGAGGAGGCCGGCACGGATCAGATCGGAGGCGATCAGCAGCGGGCGCTTCCTGCTGCGATCAATCCAGCCACCCATCAGCAGGCCAACCAAGACACCAGGAGCCACGGCAAGGGCCGCGAGAAGACCGATCTGCCAGGGCTCGGCACCGATGGTGAGCAAGGCCACCATGGGGAGAGCGGTGCGGCTGATACGACTGCCGAAGGCACTGACCGCCTGAGCAGACCAGAGTTTGAGAAAGTCGCCGTGACGCCACAGGCCCGAGGATGGCCACCATGCCGGATACGCGGTCATTGATGCTGTTTCCCTGGATTAAAAATCGCTGGCAGGCGTCAGGGGTCTATAGTGACGAACGCTTCCTTTTGCCACCTTCCCCGGCGTTTCCGTGACCCCATCCCAAAGCCCATCAGAAGCGGCAGACCAGCCGGACCGGCGCGGCGCGTTCCGCCTGCTGTGTGCCAGCCTGGTCTGTGTGGGGCTTGGGCAATCCCTGCTGTTTTCCCTGCTACCACCCCTGGCACGCATCATGGAGATGCCGGAATGGAGCGTGGGCGCGGTCTTTGCCCTGTCGGGTGCGCTATGGGTCGTGATGAGCCCGTTCTGGGGGCGCAAGAGCGATCGCTGGGGGCGCAAACGCGTCATCCTGATGGGGGTGACGACCTATGGCGTTTCGACCGTGTTGTTCATCGCGGCGGTGGAAGCCAACTTTGCGGGGCTGATTTCGGTCTGGACTGCGGTGCTCCTGATGATGCTGGCGCGCGGGCTGTTCGGGCTGATCGGGTCGGGCTCCTTCCCCTCTGCCCAGGCCTATATTGCCGACCGCACCACACCGGCCGAACGCACGCGTCACATCACCGGCATCCACAGCGCCTTCATGATCGGACTGGTGCTGGGGCCGGCTTTGGGCGGTCTCTTGGTCGGCATCTCCATTCTGGCGCCGCTCTATGTCGTCGCCGTCATCGCCTTTGCCAGCGCCATCGCCCTTGCCCTCTACCTGCCTGAGCGCAGACCGCCGCAGGACCGGGCGGTGATGCCGCGCCTGAAGGTATCGGACCCCAGGCTGGTGCCGTTCGTGATTGCCAGTGTCGCGATGAGCACCTGTCATGCCTCGACCATGCAGACGATCGGATTTTTCATGATCGATACGCTTGCTCTCGATCCCGCAACGGCGGCCTTCCATATCGGCATCAGCCTGACGGCCATGGCACTGGCGACGCTGTTCGTGCAGCTGGTCGGCATCCGCCTGCTCGATCCATCACCACGCCAGTTGATGCGGTGGGGCACCGCCGTTGCGCTGGCCGCCTTCCCCGTTCTGCTGACGACACAAAGCGAGATTCAGACGCTTGGCGGTATGGTGCTGCTGGGCGCGGGTTTGGGCATGTTGCGCCCCAGCATCGGCACGGCGGCATCCCTGGCAGTCAAACCGGGCGAACAGGGCGCTGCCGCAGGACTGGTCATGGGTGCTGGCTCAACCGGCCATGTGATTTCGTCGCTGGCGATCATGCCGTTCTACCAGTTCTTCCATATGGGCCCCTATATCCTGAACGGCCTGCTGATGGCGGGCCTGCTGATCTATACGTTGACCAACCGTCGGATTCGCGCTGCTGTTGCGCGATGAGATGCCCAGAAGGAGCGAATCCATGCCCGTGATCAACCGTATTGCCGAATTCCATGACGCCATGACCGCCTGGCGCCGCGACATTCACGCCCATCCCGAAACCGCCTTTGAGGAAGTGCGCACGGCCGATGTCGTGGCCGGACTGTTGGAAGAATTCGGCATGGAGGTCCATCGGGGACTGGCCACAACCGGGGTCGTGGGCACGCTCAAGGCCGGGGAAGGCAATCGCCATATCGGCCTGCGTGCCGACCTGGACGCGCTCCATATCCACGAGAAGAACGACTTTGATCACCGCTCGCGCAACGATGGGAAGATGCATGCCTGCGGCCATGACGGGCACACGACCATGCTGCTGGGCGCGGCGAAGTATCTGGCCGAGACGAAGAACTTTGACGGCACCATCCACTTCATCTTCCAGCCTGCCGAGGAGAACGAAGGCGGCGGGCGCGTGATGGTCGAGGACGGCCTGTTCGACCTGTTCCCGTGCGAGGAGGTCTATGGCATGCACAACGCACCGGGCATCCCCGTGGGCGAATTCGCCGTGCGCGAGGGACCGTTCCTGGCTGCCTTCGACATCTTCGAGATCACGGTGACCGGGATCGGCACCCATGCCGCCATGCCCGACCGCGGCATCGATCCCATGGTTCCCGCTGCTCAGATCGTGACCGGCCTGCAGGCGATCGCGGCGCGCGAAACCTCGCCCCTGCAATCGGCCGTGGTCAGCGTGACGCAGATCCACGGCGGCGAAACCTGGAATGTCATTCCTGACAGCGTGGTGTTGCGCGGCACCTGCCGCTGGTTTGACCAGGACGTCCGCGATGCCCTGGAACCGGCCATGCTGCGCATCGCCGAAGGCATTGCCGGAGCGCATCGCTGCAAGGCCGAACTGCGTTACGAGCGGCGTTATCCCGCGACCGTGAACAGCCCCAAGCAGACCGTGTTCGCCGCCGACGTCGCCGAAAGCCTGGTGGGCGCCGACAATGTGCACCGGGGCTTCCAGCCAGACATGGGATCGGAGGATTTCGCCTTCATGCTCCAGGAAAAGCCCGGCTGTTACATCCTGATCGGCAACGGGCCCGAAGAAGGCGGTTGCCTGCTCCACAATCCCAACTACGACTTCAATGACGACATCCTGCCCCTGGGTGCAAGCTACTGGGCAAAGATTGCCGAGAACGCGCTGGCGAAAGGGTAGCCAACTCCCGTGTCATCCCGGCCGCAGCGTAGCGGAGAGCCGGGATCTCGATAGGGCAGCGGCGAACTCTCGAGACCCCGGATCAACGCTTCGCATTGTCCGGGGTGACACCCTTGTTGTGTTGGCGCTTCCCAAAAAACAACGGCACGGAACCCTGGGTTCCGTGCCGTGTGCGGCTTGGCTATGAGCTGTCTGGCTCAGGCCTGAGCAGCCTCGCCCGAAGCGGGGCCGTTGCCTTTGCGATCGGCCATGAACTGGTCGAACTCGGCCTTGTCCTTGGCCTGACGCAGACGGTCGAGGAACGCATGGAAGTCGTTCTGCTCGTCTTCCAGACGCTTGAGGGTTTCTTCCTTGTATTCGTCGAAGGCGGCATTGCCGCTTGAACGGCTTTTGCCACAGGGGCTGTGCCAACGTCCGCGTGCCTTGAACATGTCGCTCTTTTCTCCTTTGACCCAGTTACTCAGGCGTCCACTGAATGCGAGATACGCCAGTACCACCAGGCCCAGAGGCCAGGCGGCGGCAAACGCCAAAACCAAAATGGAGATCCAGGCCGCAAGCCCGAATTCGTCGATTTTCGATGTGATACCCATGCCGGTTCCCGATGTGAATGTTAACGACATTAACATAGGAAGTGAATCACCCCGCGACAAGATGTTCTGCGCGATTTTTCGGTCGATTTTTTGTCTGGCCCTCAGGCGCCGGACGGGATGCCGCTACTTCGACGAACTGCCGAGACCTTCCAGATAGACGAGCATCGCGGCTTCCAGCAGGTCTTCGGGGCTCATGGGCAGGTTGCGCCGGCCGGAATCGCCGCGGGCAAAAAGCGAGGCAATGCCGTGGGCGAAGGACCAGATGTGCAGGGCCAGCATCAGGGAGGGCGGTCGGCTGGGCAGGGTTGCGCTCAGCTCCTCGGCGGCCTTGCGCACGATCTCGAAGGCGCGGTCCCCGGCCTTGCGCAGTTCCGGGTGGTCATCGAGCGAGATGTTGGCCTCGAACATGGCCGAATAATAGGCCGGTTCGGTACGCGCAAAGGCAAGGTAGGCCTTGCCCAGGTAGTTCACGGCGGTCCTGGGATCGGGGCGGCCTTCGTTCCAGGCGTTGGCCAGAAACTGCTCGAAGCGCTCGAACCCCTGACGTGCGACATCCGAGAGCAGATCGTCGCGATCCCGGAAATGACGATAGGGTGCGGCAGCACTGACGCCGGCGGATCGGGCCGCCTCGGCAAAGGTGAAGCCGGCTGGCCCCTTGGAGCCGATCAGGTCCAGGGCAGCGGCGATCAGGGCTTCGCGCAGGTTGCCGTGATGGTAGCCGCGCCGCGACTTGCCCTCTCCGTCTTCCTTGTTGCCCGACCATGCCATGTGAAGGGCCTTTACATCAAAGCCGGGGAATCCGCATCAACTTCCTGCGGCAGCAGGGGAAAACTGCGGTTCAGCCGTCGAGTTTGGGGAGTTCCGGAAGGGCACCGAATTCGATCCCGTCTTCGAGCAGTTCTTCGGCCTGTTCCTTGGTCGCCTGACCGTAAATGTTGCGCTTTTCGGCTTCGCCGTAGTGAATCTTCTTGGCCTCATCGGCGAACTTCGTGCCGACATTGTCGAAGTTCTGCTCCACGTGTTCCTTCACGGCGCGCATCATGGCCATCACCTGACCGGCCTGTTCCTTCTGCTTGGCAAGCATCACGGTATCGGGCGCAGACACAGCAGCGGGAACCGCCGAGGGCGCTTCGACCGTGGTCGTTACGCCCTTGCCCGCTGCCTTGGTGGTCGCGACATTCGGCGCCATCAGCGCCTTTGCGACCTTGAGGTCACCACAGATCGGGCAGGCAACCTCGCCCGCCGCCACCTGCTCTTCAAAGCCGGCGCTGCTGGAGAACCAGCCTTCGAAGACATGGTCCTTGCTGCATTTCACGTCGAAGACGATCATGGTGCTGTTACGCTCCGAAAAGCCTGCCGGTTCGGCCCGGCAGCGTTCACTATATGGCACCGTGCCGATCTGGAACAAGATAACACAGACATGACCGAATCCTCCCATCATCATGACGCGAGCGGCCAGGCCAGTGCCTGGGTGAAGCGTTTTGCGCTGCTGATCCCCGGCGGCGGCACCGTTCTGGATCTCGCCGCCGGTGGCGGACGCAACGGCCGTTATCTGCTGGGCCAGGGCTTCGGCCTGGTCGCCGTGGATCGCAAGACTGACGCGCTTTCCGATCTGTCGGATCGGGACGACGTCGAGATCATCGAAGCGGACCTGGAAGACGGATCACCCTGGCCGCTGGGCTCTCGGCAGTTTGAAGCGGTCGTTGTCGCCAACTATCTCCACCGTCCCCTGTTTCCCGCGATCGTGGGCGCAGTCGCACCAGGCGGCCTGCTGATCTATGAGACGTTTGCCCTGGGCAACGAAGCGTTCGGAAAACCCAGCAATCCCGATTTCCTGCTGCGCCCGGGCGAACTGCTCGACGCCGTCGCAGGCCATCTGCGTGTGCTGGCCTACGAAGACCTGATTGTCGATGACCCCAAACCGGCTGCCGTTCAGCGGATTTGTGCACGTAGGGAGTAGATTTGTCCCATGTTGCATACGTTTTGTGGGACAACTACGATACTCGCCCAATACATCCGGAGAACATCATGGCCGAAGGCGTCAACGTCCGCATTCCCGAACGACTCAAGAACTTTGTCGAACAGCAGGCCGGTCCCGATGGCCTCTACCAGTCGCCCAGCGAGTATGTCCGCGACCTGATCCGCCGCGATTACGAGCAGCAGGAAGCCGAAAAGTGGGCATGGCTGAAGGCGGAACTGGCACCCGGCATGGCCGCATCCGATGATGCGTTCATCGAAGTCACGGCTGAAGAGATCATTCGGGAAGCCAAGGCGCGCCGGGACCAGAAGTGAGCTATCGGCTCTTTCCACGGGCAATCGATCGGCAGTATGAAATCTGGGACTACACGGCTGATACCTGGAGCACCGATAGCGCGGACAACTACATCCGTAACTTGCATAAAACCATGCAGTTAGCCCACGCCAACAGGCACATGTGGCGCGAAGTCCCCGAGATGCGTGGCACATACTACGTTCGGCATGAACGCCATCGTATCTTCTTCCGCATCCTGGACGGAGAGGTCCTGGGTGTTCTCACAATACTGCACGACAGCATGAATCTGCCCGCACGCCTCAAGGAAGATGTGGACCGCCTCTCCTGATCCCTACTCGGCGGCCTGACGTTCCTGAGTGATAGGCGGGCTGTAGGGCCGGTCGTGGTCGAGGGCGGGGATGGTGCCGCGCACGCGTGCGACTTCGGCGAGATCGACCTCGGCGATGCAGAAGCCGACATCGGTGCCGCCATCGGCCAGCACCACGCCCCAGGGGTCGATGATGAGCGAGTGGCCACAGGTGCGGCGTCCACCGGGATGGTTACCGGTCTGGCAGGGGGCAAAGACAAACGCGCCACATTCGATGGCACGCGCGCGCAGCAGCACTTCCCAATGGGCATCGCCGGTGACCTTGGTGAAGGCCGCAGGGCAGGTCAGCATATCCGCACCGGCTCTTGCGAGATCGCGATAGAGATGAGGAAAGCGCAAGTCGTAGCAGATCGTCATGCCCAGACCGCCCCAGGGCGTGGAAGCCAGAACCGCCTGATCCCCGGGATTGAACATGGTGGATTCGCGGTAGCGCGAGCCATCGGGCAGATCGACATCGAACATGTGGATCTTTTCGTAATCGGCAACCGTGCGGCCCTGATCGTCGAACAGGAAGGCGTGGTTGGCGAGTGAACCATCGGTGCGCAGTGCCGCGACCGAGCCGGCCTGCAGCCAGACACCCTTTTCCCTGGCGACATTGGCAAAGGCCTTGAGTGCGGGGTGATCGGCGGGCCGATAGGCATTTTCCAGCCGCTCTTCCTCACTGGCTGCCATCAGGGCGACGTTCTCGGGCAGGCCGATCAGGTCGGCCCCGGCATCGGCGGCCTGGCGCACAAGATCACAGGCGATCTCGACATTGCGGTCCATGTTGGTGTCTGCGTTGACCTGGACGCAGGCGATGGAGAGTGTGGTCATGCTGCCACTCCGAGCTTGGCATCGAGTTCGCCCTGACGCTCCAGAGCATAAAGCTCGTCGCAGCCGCCGATGGGTTCACCGTTGATGAAGATCTGAGGGACCGTGTAGCCACCATTGGCCTTTTCGGTCATCTCCGCGCGCTTCTTTGCGCTCATGGTGACATCGATCTCCTCGAAGGCGACGCCCTTGTCCTTGAGCAGATGTTTGGCCCGATGGCAGAACGGACAGAACATGGTGGTGTAGATGACGACATCGGCCATGGTGGTTTCCCGCGATTTCCTGACGATAATATGATGCTTAAGTGGTCTCGCGCACAACCCGTGCAAGGGTGACCACGGCAATGTGAGCAGCCCCGGCCTTCTTAAGTGCCTTCGCACAGGCATCGACCGTGGCGCCGGTTGTCAGGACATCATCGACCAACAGGATGCGTTGACCCGGCACCGCGTCTTCCATGCCGGACCGGATGATCATGGCGCCGCGCAGATTCTCGATGCGCTGACGTCGGTTCAGTCCCGCCTGGGGGGGTGTTGCGCGGCGGCGTACCAGAAGCTCCGGCGTGGCAGTCTTGCCCAGACGCTGTGCCAGAGCATTGGCAAGCAGCGCCGACTGGTTGTAACGCCGGTGCCACAGACGCCGCCGCTGCAGCGGCACGCAGCAGATGAGGTCGACTTCCCCAACGTCTGGTCCGGCCGCGCGTTCCAGCCAGCGCACAAAGGCGTCCTGATGGTGCAGCTTGTCACTGTGCTTGAACCCCACGATCAGGCGCGCGGCAAGATCGTTGTAGCGCAAGGCGGCACGGGCCCAATCGAAGGCAGGCGGATTGGCAAGACAGCCGCCACAGATCGTGTCGGGGCCTTCATCATGGCTGAAGGGCAAGCCGCAGCAGGCGCAGACCGGTGCCGAAATCTGATCAAGATCGGACCAGCAGGCCGGGCAAAGCGCACCGGACTCAACGATCAGGCCACGGCCCAGACAACGCAGCGGCAGTATCGTGTCGAGCAGCCGTTTGCCGGTCCAGCGCAAAGGTGCAAGCAAAGCCATGCGTTATCCCGCACCGGCACGGCGCGCCGGTCAAGTCCATGATTGGCGAACAAGATGCCGCCTGGAGACCTCGGGTTGATGCTCCTTCCCCCCTTGAGGGGGAAGGCTGGGAATGGGGGGTGTGCTGCGCAAGCCGCATCAAAGGCCGGTGACAGAAGACCGCTAAGCGGTTCCCCCCACCCTGACCCTCCCCCTCAAGGGGGGAGGGAAATGCGGACTCGAACCGGGCATTCGTCCGTGCACCATTGCCGACCACGGTTTCACAGGGCACAAGACGCCCATGATGGATAGCCCGGCCCCCTTTGACCGTCAGGCCCAGCGCCTGCACCGCGACCGTGCGGCACGCACGGCAAGTGCGAGCAGCGAATTCCTGTTCCGTGAAGTGGGCGACCGGTTGCTGGATCGTCTTGATGACGTGACCCGCAGCTTTCCGCTCGCCCTGGAACTGGGTGCGCGCGACGGCGCCATGCGCGCAGGGCTGGAACAGCGCAACGGGATCGAGACCCTGATCCAGAGTGAGGTCTCTTCCCGGTTTCTGGATCACGCTGATGGACTGCGCGTCGTCGCCGATGAGGAACTGCCGCCCCTGGCAGAAGCATCGCTCGACCTCGTGGTCTCCAACCTGGCGCTCCACTGGGTCAACGACCTGCCCGGTGCGCTTTCCCAGATTCGCCGTGCCCTGAAGCCCGACGGCCTGTTTCTGGCCTCGGCGCTGGGTGGTGAAACTCTCTTCGAACTGCGTCAGGTTCTGGCCGATGCGGAGGTTGCCGTCACCGGTGGTCTCTCCCCCCGGCTTTCTCCCATGATCGATGTGCGTGATGCCGGCGGCCTGCTGCAGCGCGCCGGGTTTGCGCTGCCCGTGGTTGATCTCGACCGGATCGACGTCAGTTACCCCGATGCGCTGGCCCTGATGCGCGACCTGCGCGCCATGGGCGAAACCAACGCCGTTGCCGAACGTCCGCGCGGCATGGCGCGGCGCGATGTCCTGTTATCGGCCGCCGCGCTTTATGCGGAACGGTTCGCGGATGGGGAGGGACGCATACTCGCGACCTTTGATGTCCTTTTCCTGACGGGCTGGACGCCGCACGCCTCCCAGCAGCAACCCCTGCGCCCGGGTAGCGGCCAGATCAGCCTGACCCAGGTTCTGGGCGACGAGGCGTAATCAGTTCCTCGCTGCCGTCGTCGAGTCTGCAGCACAACCGATAGGCGCCTCCTGATTCGACTTGGCCCGGCTTGACCGGGCCATCCATCTCCAGGTCTTGGCCCCCGGTGTTGCCCTGAGTGACTACGGCGATCCGGCTGGCCGGCGCGATTGATCCCTCGACAACCACCTGCGCCCGCGCGATCCGATTGGGGATGGATGCCCCGGTCAAGCCGGGGCAAGACGAGAAGTGTGGCGGGTTAGAGCAGGTCGCAAAGCATGGCGACCAGCGGGGCGTCGGCGGGCGGCATGGCATAGGCGCTCATGCGATTGGGCCGGACCCAGGCGAGCTCCTTGTGCTCCAGAGCCGTGACGATGCCGTTCCAGCGCCGGCAGACGAACAGCGGCATAAGCAGATGAAAGTCGTCATAGGCGTGGCTGGCAAAGGTGAAGGGCGCCAGGCAGGCCTGTGTCACGTCAATGGCGAGTTCTTCCTTCAACTCCCGGATCAGGGCCGCCTCGGGCGTCTCGCCGGACTCGACCTTGCCACCGGGAAACTCCCAGAGCCCCGCCATGGACTTGCCTTCGGGGCGGCGGGCAAGCAGAACCCGGTCGTCGGGATCAACCAGCGCGCAGGCAACGACCAGAACCGACTTCATGACGACCACTCCCTGCGCAGCAGGCGATAGGCTTCCGCACGGACCCAGTGCTCGCGCGCAGGCGCAAAGTAGGTGGCGTTGCCGATCCGGCGCATGCCGGCCTTTGCCAAGATCCGGCAGGAAGCACGATTCTCGCCGACAGCATGAGCAAACACCTCGTCGGCTTCCAGGTGCCTGAAGGCAGTTCCGACCAGGGCAATGGCAGCTTCCGATGCAACGCCTCGCCCCCACGACCACGGTGCGTACATGTAGCCCAACTCAAAGCCCCGGCGATCCGGTGTGGGGTCCAGCCCCGCACAACCGACCACCTGTGATGTGGCCTTCTCGATCACAGCCCAGAGCAGTTCTCCACCATGACGCCAGCCAAAGGAGACCTGTTCGGCGTAGATCGCTCCACCACCGGAGGGATAAGGATGGGGAATGGTTGCGGTGTAGCGTGCAACCTCCCAGAGCCGCGCGAAGGACTCCAGCTCGGGCCCATGACGGTGCGCAAACGGCTCCAGCCGCAGCCTTCTGGTCGTGACGATCAATTCGGACATGGAACGGTTTCTCCTGGCCCGTTTATCGGTCAGGCCAGACGTTCGGTCCAGAAGATGCGGTAAGCCTCGCAGAGGATGTCGTTTCCGCGTGCCGGTGCGGGCAGCATCTGCTCGCCGATACGGCGCATGCCGGCCTTGGCAAGGACGCGGCAGGATGCAGGATTTTCGACCATGGCAAAGGCTTCGATCACGTCCAGACGCAGGGTGCCGAAGCCGAAGTTGATCAGCGCGCGGGCGGCTTCCGTGGCAAAACCGTGGCCCCAGGCCCAGGGCGCAAAGGCGTAACCCAGTTCACCGTTGCGCCGGTCCGGTGACAGGGTGATGTCGACTACTCCGATGACGTCCTCATCGTAATGGACCGCAAAGACCCAACCGCCACCGCTGCGGCGTTGTTCAACGGACTGCTTGGCGAAGTTGTCGGCACATCCGGGCGGATAGGGGTGGGGAATGTTGGCGGTGAACCGCGCGACCTCCCACAAGCGCGCAAACCGTGTCAGCGAGCGGGCATGGGTGAGTTCCAGAGGTTCGAGAACCAGCCGTTCGGTCGTGATGACACGCGGCGTATCCACACGGGTGCTCGCCTCCTGGGCCTTGGCCGCAATCAACCGTCGGTTCCGCTGTGGCGGGCTGGATCGAAGGCGATGATCTCGGGCTCCTGCATGCGTCCGGTTGCCATGTCACGCTGCACAGGCATGCGCAGTTCACCAAGGGCGGTCATCTCCTGAGGCACCGGACGGCCGGCCTGATAGGCCGGGAAGACAACCTTGCTGTCGCGGAAGCTCTTCATGGCCTGAGCCAGACCGTGCATACCCAGATTGCGGGTGCGGCGCACACGCTCGAGATCGATCATGAAGGGGAAGACTTCCTCGGCCTCACCGGCTTCGTGGATCAGCTCGCCTTCGGGCGCATAAACCACCGAACGACCGTTGCCGAACGGCCCCTTGGCACCGTTCACATCAATGAAGTAACACTGGTTGATGGCGGCATTGGCACGGCTGATGGCAGTTTCGACATCGCGGTCGATGGTGCCCGTAGCAGTCACCTGAAGAATGACTTCGGCACCCTGCCAGCACATCTGGCGCTGCACTTCAGGGAACCACTTGTCGTAGCAGATTGCCAGACCGAAGCGCCCGACCCCGGGCACATCAAAGACGCAAACCTCTTCACCCGGCGTGACGAACCCCTCGTAGGGGTAGAACGGGAAGAGTTTTCGGTAACGCGTTACGACCTCGCCTGTGGGGGCAATGACGATGGCGGTGTTGTGATAGGCCTCACCTGCGCGTTCCATGAACGAACCCGGGATCAGCCAGATGCCCAGTTCCCAGGCAAGATCACGGTAACGATCCTCTGCCGGACCCGGCAGTTCCACCGCGAGATCCTGACGGAACCCGACCGGCGCGGCCTCTCCGACCACCACCATCTGAACCCAGGGAAAGGCAAACACCGTGCTGCGCACGTGGCGTTCGATTTCGTCGCCGTTGTCATCGTTGCGAATGTGCATTTGCACGCCCGCGATGGCGAAATTGGACATGGAGTCTCCTGTGTGCGCAAGAACGCGGACATGCTAGAGCCCTGCCGATGAAATTCAATCACTAGAAAGAAAAACGGGTGAAGTCACGACATCTGGTAGGTCGGCCCCTGGATCGCGAGGAACTGCGTGCGCTAGCGAGGCTCGGCGTTCCCCTGGCCGGGGCCAGTCTTGCCGAGATGGGCATGGCACTGACCGACATGGCTGTGGTCGGCAGACTGGGCGGGCTGGAACTTGCCGCCGTGGGACTGGCCGGCGGCATCGCTTTTGACATGCTGGCCATCCTGCTGGGCATTCTCACCATCGTCGGCGTGCTGGTCGCCGAGGCGGTCGGCGCCGGACAACCCGATCGTGTCGGCGCAATCGTCGGGCAGGCCCTGCGCATCGCGCTTGGCCTTTCCGTCCTGATGATCGCTTTTGCCCTGGTGTTGCCGGCAATGCTTGCCTGGACGCCCCAGGATCCGGGCATTGTTCCGCTGGCACAGGCCTATCTGCAGGCCCTCGCCTGGGCGTTTCCGCTCGCCATGGTCTATGGCGTGATGGTCGACACCGCAACAGCCCTGGACCGCACGCGCACGGTCTTTCTTGTCTCGGTCGGTGCCGTCATACTGAATGCGCCCTTGAGCTGGCTTTTGGTGTTCGGCCTTGAGGAAGGCGCAGGCCTGGGCGTGGCCGGTGCCGGTTATGCCACCAGCCTGGTGCACCTGATCATGGTTGCGGCACTGTTGTGGGCGCTGATGGCGGATCGATCCATCCGGCAGGTGCTGAACCCGCGCGCATTCCTGGCGCGCGACCGACAGGCCCGGCGCGACATCACCCGACTGGGCCTGCCGGTAGCCGGGATGACGGTTGTGGAATCGGGCATGTTCTCAATCATCACCATTCTGATGGGCAGCTTCGGCGCACCGGTGCTGGCAGCCCATCGCATCCTGATGGGTTTTGCCGATGTCGCCACGACCGTCGCCTTTGCCCTGGGCGATGCCGCGACCATCCGTGTGGCCCGTGCCCTGGGCGGCGGAGAGATGAAACGCGCCCGCCGGACCGGCCATCTGGCCATGATCACCGGTGGCCTGCTGCTGGCAGCGTTTGCTCTGTTCTGCCTGC
>CALIUG010000005.1 GCA_938048755.1 uncultured Alphaproteobacteria bacterium
GCGTTAGCCAAGTGAACGGAGTGAACGCCGGCGACTGAGGCTAAAACAAACTCAGCCCAGGCCGGCGCGGCCCATGTCCATGAATTTTTGGCGGCGGGCCTTGCGCAAATCGCCGGGCTCCTGCTCTTCGAGTTCCACGAGCGCAGCACTGATGGCAGCACCGACATCGGCCACGGCGGCTTCAAGGTCACGATGGGCGCCTCCGAGCGGCTCCTTGATGATGCCGTCGATGACCTTGAGTTCCGAAAGATCCTGGGCGGTGAGCTTGAGGGCATCGGCAGCGGTTTCTGCCTGATCACCGCTACGCCACAGGATTGACGCGCAGCCTTCCGGGGAGATCACCGAATAGACCGCGTGTTCAAGCATCAGGACACGGTCTGCGACCGCGATGGCGATGGCACCGCCCGAGCCGCCTTCACCGATCACCACGGTGACGAACGGAACGCCGATGGCAAGGCAGGTTTCGATGGAACGTGCGATGGCTTCGGCCTGGCAGCGCTCCTCGGCGCCAATGCCCGGGTAAGCGCCGGAGGTGTCGACCAGCGAGACCACGGGAAGGCCGAAACGATCGGCCAGCTCCATCAGGCGTACCGCCTTGCGGTACCCTTCGGGGCGCGCCATGCCGAAGTTATGGCGCACGCGGCTTTCGGTATCGCTGCCCTTCTCATGGCCCATGATCATGACCGAGCGGCCATCCAGTTTGCCCATGCCGGCAACCAGCGCATAGTCCTCGCCGTACAGGCGATCACCGGCCAGAGGCACGAAGTCCTCGATCAACTGGTCGATGTAGTGGCTGGTATGGGGGCGTTCGGGATGGCGCGCGACCTCGGTCTTTTGCCAGGGCGTGAGTTTGCCGTAGGACTGCACCAGCAGCCGGTCGAGCTTGCCTTCAAGACGACCGACCTCCTCAACGATGTTGACGCCATCGCTGTCGGACAGACGGCGCAGTTCCTTGATCTTGCTTTCAAGTTCCGCGATCGGCCGTTCGAATTCGAGGTAGTGCTGCATGGTGGTGACTATACCCTATTCGGCCGAGGCAATCTGCTCTGCCTTGCGCACCAGGACTTCGGCCTGCTTGATCGAGGCAATGTCGATCAGACGGCCGTCGAGCGAAACCGCGCCCTGACCGTCCTTCTGGGCCTGTTCCATGGCTTCGAGAATACGCTTGGCCTGGGTGATTTCCTTCTCCGAGGGACTGTTGACCTCGTTGGCGATGTCGATCTGGCTGGGGTGGATGGCCCACTTGCCTTCACAACCCAGCGCGGCGGCGCGGTTTGCCTGGGCACGGTAACCATCGGCATCCTTGAAATCGCCAAACGGGCCGTCGATCGGGCGCAGCCCGGCGGCGCGGGCGGCAACCACCATGCGTGAAATGGCAAAGTGCCACATGTCGCCCCAGTGATAGTCACGCGGCTTGTCGCCGTCGATGTCGGTCAGAACGCCGTAGAGGGGATTGGGACCACCAATGGTGGTCATGCGTGCCTTGGTCGAGGCGGCATAATCGGCGACACCGAAGTGCAGGCTTTCGTTGCGCGGGCTGGCATGGGCAATGGCTTCGACATTGGACATGCCCAGCGCGGTTTCGATGATGAGCTCGAATCCGATGCGCTTTTCGTGGCCCATGGCGTCTTCAACCTGGGTCGTTAGCATGTCGAGAGCATAGACGTCGTCAGGCGTACCGACCTTGGGGATCATGATGACGTCAAGACGGCCATTGGTCTGTTCGATGACGTCGATGACATCGCGATACATGTAATGGGTGTCGAGACCATTGATGCGCACCGACAGGGTCTTGTTGCCCCAGTCGATATCGTTGATCGCCTCGATCACGTTCTTGCGGGCCTGGGGCTTGTCGTCGGGCGCAACGGCATCTTCCAGATCCAGGAAAATGACGTCAGCGCCGCCCTTGGCGGCCTTTTCGAAGAGTTCGGGGCGGCTTCCCGGCACGGCCAGTTCGCTGCGGTTGAGACGCGCGGTGGCGGGCTCGATGATGGTGAAACTCATGGGTCAGGAATCCTCAAATCAGGGGGCAGTTTCGGGTTTCTGGCGGTCGGCGCGTCAATGCACGTGGTGCCGTCTGCTGTCAAGCAAGGGGATGATGTTCCAGCACCGCTGCCTTGAGCCGTTCTTCGAGCACATGGGTGTAGATCTGCGTGGTCGAAATGTCGGCATGGCCCAGCATCTTCTGGACACTGCGCAGGTCGGCACCGTGGGCAAGAAGGTGGCTGGCAAAGGCGTGACGCAGGACATGCGGGGAAACACGTGCTGGTTCGATGCCGGCATCGAGCGCAAGTTGTTTCAGTATCTTGCCCACGGCCTGGCGCGTCAGGTGTCCCGAAGCGCCATGGGAGGGGAAAAGCCAGGGTGATGGGCCGTCCTGCACGGCAATCCAGGCCCGCGCCGCCATGGCCGCCTGCTCACCCACAGGCACCAGACGTTCACGCCCGCCCTTGCCACGCAAGATGATGAAAGGCGCATCGTCGCGCAGGGCACGCCGCGGCAGGCTGATGAGTTCGGATACCCGCAACCCCGTGGCATAAAGCAGTTCGATCAGCGCAAGGGTGCGCATGTCCTGGACGGTCTCACCGCCGCGCGCCGCCTCCAGCAAGGCATCGGTTTCAGCCTCGCTCAGGATCTTGGGCAGCGAGCGTCTGGCCCGGGGCGCCTCCAGGGTCGCGGTGGGATCATCACCGCGTTCACCCTCGCTGTAGAGGAACCGGTAGAACTGGCGCAGGGCCGATAGCCGCCGTGCCGCGGTGCGTGCGCTGGCGCCCTTGCGCTGGAGGGCCGCGAGGTAGGCGCGCAAATCCTCGATCGAGGCATCAGACGTTGTCTGGCCGCGGCGCGCCAGAAACATCGCGAGATCATCAAGGTCACGCTGATAGGCCGACACCGTGTTGGCCGCAGCACCACGCTCGGCAACCATCATCTCGAAGAAGGCTTCCCTGGCGCGCTGCTCCGTTGCCATGGACGCGGCCCGCCTAGGTGCCGTTGGCGAAGGCAGCTTCGAGGGCGATCAACCTGGCTTCGCGACCCAGACCCAGTTGCTTGAGGCCGCGGACCACCGTGCGCAAGACGATGGGATCGGCACCGGCAGGACCATCGGGGCCCAGTGCGATCAGCGCTAGCAGCAGCGACTCACCCAGCTTGCCGTCATCGACCGAGACTTCAAAGGCCAGCAGGACGCCTGAATCACTGGTGGCTTCGTCGGCGGCATCCAGCACCGGCGGTGTCGCCAGCGCTTCCACCATCAGGGATTGCGCGGCGCGGTCATCCAGCGCTGCAAGCAACGCAATATAGATTTCGGCCTGGCGCGCGACACGGTCAGGCGCAAGACGCGCACTGGCATCCCACCAGCTCCGCATCCGTGTGCCGTCATCGGGCAGCTGTTCGCCAAAGGCCAGGCGAAACATGGGCCAGAGCGCGGCAACCTGTGCCGCGGCTACGGCATCGTTGCGCGCCCGATCTTCCAGAAGCGGCCACCAGCGCGCGCCGGATTCAGGAATTCCGGCCGCCAGCAAGGCCATGGCGGCATCGTCGGAGAACCAGGCAAGCTCGGTACCAGGCGTAAGCCCGGCGATCATGGGTGCGGAAACCCGGGCGGCCGCAAGAAAGCCCTTCCGGCCCTGCTCTCCCGCAGCGTGACGCAACAGTCCGGCCAGCGCCTCGGCCTTGCCCGCAGGCAGGGCCTGTTGTGTGGCGGCCTGGAAAAGCAGCGCGCGGCCCAGCGGACCGATCGTCGTATCGGCCCGCGACAGGGCATTGGTGATCTGGTCGGCACTGAAGGAAGCCGTTTCATAGAGAGCACCCAGCTCTTCACCTGACATGGCACCGGCGGCGACCGCGTCTTCAGCCGCCGTCAGGCGGGTTTCCAGTGGCAGCGCGTCATGGACCGCAACCGCGCGCAGCACCGGCACGGGCGCAGTCATGAGCAATTCCGCTGACATGCGCGTTCCACCCGAGAGCGCCATGGCCAGAAGAAGCGGTGATGCATCTTCCAGGGTGTCGAGCGATGCCGGCTGACCGCTGACCAGGGCCTGATCAAGCACAAGGAAGCGTTCATCGAACTCGGCACCGGTGTCACGCAGGATCTGGAGGCCCAGATCGGCGGCAGCATCCTCGCCTGCGACCCGCTGGCAGTAGATCAGCGTAAGGGACGCATTCAGATCATCATCGGTGACAACGGCATCCCGTGCCGCCTGGCAGGCGCGTTCCTGTTCCCCGGCCAGCAACAGCGCATCGATCCGACCCTTGTGGCCCAGCGGCGTCAGCGCCTGCTGACCCGCGCTGGCGATCAGGTCGGGAACGTCGTTCTGCTGACCCAGGGCAATCAGGCGGTCGATGCGCCAGCCCAGAAGATCACCGGTTTCGCCTTCGGGCTCCCGCGCCGCACTTAACAGCAGGCGGCGGCCAAGATCGGTCATGACCTGCGAGCCGGTGCCACCGGGGATGCGGGGCAGCAGGACGCCGATCAACTGGCCATCGCTGTCGCGCCAGAGGTCCATGCCGAAACCGCCCCCGGCAGTATCCAGGGTGCCCGCGGCATCGGCACTGACCGGCGCCAGCGACTCAACCACAAGGCCGGACCCGCTGGAAGATCCGGAGGTGTCGTTCGACGTGGCCCCGCCAAGGGTCTCAGAATCACCCAACGGAATGATGACGAGCGGCTGATTGTCGACGTCGGTCTGGGCCTGAGCGGCCGGAACACCAACGGTGATCAGCCCTGCAAACCCCAACGCCAACAGGCGTTCACGGATCAAAACGGTCATTGGGTATGGTCTTTTCGACGAAATGCGTGGGTGGGGGGATATCCCAGGTCGCAAGAAATGCGACGCCGCCGACAAGGACGACGATCGTTAGCAGCACAAGCAATCGAACCAGAAAGCGCATGACCCCGCCGGTGCATCCATGGGAAGTTACGTGAATTATGTGCTATCGTCGCATTATGGCGCTGATGCGGCAATCGCCGCGAAACCTCACAGTGCAACCTATCAACACTTAAGAACGCACGTGACCGAGAACGAAACCCCCAGACCGGACCGGACGATCACCCTGGTCGGACTTATGGGCGCAGGAAAGTCGACCATTGGCCGGCGACTGGCCCTGCGTCTGGACATTCCCTTTGTCGACGCCGATTCGGAGATCGAGGCGGCCTCGGGCTGTACCATTCCCGAAATCTTCGAACGGCATGGCGAAGCCGCGTTCCGCGATGGCGAACGGCGTGTCATTGCACGCCTGCTGCGTGGCAAACCCAAGGTTCTGGCGACCGGCGGCGGTGCCTTCATGAACCCGGACACGCGCCAGTGTATCCAGGCGCGTTCCATCTCCATCTGGCTGCGCGCCGATCTGGACCTGCTGATGACCCGGGTCTCCAAACGCGATAACCGTCCCCTGCTCAAACAGGGCGACCCGCGGGCCACCATGGAGCGTCTGATGGCCGAGCGTTATCCGATCTATGGCCTGGCCGACATCGTGATCGACAGCAACGAGGGTCCGCACGATGCGGTAGTCGAGCGCATTGTCGAGACCCTGCGCGAGCGCGAGGCGGCATGAGCCGGCACGAGGTTCTGCATGTGCCCCTGGGCGAGCGCGCCTATGACATCCTGGTGGGCGAACATCTGGTTGCGACCGCCGGGGAGCACATGAGATCGGTGCTGGGGCGCAAGCGCGTTGCCATCGTGACCGATGAGAATATCGCAGGCCTGCATCTGGAATCCCTGCAAAGCGCGCTGGACGTGGCCGGCATCTGCCACGACACGATCATCCTGCCGCCTGGAGAACAGACCAAGGATTTTGGCCATTTCGAAGAGCTGGTGACCCGGTTGCTGGATCTGGGCCTGGAACGTTCCGACATGGCCGTCGCGCTGGGCGGTGGCGTGATCGGTGACCTGACGGGCTTTGCCGCGAGCGTGTTGCGCCGGGGCATCGATTTCATCCAGATTCCGACAACGCTGCTGGCCCAGGTCGACAGTTCGGTCGGCGGCAAGACCGGCATCGATACCCGCCACGGCAAGAATCTGGTGGGCGCCTTTCATCAGCCGCGCCTGGTCCTGGCCGATACCGGGATCCTGGCAACCCTGCCGCGGCGCGAACTGCTGGCCGGTTACGCCGAGGTCGTGAAATACGGCCTGCTGGGCGATCGCGCCTTCTTTGAATGGCTGGAAGCCAACGGTGCTGCCGTCGTGGCCGGTGATGCCGAAGCGCAGCGCCATGCCGTTCTGGAAAGCTGCCGGGCCAAGGCACGCATTGTCGTGGCCGACGAAAAGGAGGCCGGCGAACGCGCCCTGCTCAATCTGGGCCACACCTTCGGACATGCACTGGAGGTTGCCAGCGGCTTTGGCGCCGATCTGCTGCATGGCGAGGCCGTGGCGATCGGCATGACCATGGCGTTTGGTCTTTCCGTCCGCCTGGGTCTGTGCAGCGGACAGGATGCCGAACGTGCAGAACAGCATTTCCGTGCTGTCGGCCTGCCCGTGCATCCTGGTGACCTGGGCCTGAAAGACCTTGATGCTTCAGCGCTTGTCGACCACATGAGCCAGGACAAGAAGGTTCAGGACGGCAAGATCACTTTTGTCCTGCTGCGTGGCATCGGCGAAGCTTTCCTGACACGCGACGTCGAGCCTGAGACCGTGTGCGCCTATTTGGCGGACATGCTGGCGCATCCGCGCAACGCGGCCTGATACCGCACCAACCCGTTCACAACGACATACAAAACCATGGGCGTACTTGAAATCTTCATCGTGCTGATCGTGATCTTCATGGTCTTCTCAGCCGTCTTTTCCGGATCGGAAACCGCGCTGACAGCCGCGAACCGCTCGAAAATCCACGCGCTGGAGCTCTCCGGCAACAAACGCGCCGCCAAGGTGAGCGCCCTGATGCAGGATCGCGAACGCCTGATCGGCTCGATCCTGATCGGCAACAACCTCTTCAACATCGCCGCGGCCTCCATGGCGACCTATGCCTTCACCCTGCTGGTAGGTGAAGCAGGCGTTATCTATGCGACCACGGGCATGACCATCCTGGTCGTCATCTTTGCCGAGGTCCTACCCAAGACCTATGCCATCCGCCATGCCGAACGGGTTGCCCTGGCGGTGGCGCCGTTCATGAAGGGCGTGGTTTTCATTGCCTGGCCCATTACCCACGGCCTGCAGGCGATCGTGATCTTCATGTTCAAGATCCTGGGCGACCGGGGCGACGAAGACCTGACCGATTCCGACGAGGAAATCCGCGGCACCCTGGCACTCTACAAACATGAAGGCGGGCTTGTGAAGGACGAGCACGCCATGCTCGACGGCGTGCTGGATCTCTCCCAGGTCGAGGTCAGCGAGGTCATGACGCACCGACGCACCATGGAAACGATCAATGCCGAAGACGACATCCAGGACATCATTGAAGCAGTGCTGGCCAGTCCGTTCACGCGCATTCCGCTCTACCGCGAAGACCCAGACAACGTCGTCGGTGTTCTTCATGCCAAGAACCTGCTGCGCGAGCTCTATCGCCGCGAAGGCAGCAGCGAAGGTCTCGACATCATGGAGATCGCGACCGAGCCCTGGTTTGTGCCCGACACCACCACGCTCAGCGAGCAGCTCTCTGCGTTCCGCGAACGGCACGCTCACTTCGCATTGGTCGTGGACGAATACAGCACCCTGATGGGTCTGGTGACCCTGGAAGACATTCTTGAAGAGATCGTGGGCGAGATCGAGGACGAGCACGATGTTGCCGTCGCCGATACCGCAGTGGCCGAAGACGGCTCGATCACCGTCGAAGGTGCGGCAACGATCCGCGACATCAACCGGGAGTTCGATTGGCATCTGCCCGATGAAGAAGCCACAACCATCGCCGGGTTGGTGATTCATGAGGCGCAACTGATCCCCGAAGTGGGCCAGATCTTCGTTTTCCACGGCTTCCGCTTCAAGGTCACCGCGCGCGTGCGCAACCAGCTCACCCAGCTTCGCGTTACCCCGATTGGCGACGACGAAGAACACGAGGCTTGATCGGCCAGCATCTTGGAACTCGTCCTTGCCCTAGTCCCCGTCCTGACGCCGATCGCCATTGCCATTCTGGTCGGCGTGGGCTGGGCGCGATGGGGCAATCCGGTCGATCCCGGCCACATGACACAGATCATCCTGAGCGTAGGCACGCCCTGCCTGGTATTCTCCACCCTGTCGACCCTGTCGGTGCCGGCCCTGGAGCTGGGCGTGATGGCCCTGGCATCGGTGCTTCTGATGGTGTCGTTCCTGGGCATCGGCTGGGTCATGCTGCGCGCGGTACGTCTGCCCACCGGCGTCTATCTGCCGCCGGTCGTGTTCGGCAATCTGGGCAATCTGGGCCTGCCGCTCAATCTCTTTGCCTTTGGCGATGCCGGGCTGGAACTTGCGCTGATCATGTTCGCCACCCAGTCGGTGCTGTTCTTCACGATCCATTTCTGGCTGATGTCGGGCCAGGCATCCCCGCTGCGGATGCTGAAGACGCCCCATATCTATGCCATCACCGTGGCGCTGGCCTTCACGCTGACCGACACCACGCCGCCCGACTGGCTGACCAACACGACCGACCTGCTGGGCGGCCTGACGATCCCCCTGATGCTGATCATGCTGGGTGTGTCGCTGATGCGCATGAAGGTGGTGGCTTTCGCGCGGCCCCTGCTGGTTGTCGTCTTGCGCCTGATCCTGGGGTTCGCGGTCGCCTTCGGCCTGTGCGAGCTGCTGGGCCTGGAAGGTGTCGCGCGCGGCGTCGTCACCATTGCCTGCTGCATGCCAGGCGCGGTCTTCAACTACCTGGCGGCGGTGAAGTTCGATCGTTCGCCCGGCGAGGTCGCCAGCTACATCGTGCTTTCGACCGTGGTCATGCTGCTTCTTCTGCCGGTCCTGGTTCCGCTGGCCTGGTGGATGGCGGGGCAATAGCGGGCTGATGGGCAGGGGATTCGAGTCTTCAAAGGTCTGGTCCGCGCGTGGCCGTGGCTTCAGCATGGGTCTGGTGGCCCATGCCGGGCACACCGTCCATCTGACCGGCCAGGTCGCCTGGGACAACACCGAGACCATCATCGGCCCCGGCGACGTGGCAGCCCAGACCGCAGCCTGTTTCGACAACATCCAGGCGATGCTGGACGAGGTCGGCGGCGAACTGCGCGATCTGGTTTCGGTCACAACCTGGTTCGTGGAACGGAACCATCTGCCGGCGATCCAGCAGGTCCGCGCCCGGTATCTTGCCTTCGACAACCCGCCGGTCAGCACCTCGGTCATGGTCGCTGGACTGGGTCACCAGGACTTCATGGTCGAGCTAACCGCCATCGCCGTCGTTCCCGACTCGCGGTTTCGTGCTCCCCCTGACACCCCATAAAGACCCGGCCTTGCCTCACGGGGCCAAGCGACCTTATGGTGCAGTGCACAATCAGAGCGGAATGTTGTTATGCCCCTGCCCGATCCGGCCCCGCGCAAGCTTATCCATATGCGCGAGATCATCTGCCACGCCTATGAACGCGAGGACGATCTCTGGGATCTGGAATCCTATCTTGCCGACATCAAGACCTATGGTTTCGACAACAACGACCGCGGCAGGATCGAGGCCGGCGAGCCGATCCATGGCATGTGGATTCGCCTGACCATCGATGCTGACTTCGTGATCCACGCGGTCGAGGCAACCATGGATCATACGCCCTACAACTTCTGCACCCGCATCGAACCGGATCACCAGAAGCTGGTCGGCGCCCAGATCGGCGCAGGCTGGAATCGCAAGGTACGTGAACTGCTGGGCGGCACCCATGGCTGCACCCATATGCGTGAAATGCTGGGGCGCATGGCAACGGTCGCCTATCAGGCGGTCTATGGCCGCAAGCGGCGCAACGGCGAATATGTCGACACCCTTGACGAACCCAAGACCAAGCCCTTCATGCTGGATGGCTGCCACACCTGGGCAAGCGATTCCGAAGTCGTGAAAATGGAGTATCCTGAGTGGTACACCGGCCCGGAGAGCAAGGGCGCAGCCGAATAGGACATCGCCATGTCTGCAGAATGCAAGCCGTCCCGAACCCATGATTCGCGCGGACGTGCGCGCATCGGCGTCATTGTTCCCGTCAGCAATGCAAACCTGGAACCCGACATGGCGATCATGCGCCCGGACGGCGTGTCGCTCCATTTCCAGCGTGCCGGCGGCTACGATCTCGACAAGGTACCGGACTCCGCACAGATGCAGCAGTTCGCCGTCGCCTCGCTGGACCAGGTCCTTGACGATCTCTGCGCCGTGCGCCCCGACATCATTCTTTATGGCTGCACCTCAGCCACGCTTTCCATGGGTCCGGACTATGACCGGGAGTTCTGTGAGCGCATCCAGACACGTGCCGGGGTGCCCGCCGTCACGGCAGCCGGTGCCCTGGTCGAGGCGCTCGATGCGCTCGACGCCCACACCATCGGCTTCTGTTCGCCCTATACCGAGGAACTCAATCGCGAAGCCGCTGCCTTTCTGGGGGCCTGCGGTCGTCAGGTCATCCAATCAGCCTATATCGGCGAGGACCTGGGCAATTATGGCCAGAGCGACCTCAAGCCCGATGCCGTGTTCGATCTGGGTCGGCGCGCCTGCCATGAACGTGCCGATGCCGTCGTCATGTCCTGCACCGACATGCGCGCGGTCGAGGTGATCGAAGACCTGGAAGCGGCAACCGGCAAACCCTATGTCTCCAGCAACCATGCCATGATGTTCGCGGCGATCCGACGCCTGGGGCTGGAAGGACAGGTGCCGGGACGGTTGGGCAGCGCGTCAATCCAGCAGGACCTGAGCGCGGCGCAGTAACCTTCCTGCGTATCCAATTCCCTTGATCCCCAGCGGAGGCTGGGGTCCATACGCACAGGAGACAATGAAACGTTCGTGTGTGGAAGATGAAGAACAAGGAAGCGCCCGGATGCCAGAGATTGCCGACGATCATCCACCGAGCTTATGGACCCCAGCCTTCGCTGGGGATCGCATATGTTGTTGCAGATGCGACGATCAACTTTGACAGTGTCAGTGCTTCGTCGGTGAAACCCATCCTGCGCTGCGCTTGGCCGGGATGACACTCAATCTTTCAGACTTCGCCCGGTGTCTTTGCGTCGATGTTGAGCGCGTGAATGTCATTCGCCATCTCTTCGGCAAGCGTCTTGTAGATCAGACGCTGGCGGGCGATGCGGTTGAGACCTTCGAAGACCGTGGACACCACTTCGACCCGGAAATGGCTTTCGCCTTCCTCTCTTGCGCCGGCATGACCGGCGTGGTGGTGGGATTCATCGATCACCTCCAGGCTGTCGGGTGCCAGGGCCGCCTCGAGTTTGGATCTAATGGCTGTTGCCACGCGCATGGGTCTCTCCGGGTCTCTTCGGAATGCATAGGTGCCCCGCGGGGTGAGACCTTGCAAGGCACAATTGGCCTCCCCATACTCCGATCATGGCCCGTTCACGTTCCCAATCTGCCTTCGACACGATCGATCAAGACGATGTCACGCCCTGTGCCTGGCCCGGCTGTTCGGAATCGGGCGAACACCGCGCGCCGAAATCGCGCACCCAGATCAACGAATATCAGTATTTCTGCATCGACCACATCCGCGACTTCAACAAGTCCTGGAACTACTTTGAAGGCTGGAACCAGGACGAAATCGAATCCTATCAGCAGGCCGACCTCTCCTGGCACCGCAAGACCTGGCGGCCCGACGAGCACATGATCAAGAGCCGCGCGTTCCGCGAGGCCTTCATCAACGACAGCTTCAAGGACCCGTTCGGCTTTGCACGTGACGAACAGGGAGCAACGGGAGGCAAGGCGCCACCGACCCAGGATGCCGGCACCCTGGCGGAGGAGCGCCGTGCGCTGGACATTCTGGACCTGAAGCTCGGTGTGAAAGCCGACGAGATCAAGCGCCGCTTCAAGGAAGAGGTGAAGGCCTGCCACCCCGACCTGAACGGTGGTGACAAGGAGGCTGAGGAGCGTCTGCGCGACGTGATCTGGGCCTATCGCCGCCTGACGCAGACCGCCCCCCGGACCGGGGAAGGATAACGGCGGTTTCGCGACTTGTGCGCGACCCTGAGGCCGTGCCAATGTAGCGCCCGTTCCGAGCAGCCTGCTGATCTGATTTGTGAGGCTGCCGTAAACAATCATGGCGGTTCGGGGATTGCATCGAACCGCTTCCAGACATTCATCAAGAAGACGTGTGAGAGATGGCGAAAGAATCCAGCGAAATTGGTCTGCTTCCCGAAGGTGCGCCCGATACCACGGTGAACGCGAAAAAGGTCTTCGGCGTCGATACCACCATGGAGGTGCCGGCCTATTCGAAGCGCACCGAGCATGTGCCGGAAGTCGACGAATCCTACGTCTTTGATCCCCAGACGACGCTGGCGATCCTGGCGGGCTTTGCCCATAACCGTCGCGTCATGATCCAGGGCTATCATGGGACCGGTAAATCGACCCATATCGAGCAGGTCGCGGCACGCCTCAACTGGCCCTGTATCCGCGTCAACCTGGACAGCCACATCAGCCGTATCGATCTGATCGGCAAGGATGCCATCGTCCTGAAAGACGGCAAGCAGGTGACCGAGTATCGCGAGGGCATTCTGCCCTGGGCGATCCAGCACCCCATTGCGCTCGTCTTCGACGAATATGATGCCGGACGTCCCGACGTGATGTTCGTGATCCAGCGTGTTCTGGAAGTGCAGGGCAAGATGACCCTGCTCGACCAGAACAAGGTGATCCATCCCAATAAGTCGTTCCGCCTGTTCTCGACCGCCAACACGGTCGGCCTAGGCGACACCACAGGCCTCTATCACGGTACCCAGCAGATCAACCAGGGCCAGATGGACCGCTGGTCCGTCGTCTCGACCCTGAACTATCTGGAACATGCCGAGGAAGAGAAGATCATCCTTTCCAAGATGCCGGCCTATAGTGACAAGGCAGGCAAGGAGAAGATCAAGCAGATGGTCGCGGTCGCCGATCTGACCCGTGGCGCTTTCATGACCGGGGACATCTCCACCGTCATGTCGCCGCGAACCGTGATCACCTGGGCCGAAAACGCCGAGATCTTCGGCGATATGGGTTTTGCCTTCCGCGTCACCTTCCTCAACAAGTGTGACGAAACCGAACGCAGCCAGATCGCCGAATTCTATCAGCGCTGCTTTGGCACGGAGCTGCCGGAATCGGTTGTCCTGCAATCGGCCGCACGTTAGGGGTCCACGGGCGTGAGTCGCGACGAGAACATCGTTGAGCCGTTCAAGCGCGCCGTTGCCGGCACGATGCGGGCGATGTCGCGTGACGACGAGCTTGAGGTCAACTTCGGCGTCCAGGAGCCTTCGGTCAGTGGCCATAGCGCGCAACTGACCCAGCCGCCCCGCGAGCTTGATGCCCACAGCGTGGCCATGACACGCGGCGAAGCCGATGCCCTGGCCCTGAAGCTGCGCCACCATGACGCCAAGACCCATGCACGCCGCCGCCCGGTCGGTGAAATCGGGCGCGCGGTCTATGACGCGGTCGAGGATGCCCGCTGCGAGAGCCTGGGTTCCAACCGCATGAAGGGCGTTTCCGACAATCTGGACGTCGTGATCGAGGATCGTTGCCGGGCCAAGGGCCTGCACCGGATCTCCGATCAGGACGAGGCGCCGCTGGCCGACATCATGGGCCTGATCGTGCGCGAGAAACTGACCGGCAAGGCACCGCCGCCGTCGGCCCAGCAGGCCGTCGACATGTCGCGCGCCTGGCTCGAGTCCAAGGTGGGCGATGATCTGGAGAACCTGCACGAGGTGATCGAGGATCAGGAAGCCTTTGCCAAGACCCTGCGCCAGCTGATCTCGCATCTGGAACTTCCCGATGAGGAAACCGACCAGACCAACGAACAGAGCGACCCCGATGCCGCGGACGATCAGAGCGATCCCGACCAGGCAGAGGGTGAGGCCGAGGGTGAATCGGGCGAAAGCGGCAGCGACGAAGACAGCGATGCCGACAGCATGGACGAGCAGGCCGCCGACGATGACGCCACGGCAGCCGATGCCGAGGAATCAGACGACGACCAGATGGTGCCATCGGGTGCCGACGACACCGATCCCAGCGGGCGCATGCGCCGGCCCGAGGACATTTACGGCAACCGCCGCGAGCCGACCTACAAGGCCTATACCCAGGAGTTCGACGAGGTCGTCGACGCCCAGGATCTGTGTGATCCCGAGGAACTGACCCGCCTGCGCGCCCAGCTTGATCAGCAGATCGCGCATCTGAAGGGCGTGACCTCCAAGCTGGCCAACCGGCTGCAGCGCAAGCTGATGGCCCAGCAGAACCGTTCCTGGGAGTACGACCTGGAGGAAGGCATGCTGGATTCGGCGCGCCTTTCGCGCATCGTGATCGATCCCATGGTGCCGCTGTCCTTCAAGATCGAACACGAAACCGATTTCCGCGACACCGTGGTGTCCCTGCTGATCGACAATTCCGGTTCCATGCGCGGGCGCCCGATCGGCATTGCCGCGATGAGCGCCGATATCCTGGCCCAGACGCTGGAGCGTTGCGGCGTGAAGGTCGAGATTCTGGGCTTTACGACGCGCACCTGGAAGGGTGGCCGCAGCCGCGAGAAGTGGTTGGCCGACAGCAAGCCGACCAGCCCCGGACGCCTCAACGATCTGCGCCATATCGTCTACAAGGCAGCCGATGCCCCGTGGCGCCGTGCGCGCAAGAGCCTGGGACTGATGTTGCGCGAAGGCCTACTGAAGGAGAACATCGATGGCGAGGCCCTGCTGTGGGCCCATGACCGCCTGATCGGACGGCCCGAACAGCGCAAGATCCTGATGGTGATCTCCGACGGCGCGCCGGTCGATGATTCGACCCTGTCGGTCAATTCCGGCAACTATCTGGAGCGCCATCTGCGTGACGTGATCGGCTGGATCGAAGGCCTGTCACCGGTCGAGCTGATCGCCATCGGCATCGGCCATGATGTCACCCGCTATTATCGCCGCGCGGTCACGCTGGTGGACGTCGAACAGCTTGGCGGCACCGTGCTGGGCGAACTGGCATCGCTGTTCGACGAGGAAACCCCGGCCATGCGCGCCGCGGCAGCACGCGGCAAACGCGCCGCCTGAACGTTTTCCGGCGGCAGCATCGCCAGCCAGCCATGACAAGCCAAGCCGCATCAACGACCGGCCCCAAACGCCGCCGCTGGCTCCGCCGTCTGATGGCGGCGGTGGTGGTCGTCCTGCTGGCGCCTGCGGCCATCACTCTGCTCTACCGGTTCGTTCCGCCACCGATCACGCCGCTCATGGTGATCCGTTACGCCGACGGCATGGCGCTGGAAAAAGAGTGGCGGGCGATGGATGCGATCGCGCCCGACCTGCCAAGGCTCGTGATCGCAGCCGAAGACAATCTGTTCTGCCACCATGCCGGGTTTGACGAAGCTGCCCTTGCTGCTCAGATCGAGGCGCTCCGTGCCGGGCAGACGGCACGCGGGGCAAGCACCATCACGATGCAACTCGCCAAAAATCTCTTTCTCTGGCCGGAACGCTCGTTTCTGCGCAAGGGACTGGAAGCCTGGCTGACGCTTTACCTGGAACTGCTGCTGCCCAAACAACGGATCATGGAACTCTACCTCAATGTCGTCGAATGGGGGCCGGGCCTCTATGGTGCCCAAGCTGCGTCACAGGCACATTTCGGGGTTGATGCCGACGCCCTGAGCAGCGAGCAGGCATCCCAACTTGCTGCCGTGCTGCCCAACCCTCTGGCGTGGAACGCAGGCCAGCCGGGCAACGCAACACGCCAGCGTGCAGCGCTCTACCGCGAACGGCTGATCCAGCTTGGAGCAGGTTATCTCGATTGCCTTGAAGGTTAGTCGCAACCTGATCCGATCGAAGGAACGCATCATGCCCGTTCCGGCGTGAATTCATGCCAAGATGCTCGTCATATCAGAAAAAACACGTTACTCTACACCGTAGAGACTGCAGGAGATGATCATGGCGCACTTCACCACCCCCCAACTCACCCGTCGTACCTTTGTCGGCGGTCTGGCGGCAGGCCTTCTCGCGCCAGGCATCGTGCAGGCCCAATTGCCGACCAACCCCGATGTCGTGGTGATCGGCGCTGGCGCTGCCGGGCTGGCCGCAACCCGGGAACTGATGGGCCGTGGTCTCGAGGTCGTCATGATCGAGGCCGATGGCCGCATCGGTGGCCGCGCCCATACCGACATGACCACCTTTGACGTGCCCTATGACGTCGGCGCCCACTGGCTGCACAACGGATCGAGCAATCCCTTCAACAGCTATGGCAGGGATAACGGCTTCACGATCTATCCCGCAAAAGACGAATGGCGTTACTTCGACAAGAACAACAACGAGGTCAGCGAGGACGCGGGCGACGCGATCTGGGACGACCTCGACGACATGTACCGGGCCATCGGACGGGCCGCCGATGGTGGCCGCGATATCTCTGCTGCCGATGCGACCAGCTCGGTTTCAGGTCCCTGGGCAGCCACGGCGGCCTTCAATCTGGGGCCTTGGAGCATGGCCAAGGATCTTTCGAACTTTTCCACAGCGGACTGGTGGAACACCCCTGATGCCGGACCCGACTGGTTCTGCACGGAAGGCTTCGGCACGCTGGTCGCCCATTACGGCGCCGGAATCCCCGTTTCGCTCAACACCAAGGCAACCAAAATTGACTGGAGCGGCGAGGGTGTGACTGTCGAGACCAGCCAGGGCACGATCAGCGCCAGGGCGGTGATCGTCACGGTTTCCACGGGCGTTCTGGCCGCCGGAGACATCGAATTCACACCGGCCCTGCCCGACAACAAACAGCAGTCGTTCAGCGATATCTCCATGGGCACCTACAACCACATTGCCCTGCAGTTCTCGCAGGACGTCTTCGAGATGGGCAACGACGGCTACCTGCTCTACCAGGTGGCTGATGACGGCAAGGCCTTCGGCACGCTCACCAATGCCGGCGGCCACGGCCTCGCCTACTGCGATGTCGGCGGTTCCTGGGCCGATGAACTGGAGCGGCAGTCGGTCGAAGCACGCATCGACTATGCCCTTTCCAAGCTGCGTGACCTGCTGGGCAGCGACATCGACCGGTCCTTCGTCAAGGGCGATGCCACGTCCTGGGGTCAGAACCCGTTGACCCGTGGCTCCTATGCGTCGGCCGAACCCGGTGCCTATCGCATGCGTTCAGTTCTGCGCAACAGTGTCGGCGACCGCATCTTCTTTGCCGGAGAAGCCTGCCATCCCAGCCAATGGGCCACGGTCGCGGGCGCCCATCTTTCGGGCCAGAGCGTTGCCAGCAATGTCGCAAGAGAACTCTAGATCAGGCCACCCGTTCGGCCTCCAGGCCACGTAGCAGAACATCAAGACCAAACGCGAACTCATCGTCGACATCCATTTCTGTGATGTCGGCGATGAGGGATTCGCTGACCGGGAATGCGCCACCCTCCAGGCTCCGGGCGAGCGCGGCACGTTCCTCTTCATCCATGGCCGCCAGCCAGCCGGTGATCTCGTCAATGGCGAAGGTCTCGACATAGGCAAACAGCAGCCGCGCGGCACGAACATTGGCGCTGGACGGGAAGCCGCCATCGCGAAGCGCGGCATAAAACGCCTCATACACACGATGTTCGGCCGGCACCCAGTCTTCGAACGACACATAGACCTGGAAACAGCCGGGATGCCGGTGCGCCAGATCGCGCAGGGCATGACACAGGGCGCGCACACGGGCCTGCCAGCTTCCCTCCGGCTGCGGAAGCGCACAGTCGCGCATCAGCGCATCCAGAACCGCCTGCATCAGCGCCTTGCGGTTGGGAATGTGGTGGTAAAGCGCCATGGGGTCGGCATCGAGCTCGGCCGCAAGACGGCGCATGCTGAAACCTTTCTCACCATCCCTGTCGAGCACCATCATCGCGGCATCCACGATACGCTGCGGTGAAAGACTGCCGCGTTGGGCCATCAACTCTGCTCCCGATGCCGGAGTGTTGCGTTCAGGCTATCTCACGCTGCAGAGTGAAGTTCAACAAGGCGACCTGGAAGCCTGGGTTTCTGCATCAGTAACCATCGACAAGGTCCCGGCGTTCTTCATAGGTTGTGCCGATGACAATCACATATATGGAACCGGGCGAGCTCGTGACTCGCATCTCCCGGTCTCTACTCTTTGTCCATGGCACCAGATAGCCCTCCAATCTGGCACAGGATATCGGAGGGCTTTGAAAGGGTTGGGGGCCATCTTCGTCTTCAATCAACTGCACAGCGCCTTTGAGGTAGTTCCCGAACCCTGGGCTGATCAAGTAGTACAGAGGCACGCGCACTTCGACCTGATGCTCTTCATTAGAGCATCGTGCGTTTATTCTGCAACGTATCCAGTATCTTTGAGATAGTTCCAGCATTCCTGTGGTTTGAAGAG
>CALIUG010000006.1 GCA_938048755.1 uncultured Alphaproteobacteria bacterium
TTGCGAAAGCCCATGAACAGGCTATGAGCAAGTAACCCATGTCAATTCAGCGACGCCCAAAACCCGCAAGGAACCACGCTCCATGATCCAGCTTCTCCAGACCTCCAGACGCCTTCGGCTTGCCGCCGCCGTGACAGCCGCCCTGGCATGGTCACCGGCCTTTGCCGCCGACGAGGCTGATCTCGCCACGCTGATGGCGAACGGGTCCTGCGCGGGCTGCGATCTCTCCCATGCCGATCTTTCCGGGCTTGATCTCACCGGCGCCAATCTGGTGGGTGCCAACCTCTACGAAGCCGACATGACGCGCACCATCCTGACCGATGCCGACCTCACCGATGCGCGCTATGAATCCGCCACCGTGCGCAACGCGCTTCTGTGCAACACCACCGACCGCCGCGGCGACGTCTTCAACCGCGACTGCTGAGCCCCGTTCCCCACAGCCGCAGCCGCATTCAGCCCTTCGCCGGCCCGTAGTTCGTCGGCGTCTCATGCGCCAGGGCCAGCGAGGCGACGAAGTCACCGGCGTCCATCAACGGAATCGCCTTGGCGTATTTCGCCAGACCGAAGCTGTCGGTCAGATGCAGGTTGGCGGCCAGTGCCTTGTTGTCGGGCATCTCGTAGATATAGACCATGTCGTATTCGCCGTAGCTTCCGTATTGCGCGATCGGCCGCCCGCCGAAATCGCTGATCGCCTGGCGATGGATCGCCGCGCGGTCGCGCTTGTCCGCATCGCTCAGCATCGCCGCCTTCTGATCATTCTCGTACTTCACCATATAGAGCACCAGCTCGCCCATCGTCGTCTCCCCGTTGGTTCGTTCCTGTCAGTCTAGCGCATTCCTTGGGGCCGGGTGACGGGGAGACCCCTGCGCAGGGATCGTCGGATCAACCCCGACGTGACAAACCCAGCACCAGAGTCATCCTCCGACTTGATCGGAGGATCCATGCACGGAACCTGAAATCAGCCTCGGCCCCAGCCCGAAGCGCGAACCGTGCCACAAGCCTCCTGCCGTTCTGCCCACCTCTCTGCACACGCCAGCGCGCACCATGCAGGCCGGATGATGGTCCAACAACGGTGCATGGATCGTCGGATCAAGTCCGACGATGACAAAAGGGTGGTGAAAACGCAGATGTTGCCCCACCCAAAATCCGAGTCATCCTCCGACTTGATCGGAGGATCCATGCACGGAAATCAGCAAACCGCACCACGCCGGACCGGAAATGCCACCACTGCAGTGCCCGCACACACCCTAAAGCCGCATGTCCCTTGCCGTGGTGCCATCGGCACTGGCATCGGCATATTTGGCATAGGCGGCGATGTGATAGGCGTCGTCGCGCATGGTCGCCTTCACACTCTCGCGCTCCTGCATGGCGGCCAACCATTCACGCAGCGCGCCGCATTCCGCAGGCATCTCGATACCCCGGTATTCCTTCAGTACGGCCAGCCGCTCCACATGCGGATAGATCGACAGATCCGCCAGACTCAGATGTTCACCCAGCCACCACGGCCCCTTGTTGCGCGCGCCCAGCGCCTGGGTCTCCATGAAACGCAACGCGTCCAGGATCACCTCGCCATAAAGCGCCTGCTTCTCGGGGTCGTCTTTGGCCAGCAGCAGCTTGTAGGTCGCGGGCACGAACTTCACGTCGTCATGGGCAATCCAGATGCGCATCGCCGCGCGTTCGGCGGCTGCCTGGGGCACCAGACGCGGGCCGTCGAACACCTCATCGAGATATTCGTTGATGATCGTCGATTCCCAGATCGTGTGGTCGCCATGCACCAGCACCGGCACCTTGCTGTAGGGCGAGACCTCGGCAAACCAGTCGGGCTTGTCGCGCAGGTTGATCTCGACCACCGCGTGTTCGATGCCTTTCTCGTGGAGCACCAACCGTGTGCGCTGTGCATAGGGGCAGACCTCGGCACTGATCAGCTTGAGAGCATCGGGCATCGCAAGGGTCCTTCAGGCAGTTCGGATACGACAGCCGCTATCAGACCACGCCTCGCGCCCTCGCGAAACCAGCGGTCCTTACTCGGCCTCCCGCAACGTCGCCCGTGCCTTGTGCATCAGGTCCATCACCACGCGCCGCCGCTTCTGCTCCTCGCGCGTATAGAGACCATGTTTCAGGCCGTTGCGGTTGCCCCTAGGCGCACCTGATCCAGCCCCACCATGCATGCGGCAGCGCGCCTTGCCATGGATCGCCGGCGCCCGGCACGGCGCACCGTTGCGTGTTCTGGCGCCACAGCGTGGTGCCGCGTTTAGCCGCCCGGTATCCCGGTTGCCTCCCGGCATCGTCACGCGGCCCGGGATCTCTCGGCCGATCGGGTGCCTTGACCGGTGTCGGGTTCCTCCAGCAACGGCGATGGCGGTCTGGTTGGCCGTGGCTCCGCCTGGGGCCGGACCGCTCCGGCCCCGGCCGACGGCGCACGACTCCCGGTCGCAGGCTGATCCGCCTTCTCCGGGGCCGTTTCGGCGACCGTCTCCGCCGCTTCCTCGGTCGCTTCCTCATCCACAGGATCGGCCCTGACCGTCACATGCTCCACCGTCACCTTGTGATGGCTGCCCCGGCCACGACGGCGATCCAGCGCCTCCATCTGGCGGGGATAAAGCGCCAGCAGCTTCACGGCCAGCCGCAGCGCATCGTCGCGCACCGCATCACTCTGGCCTGGCTGCATGGCCCGGCGCAGGCAGTCCATCGCGGCACCATGGACTCCGGCCATCTGGGCCGTCAGCAGACCTTCCATGGCATCACGCGGCGCAATTTCGCGCATCAGTGCATAGGCCGCATCCAGCTGCACGGGCTGTTCGTCCTCGGGCAGGCCATAGGGAATCCAAAGGGCATCGAGCACCTCGCGCATCAGACGGGTCTGCAGGGTCAGTTCCCCGGTTCCCGTCGCCTCGGCCAGCCCTTCGGCCGTGGCCTTCAGCAACCGTTTCTGCACCCCGGCACCAAATCCCGCGTCTTCGGCCTCCATCATGATCGTTCTTCCCTTGCTATGTTGTTCCTTATATGTTCTTATATCGCGGTGATAGCAAGACCGATCTGGGGTGCATGGGGTTGCGTTGGGGTTTTTTGTTTTGTCAGTCCCTTTTCTTGTTTGTTCCCTCAAACGCCGGGCGTTCGCTCCGCTCACTTGGCTCACGCCGCTAGCGCGGCGGGGTCGCGGTCGCTCCCC
>CALIUG010000007.1 GCA_938048755.1 uncultured Alphaproteobacteria bacterium
GAGCCCGCAGCGCCGCTGCTCTACTATCAGGGTGGTTATCGCCAGATGACGCCCGACGTCAGCGACGCGGAATGGTCCTGATCAGGCCTCGCTGAGCCAATCGGTCACGGATGTGAGCATCCGGCCGATGACTGCCTTGGCCTCGTCGGCTTTTTCGGGCAGATACCGGAAGGGCAGGGTCTCTTCCATATAGGTCACCTGCGACAGCTCAAGCTGAATGGTATGGACGCCCTGATCCGGCGCGCCATAGGTGCGGGTGATGTGACCGCCCTTGAAGCGACCATTAAACGCTGTTGTGTAGGTGTTCGCGGCTTCGGCTGTCTCCACGACCCTTCTGGCAAGTTCCGGATCGGCCGAGGTGCCGTTTCCTGTTCCCAGATTGATGTCGGGCAACTGGTTCTCGAAGAATCTGGGAACCACCGAACGGATGGAATGGCCGTCCCATAGAACGACCTGCTTGTGTTTCTCGCGCAGACGCGAAATCTCGTCGGTAATGGCGCGATGATAGGGCTGCCAATAGGTTTCAATCCGGCGGGAAATCTCGGCCTGATCCGGTTCCTGGCCGGGCAGGTAGATCGGTTCCAGGTCGAACGTGCTGGTGGGGCACAATTCGGTGTTGTCCGCACCTGGATACAACGGCTTGTTGTCTGGATCGCGGTTGAGATCGATGACATAGCGCGAATGGGTCGCCTCGATCATCGTCGCGCCCATGTCCGGGGCCATGTCATAGAGGCGCTCGACATGCCAGTCGGTGTCGGGCACATGGCGGGCAATCGGGGTCATGGTATCGGCAATGGCTGCGGGGATTGTGGTCCCGACATGGGGCATGCTCACGATCAAGGGCGCATCACCACGGTGCAAACGAACGACTTCCACGCTTTGTCTTCCTTCCAGCTCGATACTCATGGGATGCCTGGTTCAAGCACCAGGCGATGACGCACTTTGATATGGGCACGGTCCATGGGAATTGGAACCGGGTCGTTGGCGTACCACCGTTCGACCAGATTGTCATAGTACGGCGAGAACGGATTGCCCGATTGTCCCGGTAGAATGACAAAATAGCCGGTAACCGGCTCGGCCAGGTCGACCACGGCGCGCAACACGGGACCATGAACGGTCGCAAAGGCCCGACTGTCTGAGTTGAACACGAACCCGGAGGTGGACACCGTAAAGCGGTCGCCGCCCATGGTAAGGTCCACACCGGTCATGGCGTCGATCCCGGGAATCATGCCGTAAAGACGGTGTCGCAGTTTCAGGCCATGGACATCACCCCATTGCCAGCCTGCGGGATCAGCACCAAACCGCTCGATCAGGAATGCGGCCGCCTCGTCAAAGGCAATTCCGGCAAGATCCGCACAGGATGTTTCCGCGCCGGTTTCGGCATTCAGGCACCATCCATGCGGGTCGGCCTGCATCACATCAAGGACAAATACCGGCTTGAACCACCAGGCGTCATGGAAGAGTTCGCCCAGATCGTCAGCATAAATGGCGCGTGTCAGCTCGCGATACCAGGCCTGATAGACTGTCGGCGCAGCACTGTCTGCTGCCATGTCACCGTCCCAGTTCGCAAGCATGCCCTGAAGCGTCTTGCCGTTCGCTGATTGCGGCACCGCCTCAAGCGCATAAGACAGCATGGCCATGGCGAACAGGGAGGCTTCATCAAGCTGCATGCTTCTGAAACTGGCGACATCATGGTCGCTGCGTTCCGCCAACAGATCCCTGATGCGCCCGGCTCGATATCCCGGTTGCCACTGATGGCCCAGGAGATAGGGGTAGTCTTGCGCAACCAGCTTGTCGTTGGCGGTCGCGATCATCCCCGTCTCGGGATTGAACGTGCCTGGCAGGTCATGAAAGGGAATGGCACCGATCCAGTCGGACTCGCCGGTCCAACCAGGCACGGGAATCAGGCCATCGCCCGAACTGCGGATGGGAATGGTCGCGGGTGCAAGCAGGCCGATATTGCCGCGCCGATCAGCATAGACAATGTTCTGCTGCGGCCCGGCATAGGGGCGCGCCGATGCTACAAACTCCGGCCAGTTCGATGCGGTGTGCAGAGCAAGTCCCGCTTCAATCGTTCGGTCATCGTCCTGAAGCATGGTCCAGGAGAGCGCAATGGCCTCGTCATCCCCGACAAGGCCATCAACCTGGTCCCTGATTCCGGTCAGAACAGGGCCATGGCGCGTTTCCAGCATGGATACCGTGACATCCTCGCCAAAGCGCACCTCGATGACTTCTTCACGCCCGGCAAAGGACTCCGAGCCATCAGGGGTCAGATAGCGGCTGTTGTCCTCGGGAACGAGGCGTTCGATGAAGAGATCCTGCGTATCCGGTCCGGTGTTGGTGACACCCCAGGCGATCTCCCCGTTGGTGCCCACGATCACCAGTGGAATTCCCGGCAGTGTCGCGCCGGCAACCGAGAGTCCCGGTGCCTCCAGGTGTGCGAGATACCAGATGGCCGGGATCGAGAATCCCAGATGGGGGTCATTGGCGAGCAGGGGCATGCCAGAGCTGGTGTGGGTGCCATCAACGACCCAGTTGTTGGAGCCATTGCCTGCAGGCGGCAGCAGATCGTTGAGCAGGCTGGACAGATCGAAAAAGGCTCGGCCCTCCGCTGCGTCCAGAATGCTGGGCGTCGCTGCAGGAACATCAGGGAAGAAACTGGCGGTCTTTTCGGCTCCGATTTCGTCGATCATGGCCGCGCGCAGAGCTTCCTCGCGCCAGTTGCCCGACAGGTGCAGGGCCATGACCTTGAGCCAGGCGATGGAATCCGCCGCGGACCAGGGTGCAGGGTCGGCCGCAAGCAACAGCGTGAATTCGGGAGAAAGCGCGCCATCGTGCGTCCCAATGAAGGCGTTCACGCCGGCGGCGTAGGCATTGAGTGATTCGCGAGTGGCGGGATCGAGTGCGGCAACGCTGGCCTGGGACGCACGATGAAGGTCGAGAAGCCGCAGAAACCGGTCGTACTCCAGCGTTGAAGAGCCCAGAACCTCGGAGAGGCGCCCCTGGCTTAGGCGCCGCTGCTGCTCCATCTGGAACATGCGGTCCTGAGCATGCACGAAGCCTAGGCCGAAATAGGCATCGTTAAGCGATTCCGCGATGATATGGGGAATACCGAAGTCATCACGAAGAATCTCGACCGGTGCGGTCGGGCCACTAACGGTAATGTTGCCTTCCATCTGTGGTGTGGATTGCCAGAGCCAAATGACAAGGCCGGCAACGCCCACGACCAAAAGCAGGACAAGGCTCAGAAAAAGCCGAAGAACTCTTCTAAGGAGTGATCTCTTTTTCTTTCTTCGTAACAACAAGTTAAGTAAATTTCTTCAAGTCACGCAGGATCGCGTCTCGATGCTCGTCAAGCCTCGGTACCGGGCCGCGTGTGTCGGGATCATGGAAGTTCGACATCTTGATGGGGTTGCCCGAGAACCGGATCGTTCCGGCGTCAGGGTCCTCCGTCGTGACGACCATGTTGCGTGCCAGCACCTGGGGATCGGCCATGACCTGCGCGACATTGTTGATCGCTCCGCAGGGAACGCCCGCCTCCTGGATGACGTCCAGCCAGTGTTCGGTGGTGTTGGTGGTCAGCACGGCCTCCAGTTCATCTTTCAGTGCATCGACATGGTCGGCGCGCAGGGCATTGGAGAGATAACGCTCATCTTTGGCCATCTGAGGGCAATTCAAGGCTTCACTGAGGCGCTGGAAGAGGGAATCGTTGCCCGCGGCGATGATGATATGGCCGTTCGAGGTGTGAAAGGCCGCAAACGGCACGATCGAGGGATGGCGTGCGCCGAGCGGACCGGGGATTTCGCCGTTCGCGGAGTATCTGGCGATGGCGTTTTCCAGAATGGCGACCTGACTGTCGAGCATGCCAACGTCGATCTTCTGGCCCTTGCCGGAGTTCTGCCGGTGATAAAGCGCCGAACAGATACCGATGGTCGTGAACAGACCCGCCGTGATGTCGCCCACTGAGGTTCCCACACGTGTGGGTTCACCGCCCGGGTGGCCGGTCAGACTCATGACACCGCCCATGGCCTGCACGACCATGTCATAGGCTGGGCGGTCCTTGTAGGGACCGCTGTGACCAAATCCAGAGACGGCGGCATAGATCAGCGTCGGGTAGGTCTCCTTGAGGTCTTCCCAGCCGAAACCGAGTTTCTCCATCACACCGGGGCGATAGTTCTCGACCAGCACATCGGCCGTTCCGAGAAGCGCTCGGAAGACCTCCCGGTCATTCTCGTCCTTCAGATCCAGTGCAATGCTCTCCTTGGCCCGGTTGATCGAGGCGAAGTAGCCCGAAACACCATTCAGAAAGGGGCCGGTTTCGCGCGCGTCATCGCCGGTTCCCGGCCGTTCGACCTTGATCACCCGTGCGCCCAGGTCAGAGAGCACCATGGTGCAATAGGGGCCGGCCAGAATGCGGCTGAGATCAACTACGGTGATGCCGCTCAAGGGTCCTTCGACCATTGGAAATCCTTTCAACATGCTTCCGGGAAGATGTAGCAGGCCCAAGCCATGCGTACCATGCACCCCAGACACGGGAAATTGGCTTTTCTCTTCGGTTCGTGGCACCCATATGAGGGTTCTTTCCAAGGAATTATCGTCATGAAACGCAACACCTTTGCTACTGTCGACGCGATGATCGCGGCGATGGAGCCAAGTTATCCCGTCTATTGCATCCAGCCCGATGTGCTTCGCGAGACCGCCAGCCGGTATCTCA
Organism: uncultured Alphaproteobacteria bacterium; assembly: GCA_938048755.1. Classification (GTDB taxonomy): domain Bacteria; phylum Pseudomonadota; class Alphaproteobacteria; order SP197; family SP197; genus SP197. The sequence goes on from CALIUG010000007.1 coordinate 4,715, forward strand.
AGACCTTTCCGGGCCGTGTGCTTTACGCGATCAAGTGCAATCCCCACCCGCGCGTGGTTGAGCTGCTCTATGAAGCGGGCATTCGCCACTTCGATACGGCGTCCCTTGCCGAGATCGCCCAGGTGCGCGAGCAGTTCCGCGATGCCGGCTGTTACTTCATGCATCCGGTCAAGGCCCGCGCGGCGATCCGCACGGCTTACGAGGTCTACGGCATCCGCCACTTCGTGATTGATTCTCATGCCGAACTCGAGAAGGTCATGGATGAGACTGGCGGCGAAGGTGTGACCTGTGTGGTGCGTGTCGCAACCCCGCCCATGGATACGGCCTATGACCTTTCCGAGAAGTTCGGCTGCCAGCCTGAGGAAGCGCCCGCGCTTCTGAAGGAAGTGCAGAAGTGGAAATGCCAGGCGGGGCTCTTCTTCCACGTCGGCTCCCAATACCTGAAGCCGGAAGCCTGGAAGATTGCGCTCGATATCCTGCGCAAGATCATGGACGAGGCGCAGGTGGATATTCACATGCTCGATGTCGGTGGCGGCTTCCCGGCGGCCTATCAGGGCGTCCAGCTTCCGCCGCTCGAAAGCTTCATGGATGAGATCGAAGCGGGCCTCAAGCAACTCGATCTGCGCAATGACTGTGTCGTTATGTGTGAACCCGGCAGGGGCCTGGTCGCCGGATCGATGTCGATTGTCGTGCAGGTGCTGCTGCGCAAGGGCAACCAGCTCTACATCAACGACGGTATCTACGGCAGTCTCTCGGAGATGGTGACAGCCCAGGTTCAGATGCCGGTGCGTGCGGTTCGCCTGAAAGGACCAATGTCGGAGACCGGCGCCGACTTCAAGATGTCGGGCCCAACCTGCGACTCCATCGACATCCTGCCCTTCACCTTCCATCTGCCCGATGACATCAACGAGGGCGACTGGATCGAAATCGGCCAGGTCGGCGCCTACGGCAATGCCCTGCGCACCAACTTCAACGGCTTCTATCCCGACACCTTTGTCGAGGTCGAGCAGTGGGGTGAGATCAATGAAGCCCCGCCGTTGCGTTCGACGGCGGCGTAACGATGCAGCCGGGCAGGATTGCGGTTCCCCACAACGATGGCTCGGTAAATCTTGCCTATCTCGAATGGGGCAGTGCCGACGCCGCGCTTACGGCCATCTGCGTCCATGGAATCTCGCGCAATGCGCATGACTTCCGTTGGCTTTCCGAAGACCTGGCAGCACACGGCTGGCGTGTGATCAGCCTGGACATGGTGGGGCGTGGCGGCAGCGACTGGCTGGACGATGCCGGCGGCTATGCCATGCCGGTCTACTTCCAGCATGTTCAGCATGTGATGGCTGGGCTTGACGTTACACAACCCGTGGATTGGATCGGAACCTCCATGGGCGGCATCCTGGGCATGGTCATGGCAGGCATGGGCGTGCCGTTCCGCAAACTCGTCCTTAACGATGTCGGTCCGTTCATCCGCAAGGAGGTCGTTGCGGGCATCGGTGATGCCGTGGGCGCTTATCCCGCGTTCAAGAGTGTCAGCGAGGTCGAAACCTACCTCAAGACCCGCTTCTCGCCCTATGGCCCGGTGTCGGACGCGCAATTTGCCGTGCTGGCCGCCAGCAGCTGGCGCAGGGATGAAAACGGAGATGTCCGGCTCAACTACGACCCGCGCATTGTCGAGCCGCTGCTGGCCGCGGAACCCGGCGATCTTGATCTCTGGAAACTCTACGATGCCATCAAGGCGCCGACGCTCGTTCTGCGGGGCAATGTCTCGGAAGTGCTGACGGCGGAAACCGCCGAAGACATGACCCGGCGTGGCCCCAAAGCCGACCTAGTGACATATTCGGGAATCACCCATCCGCTATGGCTGACGGACGAAGAGCAGATCCGAACGGTTCGCGAGTTCCTTGAACGCTGATTTCAGCGCTGCCCGGAATTAGGTCTTGAGCTTCTTGGCCATTTCGACGGCGGCATAGGTCAAAATGCCATCGCAGCCCGCCCGTTTGAAACACAGCATGGCCTCTGGCCAGACCTTCTCGCGGTCCAGCCAGCCGTTGCGGCACGCGCCTTCGATCATCGCGTACTCGCCCGACACCTGATAGGCGAAGGTGGGCACACCAAACGTCGTCTTCACGCGGCTGGCAACATCGAGATAGGGCATGCCGGGTTTGACCATCACCATGTCGGCGCCTTCATCGAGATCAAAGGTGACCTCGCGCAGGGCTTCGTCGGAATTGGCGGGGTCCATCTGATAGGTCCGTTTGTCGCCGATCAGATTGCCCGATGAGCCCACGGCATCGCGGAACGGGCCATAGAAGCCCGACGCGTACTTGGCCGCATAGGCCATGATGGAGACGTTGGTGAACCCGTTGTCGTCGAGCGTCCTGCGAATCGCGCCGATACGGCCATCCATCATGTCACTGGGCGAGATGATGTCGCAGCCGGCCTGGGCCTGCACGAGGGCCTGACGGCACAGGATATCCAGGGTCTCGTCGTTGAGGATTTCCTCACCCGACATCACGCCGTCATGGCCGTGCGTGGTGAAGGGATCGAGCGCGACATCGACCATGACGCCGATTCCGTCCACCTCTGCCTTCAGCGCGGCAATGGCACGGCAGACAAGATTGCCGTCGTTCGTGGCTTCGACGCCATCCGGAGTTTTCAGATGTTCGGGCGTGTTGGGGAAGAGGGCGATGGCAGGAATGCCCAGATCGCGCGCTTCCCTGGCCGCTTCAACGACCTGATCGACACTCAGGCGGCGGACGCCGGGCATCGATTCCACGGGCTCGCGGACATTGTCGCCTTCACGGACGAACACCGGCCAGATCAGGTCGGCCGCCGACAGCGCATTCTCTGAAACCAGCGCACGCGCCCACGGGCTGCGCCTGTTACGGCGCAATCGTGTGTTGGGGAAACGTCCGGGAAAGGTTTGTGGACCCTGTGTCATGATGGCATGCCGTCAGGTTATGGGAGAGGAATGTGCAGCGCGTGTCGATCTCTGCCATGACATATCGCCCGTCCTTGCATGTCGCAAGGCGCGGCTGGTCATGCTGTTCTGTAGCCAAGGCCTTCGGCGATACCATCGCTGCCGGCTTCACGGACCTGGCTCTCGCGTCCGTCCATGCGTTCGGGGCCAGGCATGACGAAAGGTTCGGGATCCATGAACCTGCGTAACGCGTTTTCACTCATGCGCGCCACATTGTTGTCATAGCCGTTGTCCGGCAAGGCGCAGACCCAGGCCATGGAACCCACGGAAAAGACGGCTCCGCCGTTCTCGGTTTCGAAGAATACCAGATCGGCGCGCACGAGCGGGTTCGTAGTGCCGTCGATCATGTTGTCGGTCGCGAGCAGTTCCTCGGGTACACGAAAGATCCCCGGTGTGTGATCTTCTGAACGCGCGAGGATCAACGCGTGGGGTGGCGACCCCAGGTCAGCGTCGTAGCGGTCGACTTCGACGCCCGATGCACCACCACCAAACAACCCGAAGTCTCCGATCACGTCATCCCCGATCCCGTCAAACAGGAAAGCGGCGCGCGGATCGTCGGCCATTTCTGTCCTGCGGTAGCCGCAGGAGGAATCGAACCCCTGTGCGGTGAAGCCGACACCACAAAGGCGGTTGGGCGCGCACCCGGCGCGCCGCCACAGACCACCATATTCACCATCAAAGCTGTGATAGGCCTCTCCGGCCTCGGCTGCCCAGGCGCGGAT
>CALIUG010000008.1 GCA_938048755.1 uncultured Alphaproteobacteria bacterium
TGGCGCCCTTTCTTGGGCCCGATTAGAACTTAAAAGGCATACTCTGCAAGAGCTTTTAAGCGGTGCATTACTAAGGACGGCGTGCCCATCGATGCGGAGATGATCCCGCGCGAACGCCAGCATGAGGAAATTGCCAGCGACATCTATCACGGCGGTCAACTGCTGCGCGGCAACGGCATCATGCATCCAGGCCTCCTGCACAAAGGCCTTGTGGAGCGTGCCCGCAGTCAGGGCGCCGACGTCATCGGCTTTTGCCCGGTGACCTCCGTTGATCGTCACAGTGGCGGCTTCACGGTCACCACACCCAAGGGCAAGATCGAGACCCGGGATGTCTTCATCGCCACCAACGGTTACACGCCCAAGGCCTTCCCATGGCAGCGCCGCCGCGTCGTGCCCGCATCAGCTTTCATGATCGCGACCGAAACGCTCTCTCCCGATCTCATGGCAAAGGTTCTGCCCGGCGGCCGGCCGCTACTGGAAAACCGGTACACACCGCTCTGGATCCGCCCCAACGAGGACGGCACGCGCATCCTGTTCGGCGGCACCACGGGCGAGGATCTGGGATCGCTGAATTCCAAGGCACACCAGCTCTACGGCGAAATGACCCGCATGGTGCCGATCCTTGATGGCGTCAAACTGACCCATTGCTGGACCGGCAAGGTCGCCATGAGCTTCGATCTGCTGCCCCACACCGGCACCCATGACGGCATGCACTACGCCATGGGCTGGTGCGCCACCGGCATCCCCATGGGCACCTATCTGGGCCACCAGACCGCTCTGCGCATCACCGGCGACCCGGCCTCGGTCACGGCTCTGGATGACCGCCCGTTCCCGACCCGGCCCTTTTACACCGGTGACCCCTGGTTCCTGCGCTGGGCCGTCGCCTGGCTCCAGTGGAAGGACCGCAGGATGATGAAGGAGTGAGGCGGCTTAGAGCGCAACCCCGTTCAGCGGAGGCAGTGGTGCCGGTGCTTCTTCGCCCAACATTTCCAGCAGATTGATCTCGATGGTGCGAGTCATGGTGGAAATTGGCACGTCGTTGGCACTGCCCTCGAACGGGTCTTCCAGCGCTTCGCTGACTTTCTCCATGAAATAGAAGATCCAGGAGAGCGCCATCGCCATGGGGATCATGATAAGGATGTAAAAATCAGCTTCGACTTCTGTGAAGGTATGAGAGGCCGCTTCAATTTCGAAAGTGTCGATGTGCGCCAGTGGTAGCATGGCTAGAAATATCCAAGTGAAGGCACGTCCAAAGACGTCGATCACGCGTGGAAAGGGCGTATTTTTGATGCGCTCGCAGGCACCTTGATTGCCCAGCGAATCCAGCACCATTTGGTTCAGTGCGACATGGCGGAAGGAATCAATGCTGCCCGCGGTGGCCAGCTCCGAAAGAACCTGGGCTTGCCGGTGGAGGATATGCGCAGGCACATTGTTGAAGTCGGCTATGGCACTGCGCTCAGCTTTGGGAAGGTAAGCCTGATAAGACTTAGGCGTGTGAGCATAGCCTGAACCTTTGATTCGGACGGCATGGTCGAAGATGCGCGTCGGGTGGAACTTGCGTACAGACCGTTCTTTCCGAAGTACCATGGCAAGTGCATGGACCCACGCCAGATGACGATGGATCAGCAGACGTTGTGTACTCCGGTCAATCGGTTTGCCGGTTTCAGACTGAGTAAGAGCAAGGACCGAAATTGCCCATGCTCGGATGCCACTGATGATGGTGCCCCATATCGTGCGAGCCTCCCACCAACGGCTGTATGCCTGATTGCTCTTGAACCCGAGGTAGAGAGAGACCGCAATGCCGATGGTGGTCACGGGTAACACTGGGATCGAAATCAGCTGAATGTTCATAAACTCGCGCAACAACACGATGATCGCCGAATAGGCAAAACTAAGGCTCAGGATGAAGACGGATTCCCGCAGAATCAGACGTCTGGTGAGCGCGTTGTGGAGATACATGGGTTTGCCTGCTTCTCCTGCCAACCGGTGCGCCAGCGTGTGTCTCGCGCTCTCATGAGCCCGAGCACACACGCATCATAGGAAGTTTGACCCGATGTCGCCATCGAAGCGTCGCGAGCAACGTGAAGCGTGCCAGCGTCCGCTCCTTGGGATGATCAACTCCTGGCAGGCAAAGCCCGTGCAGCCGACACCTGCGCGTAGATCACACCCGCCAGAATGACAAGGCCGCCCAGGATGTGGTGCCAGGTCGGCATGATTCCGAACCACATGGCAAGCAGGATGGCGATCACGGGCACGAAGTTGGCAAAGATCGACATCAGGGTGACGCCAAGGCGGCTGACGCCGGTGTGCCACATCAGGTTGCCCAGGGCGATGGGAACCACGGCGATGAAGAGCGCCATGGGAACAGTCGTGCTGTTCAGCGGCACATGAATGTCGGCCAGCCCGGTAAGCCAAAGGACAACGGTCAGCACGGTGAGCAGAATGCCACCCGGCAGCATGGTGTAGCCCACGATCTCGAGCTGGCTGAACCCCTTGAGCCAGCGTTGGGCGGCAACGGAGTACCAGGTCCAGAAGCACAGGCTCAGCAGCATGAATCCCTCGCCACCGGTCAACTCTGCCTCGCCCAGTTGCGCCGACTTGATGATGATCCCGCCCAGGCAGGCGAGCGCAATGCCGATCCCAATGCCCTTTTGCAGCGGGATCGCGAACAGGACGCGCGCCACCAGTGCGGCCACAAGCGGACCCATGGCATAGATCACCGCAACGGCGATGGAACCCGATGTGGCGACCGCCAGGGTGGTGAGGCTTGAGGAGACTGCGGGGCCGAAAATGCCCAGCAGAGTCAGCTGACGCCAGGGCAGGGCGCGGCGCAGGGGGAACTGCCGGCCGCGTACCCACAGCAACAGCAGAAGCGCCAGGGCGCCGATCAACTGACGTGAGGCGGTTGTCGAAAACATGTCCCATTGCAGCAGAAGCTGTTCGACCAAGGGGAAGTTCGTACCCCAGACCAGCATGACAACCACGGCGGCGCCGTTGCCGACCAGCAGGTCACCCCGTTTCAGAGCTGGGGCGGGCTCAGGTTTCATGTGCGGCGTTCACGCTCGACACGGTCCAGCCGTTCATGGTCGCTCGCAGACATGCCGGCGGTCAGCCGGGTCATGCCGTCGTCAGCGGCCAGATGCAGATGGTCGGTATCGTCGATCTCGATCGTGATGTCCGACAGCACCGCGCCATGGCAATGCCCACCCATGCGGCCCTCATCGATGATGAGATGCAGGTGATAGCCCGGAACGCCGACCGGCGCGGAATCAGCGGGAAAGCGGAACCCGACCAGCACACCCTTCAGGCCCTGCTCATGAAACTCGGCCTGGCTCTTGCTGGCGGTATCAAGATCGGTGCCGTCGTTCTGACGGCGCATGACGCGAAACTGCAGGTCATCGAACTGCGCACTGATCTTGACCGCACAGAGCGCATCCTGTTCGGGCAGTCTTTCGTCAATGATGGCTTGCACGGCCTCCAGGTCACAAGGGCCGTTCAGATGGATCGTGATGTCGGTCTGGAAGTGTTTCACCACGGCGAACGGTGCCTGGCTTTCGGGATCAACCCGCTCGCCCGAGCCGTCGGGGCCGAACCGGTAGTAGTGGCCATCCACGGCCGCCATTTCACCGTCCAGCCCGGCAAACGTGCCCAGCCCGAAATCGCCATGGCGCATGATCTCGCCATAGGACATGGCGCCGGAATAGTCGGCATCCAGCAGCCGACCGATCGTCTCGACCTGAAAAACCTCATCAGGCGTGCAGCGGCCCTGAAGGTAGGTGTGAAGATGCTGAACCAGACGTTTCATGGATGGCACCATAACTTCCCTCCTCCTCAAGGGGGGAAGGAAAAGCTCTTGGTGGAACTCGAAATCTCCAAAACGATAACGGCCGGGCTGCACTGGGCAACCCGGCCGTTCATGATCGTCAAAGAATCTGCGATCAGGCTTCGTTGTTGTCGAACCACCAGCGCTCAATCAGCTTGTAGCCGTCGAACTCCCAGTTGCCGGCCACATGTTCGGGGTGACGCACGTTTTCGCGCGTTGCCAGGATGTGGTTGGCAAAGAGGTGAATGACCGAGGGGCAGTCGTCACGACAGATCGCCTGCATCTCGAAGTACATATCCCGGCGCTTGTCGATGTCGAGCTCGGCACGGGCCTCGCGCAGCAGGGTGTTGAACTGTGCGTTCTGCCAGAACGATTCGTTCCAGTTGGACTCGTCGGAATAACCCTGCGTGAACATCCAGTCCTCGGTCGGACGGCCACTCCAGTAGCTCGCCGACCAGGGCTCGTTCATCCAGACATCGGACCAGTAGCCGTCCGCCGGTGCGCGCACCGGGGTGATGTTGATCCCTGCGGCAGCGGCCTGCTCGGAGTAAAGCACCGTGGTGTCGACCGCGCCGGCATAAAGGCCGTCCGAAGCGACCAGTTCAACATCCAGTGAGTCGAGACCTGCCTGACGCAGATACCAGTTGGCCTTTTCCGGGTCATAGGCGCGCTGGGGCAGTTCGTTGTTGAAGAACCGGTTGGCCGGGCTGATCGGATGATCGTTACCCAGAGAGCCGCGTCCGTTCAGGATCTTGTCCAGGATCTGCTCGCGGTCGATCGCGAGTTTCAGGGCCATGCGCACGTTGTTGTCGTCAAAGGGCGCGCGGTTGCCCAGCATGGGGAAGGTGTAGTGCTGCGTGCTCACCGTGTCCTCGACCAGGACTCCGGCCTGCTGGGCCAGCAGATCGGCGGTCTTGGCATCAATGTCGCCACTGATGTCCAAGGCGTCGGTGACCAGACCGTTGGTGCGGGCATTGGCATCGGCAATCACCAGCATCTCCGCGCTGTCGAAATGGGCCCTGCCTTCAACAAAGTAGTTGGGATTGCGCTTCACGATGGCGCTCAAACCGGGCTCGAAGGATTCGATGATGTAGGCACCGGCACCCACACCGCTCACATCCACGACATCGCCGTCGGCGGGCATGATCGAAAGCGAACTGGCGCTGAACCCGAACGGGAAATCGGCATTGCCGCCATCCAGCGTGAAGATGACCTTGTCATCCCCGTCAGCCTTCATGTCGGTGATGGTGTTGGCAAACGATGCCATGGCGGAGGCCGAATCACCCTGCGAGCGCAGGATGGACTGGATCACGTCGTTGGAATCGACGGTCTTGCCGTTATGGAACTCGACACCCTTGCGCAGGGTGAACAGCCATTTGTCGGGTCCGCCCATGGGCTCATAGGATTCAGCGAGCAGCGGTTCGAGCTGCCCTTCGGCGTTGACTTCCGTGAGTTGCGAATAGGCCGTGTACCAGAGGAAGTTGACGAAGCCGCTGCTCAGCGTGGTGGGATCAAGACCATCTGTCGAGGAACCCTGCACGGTTGCAATGCGAAGATGACCGCCCTTCTGGGGAGCATCCGCTTTGGCCTGTTGTGCTAGAAGCCCGGTCGGCACGGCGGCAAGCGCACCCATGGCTGCTGCGCGGTTGATGAAGGTGCGGCGATTGATCCGTCCCTCGACAAAACTTCTCTGCAGATACTCAAAGGATGACATGGCATTCTCCCGTTGTGATGGCCGCTCGCAAAGTATGGTCGTTCTTGTTCCACGTGGCGGAGCGTTGCGGCCTGTGCTGGCAGCACGATCACAAAAATCATGGCGCTTGTCACGAAATACTGTGATCACAGATTGACGCTGTGAGGCGCCGGTTGCAAAGATGGCCCGGACCGATCATGACCCAATACTCCCTCCTCGAACTCGCCGCAGAGGCACTGATGCCGGGCCGGCGAAGCGCCGCCTTTGCGCCGTCCGAGCTCAAGGTACGCTACGACGTGGTCATCGTCGGTGGCGGTGGCCACGGGCTTGCCACGGCCTATTATCTGGCGAGGGAACACGGTATCACCGATGTCGCGGTGATCGAACGTGGCTGGCTTGGCGGCGGCAACACCGGTCGCAACACCACCATCATCCGTGCCGATTACCTGATGCCCGGCAATGTCGAGTTTTTCGGCCATGCTTTGAGCATGTGGCCGGGGCTGTCGCGTGCACTCAACTTCAACGTCATGTTCAGCCCACGCGGTTATCTCGATCTCGCCCATTCCGAAGATCAGCTCGATCACTTTACCCGCCGCGCCAATGTCCTGTCGCTCAATGGCATTGGGGCCCGCATGGCCGGTCTGGAAGAACTGCGCGACCTTGAACCTGCGCTCTCCATCGGCCTGGAACCACCGATTCCCGTCCTGGGCGGCCTTGTGCAGGACACGGCAGGAACCGCCCGCCATGATGCCGTCGCCTGGGGTTATGCGCGGGGCGCACGCAAGCTGGGCGTCGACATCATCCAGGGTTGCGAGGTCCAGGGATTCGAGATCGAGAACAACCGCCTGCGTGGAGTCAGGACCAGCCGGGGCTCCATCAAGACCGATACCGCCGTGGTCTCCGTCGCCGGCAATTCCAGCCGTATCGCCGCGATGGCCGGCGTGAAACTCCCCATCGAGACCTATCCCGTGCAGGCCTTCGTTTCAGAACCGCTCAAGCCGATCCTGCATCGCGTTACCAACCTTAATCTCGGCTATGCCTATGCCAGCCAGACCGACAAGGGCGAGATTGTCATGGGCGGCAATGCCGAACCCATGGCCGGTTACGCGCAACGCGGCAGTCCCCTGCAGATTGCCGAACTCACCGCCAAGCTTGTCCATGT
>CALIUG010000009.1 GCA_938048755.1 uncultured Alphaproteobacteria bacterium
CAGACGCGATACCACACACAATCCGCAAACGAAGATCGCTCGACGTAGACTTTCCCATGAGACACCTCCTGACCCATGGAATCACCAATCAAACAAAATGGGAATCCCCCAACGATTCCTAATTCACGCACTACGCTCTAGCTGTAGCCGGGTGGGCTCCCGAAACGACACCTGAGCCGTTGATCGGGGGTTACGCCAGACTTTCGACGCGCGAAACCACGTCTGGCAGGTCCGGGCGCTGGCGTTCCTGGGGGGCGGACTTGCGGGTGCCGATGTGGATGAAGCCGATCAGGTGTTCGTCTTCGGGAATACCCAAAGCCTTCTTGATCACTGGGTTGCGGGAAGGCCAGTTGGTTACCCATTGTGCGCCGTAACCCATGGCGACAGCGGCATTGAGAAGATTGAAACAGACATTGCCGCCCGATAGCAGCTGCTCGACGGGTGGCACGTTGTCGTTGCCGTGGGTCGTGCGGCTGCTCACCACCACCAGTACGGGCGAACGATTCGGCCGCACGCGTTCCAGCGCCAGTCGATCTTCGCTTGCGTCGGGTTCGATCTTGGAGAATTCGGCGACAAACAACTCGCCCAGCTCGGCCTGTGCAGCCTTGCTCAGGACCTGAAGCCGCCAGGGGGTCATGCGGCCATGGTCGGGCACACGCACGGCAATCTCGAGCATTCGCGTCAGTTCATCCTCGGACGGACCGGGCTCGATCAACTGGGCTGCCAGGTTGGAGCGCCGCGTCGCCAGCAGGTCCAGGGCGTTGCCGTCGGTCACGTTGAGGGCAGGGGCGTCGGCTTGGGATGCGTCGGTCACGGTCAGGCTCCGGAAGAAGTGGGAAGTGGTTCAGCAAGGCGCCGCGCAGGCGGTCTTGGGGTCAAGTTGCAGGTCCGCTGCCTGGGCACCGCCCAGCATGCGATAGACCTGCATGCCCTCCAGCACACGCTGGACATAGTTCTGCGTTTCTTCGAAGGGAATCTCCTCGATCCAGTCAACGATATCGATGCCCGGTGCATGGGGGTCGCCCATTTCTCCGACCCACTGGCGCACGCGCCCGGGACCGGCGTTATAGGATGCGATGGCACACACAAAGGAGCCGTTCTGGGTTTCCAGCATCTGCTGGATATAGGCCATGCCCAGACGCATGTTGTGCTGTGGATCGTTCAGGAGTTTCGACGACGAGGTCGAAATGCCGAGATCGCCGGCCATTTCCTGAGCGGTCGGCAGCATCAGCTGCATCAGGCCGCGCGCACCAGCCGGTGAAATTGCCCCGGCATTGAACGCGCTTTCCTGACGGATGATGGCCAGGGCAAGCGCGGGATCCACGGTGCTGCCCGCAGGCAGTTCGAGGACCGGATAACCGGCGGTGACCAGAACCGTGCCGTTGCGCACAGCACGTTTTGCAACGATCACGGCCAGATCGGGCCGGTTCATGACCAGAGCCAGTTGGCCGATCAACTGATGGCGTGCGCTCGACGTGGTGTTGTCGGTCATCGCCAGCAGGAATGTGCGTACCAGGTTTTCTTCCCCGATCTCGTGAAGCTGACGCACGATGGTGGTGAGTTCGTCATCGGCAAAAGCCTGGAGATCTGCTGACGTGATGGACGGGGCTTCGGGAAGCCTTGGCGCCACACCGATCTTGCCGGCGCCAAGCTGGCCATAGAAGGTCGTTCCGTATCCCGCTGCCAAGTCGTACCAGACTTCGGCCAGAACCATGTCCCCCATGCCTTCGGCGGCACGCCCGGCCCAATAGGCGCCGCGGGCCCGGCTGATGGGGTAACTCACTTCACCGTAGAAGGTCATGAAGTGATCGAGCGCGGCACCGGGATTGTCGAGCTTGCGCAGGGCAAGCCATCCCGCCAGCCAGTCCACTTCATGATATAGCGCGCCGCTCTGGGCGTAGTGATCGGCAAGCACGCGATAGGCGGCACCGTACTCTTCGCCATCCATGAAAATCTCAGCGATTTCCAGGCGCTCTGCTGCCCAGAGGTCGGGATAGCTCAGACCATGGGGTGCCTTGATCAGAAGCTCCAGAGTTCCCTGGGCATCACCTCGGCTGCTGCGCCAGCGCATGCGCTCATAGAGCAGGCCCTCGTCGTTCTGCAGGGCAGCCGGTACGGCCGCAATGGCGGCATCCACACCGTTTGCGCCGGTGCGGAGCAGGATGCGCGCCTTGGCCAGAGCGGCGCGATCGCCCTGGATATAGGGCAGGATGCGCTGGGCTGCGGTGGTTTTGCCTTCCCAAATCAGCCGGTCGATGCGCTGCCAGTGCTGTTCGGCGTCGATCAGCACGCCGTATTCACGCAGGAAGGTCGTTTCATCTGCAGCGCTGAAGTCCCAGCTTTGCCAGGCTGACGCGATCAGTGCGCGTGCATCGGCATCGCGTCCCAACGTCACCAATGCGGCAAGGTACTGCAGCAACCCCTCATCGGTTTCGGGCGCAAAGACATCGAAATAGGCCGTCACATCCTGGGCCGAAAGGTCGCTGGGCATGGCGTTCTCGGCACGCTTGCGCAGGCTTGTCTGGGACGGCCATTCCGGATTCTGAATCAGGAACTGGGCAATCGCGACATAGTCGTTGCTGCGGTCGACATCCTTCAGTTCCATCCAGCGCAGAACCTTGGCCAGGGTGGGATCGCTTGCCTGGTTTGCGTTCAGGCGGACATCGGACCAGCGATCGGCATAGGCCGCAGCAAAGGCAGCGCGATAGATCGCGTTGTCGGCATCGGTCAGCGCCTGTTGCGCCTGGGCCTGACCGCCCGCCAGGAACAGCGTGACGATCAGGGAAACTATGACGGACAGACGCTTACGCACGTGATGGAGCTCCGGAAGGTTCTCAGACGGTGAAGGACTCGCCGCAGCCGCACATGCCCTTGACGTTGGGATTGTTGAAGACAAACCGGCTTTCCAGCTTGTCCTCATGCCAGTCGAGTTCGGTGCCCAGCAGGAACATCGCGGCGGTGGGTTCGATCAGGAGCTTCACGCCCTTGTCCTCGATGATGTCCTCCTTGCCGGTTTCCTCTTCGGCATAGTCCATCGTGTAGGAGAACCCGCTGCAGCCGGCCATCTTGACGCCGACCTTCAGTCCGATCGCCTTGTCGTTGAGCTTCATGAGCGACTTCACGCGCTCGGCCGCACTGTCGGTCAGGGTCAGCAGTTGTTTATCGGTCATGCCAAACATGTTGGTCTCCAGTTCACGTCACGCGTGTCGCTTTGAAACCCTATGGGGTCTCTTTGGTCTTCGGTGCTAGCCCGCTCCCCCGCCCGGCCACCCACGAGCGTACCCTTGATGGGTGGCCGGGTGGGGGAGAGGGCTGGCTTTGGCGGTGCGGTTTACCCGCCCATCAGTACATTCCTAGTTCGATCTTGGCGTAATCGGTCATCATGCCGGGATCCCATGGCGGGTCCCAGACAATCTCCACATCAATGGTGGTCGAGCCTTCCACCTTGGTCACGGCATCGCGCACCCAGATCGGAATGTCTTCGGCCACCGGGCAACCCGGCGCGGTCAGGGTCATCTCGATCTTGATCGACCCGTCCTTGCGCGAATCAATGGCGTAGATCAGGCCCAGATCATAGATGTTCACGGGAATCTCGGGGTCAAACACGGTGCGGATGGCATCCACGATGTCACCGATCAGCGGCTCGCCCTCTTCCTGCTCGATCTCACGGGGATCGACATCCTCATCGGGACGCCAGCTCTCGTGGGTCTTGGTTTCCTGGGCCGGCGGCGCTGGGGCGGTTGTTTCGTCCATGGCTTACTCCGTCGTCACTGTTTCTTCGCCATCCATGGCGGCCGTCATGGTGTGCCAGGCAAGCGTGGCGCATTTCACCCGCATGGGAAACTCGCGCACGCCCGAAAGCACGATCAGCTTGTCGAGGTCTTCGTCGTCGTCGCCGTTCACGTCGGCATCGTCGCCGGTCACCAGCTTATGGAATTTCTCGAACAGGGCGCGGGCATCGGCTTCGTTCCGGCCCTGCACCATTTCGGTCATCATGGATGCCGACGCCATGGAAATCGCGCAACCGCGGCCCTCAAAGGCGACATCCTCAACCAGACCGCCCCTGTCCATCTTCAGATAGACGGTCAGTTGGTCACCGCAGAGCGGGTTATCGCCTTCGGCCATACGGTTGCAGTCCTCGGGATGGCGGAAGTTCCGCGGGCTCTTGCCGTGATCCAGAATGACCTCCTGATAGAGGTCGCGCAGGTCATCCATCATGCGAACATCTCCTTGACGCCCTGCAGCGAAGCCACCAGCGCGTCGACTTCTTCAAGCGTATTGTAGACCGCAAACGAGGCGCGCACGGTTGCGGCGATATCATAACGCTGCATCACCGGCTGGGCACAATGATGGCCGACACGCACGGCAACGCCGTCCCGATCGACAATGGTGCCGATATCGTGGGGATGCACGCCGTCCATGGTGAACGAAACGATGCTCGCCTTGGACGCGTTGGTGCCATAGATCGTGATGCCGCCCATGGCCATAAGCCGTTCGGTGGCATAGTTGAGCAGCATGGCTTCATGCTCGGCAATGCGGTCAAGCCCCAGATCGGTGACGTAATCCAGCGCTGATTTCAGCGCGATGGTCTGGGCAATCGCCGGGGTGCCCGCTTCAAAGCGGTGCGGCACACCCTTGAAGGTCGATTTCTCCAGGCTCACCCGGGCAATCATCTCGCCACCACCCTGCCAGGGCGGCATGGCTTCGAGCAGTTCGGCCTTGCCGTAGAGCGCGCCGATGCCGGTCGGGCCGTAGATCTTGTGGCCGGAGAATACATAGAAGTCGCAATCAAGCGCCTGCACGTCGACCGCGCTGTGGCTTACCGCCTGGCAGCCGTCCATCATGACCTTCGCACCGGCATCATGGGCCAGCGCAATCATCTCGGCAGCCGGGGTGATGATCCCCAGCGCATTCGACATTTGCGTGAGCGCGACCATCCTGGTGCGTTCGTTCAGCAGGCCCTTGTAGGCCTCCATGTCGATCTGGCCGTCATCGTGGATCGGAATGCCCCTGACCACCAGGCCGCGCTCGGCGGCCAGCAGATGCCAGGGCACGATGTTGGCGTGATGCTCCAGTTCGGAGATCAGAATTTCGTCGCCTTCCCTGAGGTTGGCACGGCCCCAGCTCTGGGCCACCAGATTCACGCCCTCGGTGCCGCCGCGCACGAAGACAATCTCGTTTTCGTCGGCGGCATTCAGGAAAATCTGGATGCGTTTGCGGGTGGCCTCGAACTTGTCGGTCGCGACCTGGGAGAGGTAATGCACGCCACGATGCACATTGGCGTACTCCTCTTCATAGACCCGGCTTTCGGCATCAATCACAACACGCGGCTTCTGCGCGCTGGCGGCGCTGTCGAGGTAAATCAGAGGCTTGTTGTAGACCTCGCGCGTCAGGATCGGAAAATCCTCACGCACGCGGGCGACGTCGAGCGCGGCATTGCTGGCAAGCGGTGTTGCGACGGCAGCACTCATGAATTGCCTCCCTGCCAGGCCTTGGCATGGCTGCGGAACGCTTCGCGGATGGCGGCGTTGCTGATTTCGTCAATCGCGCCGTCAACAAAGGCGTCGATCAGCAGGCCACGGGCTTCTTCCAGCGGAATGCCGCGGGCACGCAGGTAGAACAATGCGTGTTCATCGAGTTCACCCACTGTTGCGCCATGGCTGCAAACGACATCGTCGGCATAGATTTCCAGCTCCGGCTTGGCATCGATTTCAGCCTTGTCGGAAAGCAGCAGCGCCTTGTTGCTCTGGTGGCCGTTGGTACGCTGGGCATCCTTGCGCACCACGATACGACCCTGGAACACACCTTTGGAGCGCTCGTCCAGCGCACCCTTGTAAACCTCGCTGCTCTTGCAGTCGGGCGCGGCATGGTCGATCAGTGTCGTGGTATCGAGTTGCTGCTTGCCCCGGCCCAGATAGGCGCCGTTCAGCATGCAGGACGAGCCCGGTGCCTGCAGTTCGATGGCGATCTGGTTGCGCGCGACCGAGGAGCCCGTCATCAGGGAGAAGTTCTCGTAAACTGCATCGGCCGAAGCGTGGATCTGCGTCGTGGCGATGTGGAAGGCATCGGCTGCTTCGTCCTGCAGCTTGAAATGGTTCAGCCTGGCACCGGTTGCCAGCACGATCTCGGCCACGGTGTTGGAGAGGTAGGTGCCGGTCTGTCCGATATGACGCTCCACGATGGTCGCCTGGGCGCCTGGATGCAGTACGAAGAGGTTGCGTGGATGCCAGGCTGCGCGGGTATCGCCGGTCGCGCCGATAAACACCAGTTCGATCGGGCGTTCGATGGTCATGCCGTCGGGCACATAAAGCGCAAAGCCATCGGCCAGCCATGCCGTGTTGAGTGCCACAAAATGACGGCGCCCCAATGTCGCGACCCGTCCGAGATAACTCTCCAGAAACGCCTTGGAGTTCTGCATGGCCTGGGCCAGCGGCAGTGCGACCAAGCCATCAGGCAGTCCCGTCAGGTCTGAAAGCCCGGCATGGAAGTGGCCGTTCACAAAGACTGCGCGATAGGGCTCTGCGCCAAGGTCCATGTCGGGAACCGAAACATCGGCGTCAGGCTCATGGGCATGACCGAACGGGTCGGAGGCCAGCGTGCGCAGGTCGGTGTACTTCCATTCTTCCACGCGCCGTGTCGGCAGGCCAAGGCCTTCGAAACGGTGTGCGCCGCCCTTGCGCAGGCCGTCAAGCCAGCCGCTGCCCGCACCCGGGAGGGTTGCGGCGTGCGTCTCGTAGTCTCTGAGCAATCCGGCGTCTGTCATGGCGTTCATCAGGCTGCTGCCGCAACAATGTCGGCATAGCCCTTTTCCTCGAGCTCCAGGGCCAGCGACTTGTCACCACTCAGGATGATGCGTCCGGCTGAGAGAACGTGGACATGGTCGGGCACGATATAGTCCAGAAGGCGCTGGTAATGGGTGATCACCAGCATGGAACGGTCCTCGGCACGCAGCGCGTTGACGCCGTCGGCCACGGTTTTCAAGGCATCGATGTCGAGGCCTGAATCCGTTTCGTCCAGAATCGCCAGGGATGGCTCCAGCATCGCCATCTGCAGGACTTCCATGCGCTTCTTCTCGCCACCGGAGAAGCCGGTGTTGAGAGCGCGGCGAACCATGTCGTTGACGATGGAAAGCTCCTTCAGGCGCGCATCCATGATCTTCTTGAACTCGAAGGCATCCAGTTCCTTCTCGCCGCGCGCCTTGCGCACGGAGTTCATGGCCTGCTTGAGGAAGGTCACCGTGGGCACGCCGGGAATCTCGACGGGATACTGGAAGGCCAGGAAGACGCCCGCCTGGGCGCGCTCCTCGGGCAACATCTCCATCAGGTTTTCACCCTTGTACAGCACCTCGCCCTTGGACACCTCATAACCGTCGCGGCCCGAAAGGACATAGGAAAGCGTCGACTTGCCCGAGCCGTTGGGGCCCATGATCGCGTGCACTTCACCTGCGCCCATTTCCAGGTTGATCCCCTTAAGGATCTCTTTGCCGTCCACGGTGGCATGCAGGTCTTTGATCGAAAGAATGTTCATTGTTGTCCTCGTTGCGTGGCGCGTCGGTTTAACCGACGCTGCCTTCCAGGCTGATGCCGACGAGCTTCTGGGCTTCGACGGCAAATTCCATGGGGAGTTCCTGCAGCACCTCGCGGCAGAAGCCGTTGACGATCAGGGTCAGGGCTTCTTCCTCGGGAATGCCGCGCTGGCGGCAGTAGAAAAGCTGGTCGTCGGAGACCTTCGACGTTGTCGCCTCGTGCTCGACCCGCGCGCTGCGGTTCTTTGATTCGATGTAGGGCACGGTGTGTGCCCCGCATTCATCACCGATCAGCAGGCTGTCGCACTGGGTATAGTTCTTGGCGCCATGGGCCATGGCATTCATGCGTACCTGGCCGCGATAGGTGCTCTGGGATTTGCCCGCCGAGATACCCTTGGCGATGATCCGGCTCCTCGTGTTCTTGCCGATATGGAGCATCTTGGTGCCGGTATCGGCCTGCTGGCGGTTGTTGGTGATCGCCACGGAATAGAACTCGCCCACGCTGTCATCGCCTTTAAGGATGCAGCTTGGATACTTCCAGGTGATCGCCGATCCGGTCTCGACCTGGGTCCAGGAGATCTTGGCGCGTTTTTCGCAAAGGCCGCGTTTGGTCACGAAGTTGTAGATGCCACCCTTGCCGTCCTCGTCACCGGGGTACCAGTTCTGCACGGTCGAATACTTGATTTCGGCGTCATCCATCGCGATCAGCTCGACCACGGCGGCATGGAGCTGGTTTTCGTCACGCTGGGGCGCGGTGCAGCCTTCCAGGTAACTCACATAGCTGCCTTCGTCGGCCACGATCAGGGTGCGTTCGAACTGGCCGGTTTCCGCGGCATTGATGCGGAAATAGGTCGAAAGCTCCATGGGGCAACGCACGCCCTTGGGGATGTAGCAGAACGACCCGTCGGTGAAGACGGCAGAGTTCAGCGCGGCATAGAAGTTGTCGGAGGTCGGCACCACCGAACCCATGTACTTCCTGACCAGTTCGGGATGGTCCTGGATCGCTTCGGAGATGGCACAGAAGATGATGCCGTCCTTCTCCAGCCGGTCCTTGAAGGTGGTAGCGACCGAAACACTGTCGAACACGGCGTCGATGGCGACATTGCGCACGCCGGCCAGCACTTCTTGTTCCTTCAGCGGAATGCCCAGCTTGGCATAGGTGTCGAGCAGGGCCGGGTCGACCTCGTCCAGGCTCTTGGGCCGGTCGGCGTCGGACTTGGGCGCGGCATAATAGTAGCTGTCCTGATAATCGATGGGCGGATAACCCACGCGCGCCCACATCGGCTCTGTCATGGTCAGCCAGTGGCGATAGGCTTCCAGGCGCCATTCGAGCAGCCACTCGGGCTCGTTCTTCTTGGCGGAAATGAACCGTACCGTGTCCTCGCTCAACCCCTTGGGCGCGCGATCCATTTCGATCTCGGTAACAAAACCATGCTTGTACTTGTCGGTCGCTTCGCCGACGGTCTCGATGGTCTCAAGAACGGCTGCCATGAACGGAATTCCTTACTGTTTCGCGCGTGCGGGTTCGGCAAGTTCGGTCAGCGGCGCAATCGCCGGAAAGGCCATCGCCGCCAGGGAGACGCCTTCAAACGCCTCGCGCAGGGCACTGTTGATCTGGTTCCAGCCGCCACGCATGGGGCACAGGGACTCCACGTCACAGCTTCCGGGGTGGTCGTCGACACACAGAGTGAGTGCGATCGGGCCTTCGACGGCCTGGACAATCTCGGCGACCGAAATATCTTCGGGCTTGCGCATCAGTTCATAACCACCGTGGGCGCCGCGATGGGAATCCAGCAGATTCTCGCGGGCAAACACCTTCAGCAACTTGCCGACCGTGGCTTCGGAAAGCCCGGTGCCTTCGGCAACCTGATGGCTGGTCTGGGTCTCGTGATGACGCCAGGCCATGAAGGTCATGACGACCACGCCGTAATCGGCCATGCGGCTTAATCGGATCATCGGGTCTCTCGCGGTTGATGCGCCATTTGCGCAATCAGAACTAATTTGGGTCTGATTGCCTATGTGTGTCCGTTTGGGCCAGGAGTCAAGGCGCAATCAGGTGCCGAAGTCAGGCGTTGGCAAGGGCCGGGCGACCAGTCGCCAGGGCCGAAATCCGGCTTTCGATGAAGAGTTTGCTGCCGTCCTTGCCCTTGACGATCTCGTCATGGCGGTCGATCTGCACGGCAATGTCCTGGGCACCGATCTGTTCGGCGGCCCGGCGCGCCCGCTGGGCGACATCGGCCTGGGTATGGCCGGTGGCCAGTTCCAGGTCTTCGAAATCGGCAATGCCCTCGGCCAGGTGGCAGCGAAAGAGGCCGTCTGATGGGGCGGTGATCAGTGCGTCGAAGCGTTGTGCAATGCCGCCTGCTACAGCGCCCACGGCGTTGCAGACATGGGCATGGTCGGGCACCACGGCTTCGGTATGCAGGCGCCGTCCGACCTCGGGATAATACGTCGCGGCCGGGGCGCCCACCGCAACGACGGGGCGCTTGAAGTTGATCGCGATGTCGAACAGGTCGCCTTCCTTGCCCGAAAGAGAGCCGGCCAGAAACGCCTCGGCCGCCGCGCCAGTCGGCAGAACCGTGCCTGCTTCCTCGGCCACGGCGGCTTCCAGCAGGGCGCGTGTCGTGGCCGTGATCGCCGCGTCAAAGACTTCCCGAGCAAAGGCGGCGGGGTCATCCGGTGACTTGTGGCCGGAAATGGCCCACCAGCGGGTCCAGAGTCTGGCTCCGATCTCGGCGGCTTCCTTCGACCAGGAATCCTGCAGGCCCAGAACGTGCGAAGCATCGCTGGGCGTGAAGCGCGACAGGATGATCAGGCCGCGATCCTGCAGGCGTTCCAGCGGAAGCTTCGGTGACTGGTCGCGATAGAGTTCTTCCAGGGCCACCGGCCCGTTTTCCAGCCGCTCCCAAAGCCAGCGCTGCGGGCGGGTCAGTTCGGCCGGGTCGGTATCAAGCGAGCGCTGGCGCAGGGCAAAGACGCCATCCCATTCGGCAGGCCAGCCCCGTGCCATCTGGTCCTGCAGGGTACGCAGAACACCGGGATGTTTGTCGGCCAGCAGGGAAAGCGGCACGGCACGGCGTGGTCCTACCGCCAGGCGTCCGCGATCGTTCAGGCGCGTTTCGCTGTCGCCGCCCAGGCCGGAGGTGTGTACGGCCACGGCCCGCACCATGGTGCGATAGCCGCCGACCCGCGCGCCCTTGGGGTCGAGCAGGGGCCTGCCGTTGCGCACCAGCGCGATGTCGGTCGTGGTACCTCCGATGTCGGAGACAAAGGCATCGTCGCGCCCGGAAAGGTGATGGGCACCCACGACACTGGCGGCGGGCCCGGAAAGAATGGTCTCGACCGGCGATTCCAGGGCCGTTGCGGCATCGATCAGCGATCCGTCGCCCTTCACCACCATGATGGGTGCACTGACGCCACGCTCTTCCATCAGATCGCGCACCGCAATGATCAGGCCCTGGATCAGGGAAATCAGGCGCGCGTTCAGCAGGGCCGTCAGCGCGCGACGTGGCGCATCCAGTTCACTCGAAAGGTAATGCGCGCACGACACCGGCAGCCCGGTTGTCTCACGCAGCATGTCGCGCGCGGCAATCTCGTGTTCGGGATTACGCACGGCAAAGAGGGAAGAAATGGCAAAGGCCGAAACCCTCCCTCGCACAACCATGGCTTCTGCCTTGAGCGCTTCAAGATCCAGCGGCGCGCGCGGATCGCCCATGGCGTCATGGCCACCATTCACCGCGATCAGTGGATCACCGGCCAGCGCACGGGTCAGGTCCGGGCGCCGTGCGTCGGCTGGTGCATGACCGATCAGCACCAGGGCTGCCGGGCTGCCCTGATCCTCGACAATGGCGTTGGTCGCCAGGGTCGTGGAGATCGAGACCAGCGCGATCTCTCCGGCATGCTCGCCGATCACCGCATCCACGGCCTCGGCAACACCGATGGTGAGATCATGTTTGGTTGTCAGCGCCTTGGCTGATGCCGCAACGCCGCGTTCCATGTCGAACAGGGCAGCATCGGTATAGGTGCCGCCGGTATCGATACCCAGGGTTAGAGCCACACGTTGTCTCCGGGAAAAGCCGTCGCGAAACCGCGAACTATCGCGATTTACGTTGGGATGTCTACAGATGCCGAACCTAAATCCCTTCCCGTCATGGCCCCACTTGATGGGGCCATCCATGAATGAAGCATTGCCCGCGCGCTGCCGGAGTTGGGGGCGGGATAACGGCATGGATCACCCGGTCAAGCCCTGTGATGACGGGTTTGTCGTTGTGGCGTTGCTCGTACCTGCACCAGGGACGGATTTGATCTATTCTCTGCGCAACAAGCTGCGGGGATACAAGCAATGACATCGGGCATGACGCACCGGGAACGGGTTCTGAAGTTCATCCGGCCGGAAATGGAGACCATCTTTTCGCTGGAGGAATATGCCGGGCGTCTGGAACGCGTGAAGGCAGGCATGGCAGCGGCAGGCCTCGATCTGCTCTACCTCACCTCACCGGAAGCGATCTGTTATCTCTCGGGCTTCCGTGCGGAATGGTACCAGGCCCAGGGACCCATGAGCTGGCTGCCGATCAGCGGTCTTGCCGTTCATGTCGATGCCGATGACTACATCCATTTCGAGGTCCAGAACGAAGAGATCATTGCCGGTTTCACCTCGGTCTCACGTGACCTCAGGATCTTCGGCGGGGATGCCCAGCCGGGCAACGATGTGCTCGAGTTCATCATCGACGAGCTCGATGGTGAAGGCTGGCTGAAGGGCAGGGTGGGGCTGGAGATGTTCAGCTATCGCCCCAATCGTGGTGTGAGCGAGATGATGCAGGCCGCCATGGAGGCCAAAGGGGCAACCGTGGTCGATGGCACGGCCATCGTCGGCAATGTCAGGAAGATCAAGTCGCCCCAGGAAATCGCCTTCACACGAACCGCTGCCAGGATCGGTGACATCGGCATGCAGGCTGCGCACGATGCCATCTGGCCCGGGGTCACCGAACTGGATGTCTATGGCGAGGTCGTGCGCGCGATGGCCCAGGCCGGAGGTGAGAACCCCTCGATCACCATGCCGGTTTCCTCTGGTGCGAAGTCGTCGTGCATGCATGCGCTGGCCTCGCGCAAGAAGATCATGCCCGGCGAGGTCGTCAACGTGGACCTTTGCGGCGTCTACAACCGCTATCACACCAACATGGCGCGCACCTTCTGCATCGGTGAACCCAGCCCGGAAGTGTCGCGCTATCTCGACGCCATCACCGGCGTAAAGGCAATGCTGAGCGAGGTCATCCGGCCCAACCTGCCGGTGCGCGAACTGCTGAAAACCATCGAAGCCTACTACCGCGATACCGGCATCTGGCAGGACCAGTGCTGGATCGGCGGCTACGATCTCGGCATGTCCTTCCCGCCCGACTGGGTCGGCCCGTGGTTCTATGACGTGCACAACGAACCCGGCGACGAGGTCTTCGAGCCAGGCATGACGACCAATTATGAAGCCAACTTCTACCTGCCCGATCTGGCGGGCATGTCGATGTTCATCGACATGATGGTCTTCACCGAGGACAGCGCCGAATTCCTGCAGGAAACGCCGGCCCGGATGCCCGTGATCGAATGAAGGAAAAACGCGCTCGCAGACCGCGTCGCATCACGCCGGACTATCTCGAGCGGGCCGCGCTGTTCTATCTCCAGCGCTATTCCAGTTCCTCGGGCAATCTCAAATCCGTCCTGCAACGCAAGGTCTGGCGTGCAGCGCGTGAGACCGAGATCGATCAGGAAGAAGCCAACGGCTGGATCGATGAGGTCGTCGCAAAGATCGTGCGCGCAGGGCTGCTCGATGACCGGCGTTATGCCGAAACCCGCGTGCTTTCCCTGCGCCGTTCCGGCGAATCCGAGCGCGCCATCCGCATGAAACTTGCCGCCAAGGGCGTTGAAGGCGATCTGGTGGAGCAGGCCCTGCAACAGGACGAGCTGGAAAATGACGAACTCACCGCAGCAATCGCCTATGCGCGCAAGCGACGCCTGGGTCCGTTCCACAAGGACGACAAACGCGAGGAACGTCAGGAAAAGGATCTCGCCGCCCTGGCGCGGCGTGGCTTCAGCTATGAAACATGCCGCAAGGTGATCGAAGCCTCCGATGAACGCGCGCTGGAGGCGCTTCAGGCGGAACGCTTCTGAAAAGGGATCGGCACCGGAAATCTCTCGCCGACCGTCACTGCATGGGCAAGACTGCCTCTCCCTGATGCAGCAAGGAGACGGCCCTGATGTCCCTTCTCGAACGCTCCGACCATGAAGGCGTGCTGGTTCTCACGCTGAACCGGCCCGACAAACGCAACGCGCTCAACACCGCGCTATGGGAGGAACTCCACGAGGCCCTGGTCGAGGCACGGGAAGGACACACGCGCTGTGTTGTTCTGGCAGGGGCAGGCAAGGCGTTCTGCGGTGGCGGTGATGTCAGCGAAGCCGTGGATGCCGACGACGCCTTCTTCGAGAAGGTCTACTGTCTCACCCACAGGGCCGTCGAAGCGCTCTACAGCTTGCCCTGCCCGACCATCGCCATGGTGCACGGAGCCGCGATCGGCGCAGGGCTGGAACTTGCCCTTGCCTGTGATTTCCGCTTTGCGGGTGAATCATCGTTCTTCGATATCGGGTTCACCCGCTTTGCCGCACCGCCCGAGGCGATCTCGGCTGCCATGTTGCCCCGCCTGCTGGGCCTGGAGCAGGCCAAGCGCTGGGTCTTTACCGGAGAGCGCTGGACCGGCGAGCAGGCCAGGACCAACGGGCTGGTGGGGGTCCTGTTTCCCGATGAGCGGCTCAGAGAGGAAACTCTGGCCTTTGCGGCCGATCTCGCCAGGGGACCGACGCTTGCCTATGGCATGGGCAAGAGCCTCATGAACCAGAGCTTCGATCGTTCCGTGGAGGAAACCCTCGCCGCCACGCTGGATGCCGGCCTTGCCAGCATGAAGAGCCGGGATGCTGCCGAAGCCATCCAGGCCATGGTCGAACGCCGCGATCCGGTCTTCACCGGCAGTTAGGTCCGCCGAACCTTCTCTCTCTCCGTCATGGCCCCATCAAGTGGGGCCATGACGGGTGAGGAGGGGAAGGAGGGGTCTGGGGTGCATGGGTTTGCGTTCGCGGCCTGCCCTCAAGTGCCCCGTTCGGTCTTTCGTTCCTGAACCAGGGCCATGCCGGCCATCAGGACGATCAGGGCGAGCCAGACCCAGATGGAGTGGGTTTCACCGAACAGCACCATGCCCCACAGGATTCCGGTGATCGTCGCGACATAGGTCGCCTGGGAGGCAAAGACGGGACTGGTGCGTTGCAGGACATAGAGGAACACGGTGTAGCTGAGCGCGTTGATCGAGAACATCAGGACCGAAGCCCAGTGGGACTGTGTCCAGACTCCGGTGATGTCCATGAAGTTGTCGGTTGCCAGCGCGATGGGGAGCATCAGCAGGGCGCCGCAAAGCTGGAACGCACCGACAAGCGAGATGGGGTCGATCCCTTCGGGACCGCGCAGGGCGAGCAGCAGATTCTCGACCGTGAAACAGGCTGGAACCAGAAGCGCGAGCAGGGCCCAAAGCAGGGCAACCCCGCCTTCCGCGCCGATGGATGGCCACATGATCATCAGGATGGCAACAAAGCCCAGTGCCAGCCCGCCCAGGCGCAGGGCGGCGGGTTTGTCGATGCCCAGCATGATCGAGGCACCATAGGTCATGATCGGCACCAGGGTCATGGTGATGGCCAGCAGGCCCGCGCCGATATTGGGCGCAACATAGAAGATCAGCCCTGTCGGCAGGGTCGTGCCGAAGATGCCGCAGATCAGATAGAAACCGATGGCACGGGGATTGAGCGGCAGGTGCGAGCGCCGAATGACCGAGATCGACAGCAGAAGCAGGCCGCCGCCCACGCCTTGCCAGACCGTCAGGCCAAAGGGGTGGAAACCGCCTTCGCGGGCAATACGGGCCAGGGCAAAGAACAGGCCCCAGGAGCCGCCAGCCACGACCAGGAGAAACAGGAACCACAGCCGGTGACGATCAAACGTCAGGCTCATGTTGCCGTCACGGTGCGTTCGACCTTGCGTTCGCGCACCATCGCCATGCCCGCCAGCATGGTGACCAGGGCAACCCAGAACCACAGCCCGTGACTTTCGCCCAGCAACGCCATGCCCCACAGGATGCCGGTCAGCACTGTGAAATAGCCTGACATCGACGCCAGCACCGGGCCTGCGGCAAAGATCAGCGCGATGAACATGCCGTAGCTCAGGATGTTGACGACGAAGATCGCCAGCACCGAGATCTCCGCGTTGCTCAACGGCCAGGTGATGGGATACCAGGTCCCGGTCGCCAGCATGACAGGGGTCATGATCAAACCGCCGGTCAGGACCATGCCGCAGACCAGCACCGTAGCATCGGTTCCGCGTGGGCTGCGCACGGCAATGAAGACATTCTCGATGGCGTAACCCAGAGGTACCAACAGGGCGACGAGGACCCAGAGCGGGTCGGTGATGGTGGCCTCCGAGCCTGGCAGGACCAGCATGGCGACGGCAGCGACGCCAAGCACAATGCCCAGGGAGCGAAGGAGCTGCAGCTTGTCGATGCCAAGGGCGAGCGAAAGGAGGTAGGCGGCAATCGGCACGGTGGCCATCAGCATCGCCATGATCCCAGCCGAGACATGCTCGGCGGCATAAAACAGCGCCATGGTCGGCATGATCGTTCCGATCAAGCCGCAGAAGACGTAGAGCTGCAGATGTGCCTTATCGAGCGGCAGGCGTTTGCGACGGATGGCCAGTATGACCAGCAGGATGACACCGCCGCCAATGCCCTGCCACCAGGTCAGGCCAAAGGGATGCGCGCCGTCCTCGGTTGCTGTCTTGGCAAGAGTCGGCACAAGACCCCAGATGCCACCGCAGAACACCATGGTGAGATAGATCGCAAGACGGCGCTGCCAAAGAGGGCGCGATGGATCGAAGATGGGGCGCAACGCAGACCGCTTTCATGGCTGACGGGCCGCGGGAATGCGCCCGGCGGCATCCTGTCATCCCGGCAAATCGGCGGCAAGGCGCATTGCATGGCTGCAATCTGGCGCGTCAACGTGTTATGCCCTGCCGCCATGGCCCCACCGATCCTCACCCTGCGCGATATTGCCGTCCACGCCGACCGTGAACCCCTGTTCCAGGGGCTTGAGCTGTCGCTGGAGGCAGGCGACCGCTTTTGCCTGATCGGGCGCAACGGCAGCGGCAAGTCAACCCTGCTGCGGGTGATGTCGGGCATGGTCGATCCCGACAAGGGCGAGCGTTTTGTTCAGCCCGGCACAACCGTGGGCGTGTTGGCCCAGGACCTTCTGGACCAGCCGGAAGGTACGGCAGGCGCGTGGGCTGCAGCCGGCCTGGCCGATGATGCCGGTTCGTATCGCGCTGAGGCCTTCCTGGATCGCCTGGGCCTTGATCCCACGCGCGAGATGGCAGGGCTGTCGGGCGGCGAACAGCGACGCGCCCATCTGGCGCGAACATTGGCAGCCGAGCCCGATGTTCTCCTGCTCGACGAGCCGACCAACCATCTCGACATCCGAGCCATCGAATGGCTTGAGAACTTTGTCGGGTCCTGGCGTGGCGCTGTGGTGATCGTCAGCCATGATCGTGCCTTCTTGCGTCGTGTCACCAAGTCCATGCTCTGGCTCGACCGCAAGACCCTGCGTCGCCGGGATGCAGGCTTCGAGACCTTCGAGACCTGGTCCAGCGAAGTGGCCGATGCGGACGAGAAGAACGCCGCCCGGGTCGAGCGCCGCATCTCCGAAGAAGAGCGTTACATGGAACGCGGCGTCACTGCGCGGCGCACACGCAACATGCGCCGGGTCGCTGCTCTGGCCAGCCTGCGCCAGGAACAGT
Source organism: uncultured Alphaproteobacteria bacterium (assembly GCA_938048755.1). Lineage (GTDB taxonomy): Bacteria > Pseudomonadota > Alphaproteobacteria > SP197 > SP197 > SP197. Next base: position 17,391 of record CALIUG010000009.1, read on the forward strand.
CGGCCCTGCGCCGTGCCCATCAGGCCGACGCCAGGATCGGTCTGGAAGGCGGCTCCTCGCGCAGCAATCTGGTGATCGAATCCGACGGTATCACCAAGACCTATGGTTATCGCACCATCGTTGCCCCCTTCAGCACCCGTATCCTGCGGGGTGACCGCATCGGCATCGTCGGTCCCAATGGTGCCGGAAAGACCACGCTGATCCGCATGCTGACCGGTCATCTGGAAGCTGATTCCGGCACCGTGCGCCGCGCCGAAGACCTGCAGATCGTCTATTTCGATCAGCAGCGTCAGGCACTCGATCCCGACAGCACGCCCTGGAAGACACTGGCCCACGGCAACAGCGATCGCGTCAATGTCCGTGGTGAGTCCCGTCATGTCGTGGCTTATCTGCGTGACTTCCTGTTTGCCGAAAACCAGGCACGCCAGCCCATCCGCTCGCTTTCGGGCGGTGAACGCAACCGGTTGCTGCTGGCACGCCTGTTCACCCAGCCGGCCGACCTTCTGGTTCTCGACGAGCCGACCAACGATCTCGACATGGAAACCCTCGACCTGTTGCAGGAAGTGCTTTCGGAATTCCCCGGAACCCTGCTTGTGGTCAGCCATGACCGCGACTTCCTCGATCGTCTGGTCACCGTGACCTATGGCATGGAGGGCGACGGCATTGTGGTGGAATGCCCTGGTGGTTACGCCGACTACCGCCGTCAACAGGCCCGCATCGCAGCCGGGACGGTCGAAGAGAAGACAGGGGTGCAGAAGAGCGCACCGGCCAAGGCCAAGGGGCGCAAGAAACTCAGCTACAAGGTCCAGCGCGAACTGGATCTGCTGCCCGACCAGATCAGCGCCCTTGAGACAGAGATCAAGAAACTGGAAACCACGCTGGCCGACGCCGCTCTCTTCACCCGTGACCCCGATGCCTACAATGTCGCGGTGACAGGATTGCAGAAGGCCCAGAGCGATCTTGCCACCTCCGAAGAGCGCTGGCTGGAGCTCGAAGAACTGCGCGAAGCAGCGAACGCCTGACAAATTGGAGCTAGGCTTTATCCGATAAATGGAGTGTCTGAGCGGGTGATTAAGTTTCTTACCTATTCCCATTTTTAGTTTTTCCTCAAGGGCATTTTGATTTCTTGATGGTGCAATAATGATTCGAACGATAGGTAAAGTGGGATAGTTTATACCTAGAGTCTTAATGTACTCTCGGCCATCGGCGTGTTGAAAAATCTGTTTTTTTGGCTTTCCAGGGCCAGTGTATTTTGCATCAAATTCAAAGTATCGCTCTTCAATTTCAGGAGTCATGGGTAACTGAGTCAGTCGAACTTCCCTCTCTTCCTCAAATGCTCTATGTTTAAAACGCACCATCATCGAAAGAAATTTGACTGAAGAGTCAATGATATCTAGATCGCCTCCCGAAGAATCATAATAATTAAAGAATGTTTCTTTGATAGAATGTATAAACTCACCAAATTCGTCATCAAATCGTTCGTCATTGCCATCGTATACAAAATTCCCCATCATTGTAGGTGCTGAGAAATCGAAATCGTTGTATTCACTCATATAGAGCTGGAAGAGTTTCTTTGTGTCAAATACAATCGCGCAAACTTCTGATGCATAGCCTCGCCACTGACTAAGGAGACCGTTGTTTTGTTCATATGTTTGATCATCTGTGTGTGAACAGAAAGAAGTAATATAGGGAATTGTTAGGCCAGGCTTCCCATCTTCAGATCCAAGAGATGTGTTATAGAATGATCGAACAATTATTTCTGTTTCGTCTCGCCCAATCGATTTCCACCCACCCTTTTTTCCTAGGTCAATTTTCTCTGGAATTTTTTTTGTTCGGTAAATTTTTTTTGAAAGATCAAGGAAGTAGGGGAGTAGTTTTTTTTCCATTTTTTGTTTTAGTAATTTCATTTCAGTTCTATCATTTAGGTCAGTAAATTTTGTAGCGAACAATGAATTACTTTCTATAATTCTCATTGCAGAATCAATGCTTGTGTAGTGAAATATTTCGTTATGTCGATCGAAGATATCTATCTTAGGTGTCACTAACTCCTCTGGGGCCAGTATTCATATTCCATGAATCGCGCGGTGCGGGCTGCCGTGTCTTCGCCATGGAGGCGTTCGATGACGTGGAGCGTCATGTCGATGCCTGCCGAGACGCCCGAGGAACAGATGATGCGGCCGTTATCGGCCCAGCGCGCGCCTTCCTGGATCTCGACCGTTGGCTCGATGCTGCGCAGCCAGTCATAGGTGTTCCAATGGGTCGTGGCCTTCAGGCCCTTCAACAAGCCCGCGGCCGCCAGGACATGGGCGCCGGTACAGACCGAGAGTAGCATCTCGACCTTGTCGTTCTGCTCGGCAACCCAGTCCGTGATCTCCGACCGTTTGACCAGCGGGCGGGTGCCCGCACCGCCGGGGACCAGCAGGAGATCGACTTCCGGCATGGTTTCGAAGGACCAGCGCGGTGTGATGACAAGGCCGCCGACACCGCTCACCGGCGCCATGGTTTCACCCACCATACCGGTCTCGAACAGGGGTTCGCCGCCTGCGGATTCGGCTGTGATGAAGGCTTCGAACGGGCCGACGCAATCGAGCGGTTCGACACCTTCGAAGATGTAGATGGCGGCGGTGCGTGGGGTCATGTCGAGTTTCCTGAATGAAGGCTTAATGATCCCTTGGATCCAGCGCGTCGCGCAAGCCATCGCCGATGAAGTTGAGGCAGAAGAGAGTCGTTGCCAGGAACAGGGCCGGGAACACCAGCATCCAGGGCGAGGCCTGCATGGTCTCGGCCCCTTCGGAGATCAGCACGCCCCAACTGGTCATGGGTTCCTGCACGCCAAGGCCCAGGAAGGAAAGGAAGGATTCAAACAGGATCACCTGGGGCACGGTCAGCGTGGCAAAGACCACCACGGGGCCCATCAGGTTGGGAACGATATGGCGCATGACGACCTGGCGGGTCGGTGCGCCCATGGCCTGGGCGGCACGAACGAAGTCCTGGCGTTTCAAGGTGAGGGTTTGTCCGCGCACGATGCGCGCCATGTCGAGCCAGGATACCGCGCCCAGCGCCACGAACATCAGGATGGGATCGCGTCCGAAAAAGACCATGAGCAGGACAACAAAGAACATGAAGGGCAGGGCATAAAGCACATCGACGATGCGCATCAGCAGGGCGTCGATCGTGCCGCCGAGATAACCGGCCAGCGCGCCCCAGGTCACGCCGATGGCAACCGCAACCAGGGTTGCCGCGATACCCAGCGCCAGCGAGATGCGCCCGCCGGTCAGGACACGCACCAGCAGGTCACGCCCGTTGCCGTCCGTGCCGAACCAGTGATCGGCATCGGGCGGCGTCTGGATCTTCTCCCAGTCGATGGCGTCGAGTTCATAATCCGACAGCATGGGACCAAAGACACAGGCCAAGGCGATCAGCCCGAGGATGACGGCCGAAACCACAGCCGCGCGGTTGCGCCGCAGGCGGGTGGTGGCATCGCGCCAGGGTGAACGCGGCGGGGCAAGGGTGAGATCAGTCATGCCGCACCCGCGGATCGAACAGGGGATAGAGCAGGTCGACAACGAGATTGAGCAGGATGATCAGTACGGCATAGAAGATCACGACGCCCATCACGAGTGTGTAGTCACGGTTGAGCGCCCCTTGCACAAAGTACCGCCCGATGCCTGGAATGCCGAAGATCTGCTCGATCACAACCGATCCGGTGATGATGCCTGCAGTCGCGGGACCCAGATAGGACAGTACCGGAAGCGCGGCGGCACGCATGGCGTGACCGGTCACTGTGGCGTATTCCGAAAGACCCTTGGCGCGGGCCGTGCGGATGAAGTCGGCGCGCAGCACCTCCAGCATGGAGCCGCGGGTCAGGCGCGCGATGGTGGCGATCTGGGGCAGGGCAAGCGCCAGCACGGGAAGGATGGCGTGGTTGATGCCGCCCCAGCCGCCGACCGGCAGCAGGGCGAACCAGACACCAAGAACGAGTGTCATGATGGGGGCGACGACGAAGTTTGGAACGGCAATGCCGGTCATCGCCACACCCATCACCGCCATGTCGCTGGCGGTGTTGCGGCGCAAGGCAGCGAGCGAACCGGCGGAAAAACCGATCACGATCGCAAGGATCATGGCCGAGACACCAAGCTGCATGGAGATCGGGAAACCATCGGCCAGCAGTTCGCTGACGCTGAAATCGCGATAGCGGAAGGATGGGCCGAACTCGCCGGTCAGCACGTTGCCCAGATAGCGCACGAACTGGGCGGTGAGCGGTTCGTCCAGGTGATAAGCGCGCTCCAGATTGGCTGCGACCTCAGGGGGAACCTGACGTTCCTGGTCAAACGGGCCGCCTGGAGCCAGGCGGATCATGAAAAACGCGATGGTGATGACCACCAGAATCGTGGGGACCGCGCTTGCCAGCCGCCGGGCTGCGTAACTGAACACTGTTGTTGCGCCGCGCCGCGCTAGTGTTCGCTGACGGACAGGAAGCGGCTGGGGTGCACGTCCTTGATGTTGTCGACCCATCCATGCACCCAGGGTTTGATCATGTGCTGGGTCGTATAGAAGTAGATCGGGATGACCGGCGCATCAGCCAGGAAGATGCGCTCGGCCTCCTCGAGCATGGCCTGACGTGCGACCATATCGGTCTCCATCGCCGCGCTTTTCAGCAACGCGTCATAGGCGGGGTTGCTGTAGCCGGTTGAGTTCATGGTGCCGGCATCCGAAAGGAACAGATCGAGGAATGTGTTGGCGTCGTTGTAGTCGCCGATCCAGCCGGAACGCACGACCTGGTAGGCCTTTTCGTCGCGGCTGGCGAGATAGACCTTCCATTCCTCGTTGCGCAGCGTGACCTCGACACCCAGAAGCTGTTTCCACATGGCTCCGATGGCAATGGCGATCTTCTTGTGGTTGTCGCTGGTGTTGTAGAGAATCTCGATCTCCAGCGGATTGTCCTCGCCGTATCCGGCTTCGGCATAAAGCGCCCGGGCTGCGTCGTTGCGTGCCGACTGATCCCAGGCTTCGAAGTCCATGGTCTGCTGTTGATAATAGGCAACGCCGGGCGGTACGAAGGAATAGGCGGGGATCTCGCCGGCACGCGTGATGCTCTGGGTCAAAATTTCCCGGTTGATGGCCAGCGACAGGGCCTGACGTAGGGGAACGTTGTCGGCAAACGGTGCAGCGGTCGTGTTGAGGCCGTAATAGTAGACGCCCAGATAGGGGAAGTTGCGGTATTCGTCGTTCAGGTTCTCGACGATCCATTCGATCTGGTCGGCGGGAATGTCGTAGCTGACATCGAGTTCGTCGGCCCGGTAGCGTTGCAGTTCCTGGCCTTCATCCTCGGTCGGGTAGTACCAGACCTCATCGAGAGCCACGTTCTCCGCATCATGAAAATGCGGGTTGGGTACCAGCTTGATATGCGATTGCGGCACCCATTCGGCCAGAGTGAAGGCGCCGTTGCCGACTAGGTTGCCGGCCCGTGTCCAGGCGCTGCCGTGTTCTTCCAGAGAGGGGCGGTGCAGCGGATAGGCCATGTGATGGGTCAGCATGTCCAGGAAGTAGGCCGTGGGCGCATTCAGCGTGATTTCCAGGGTGCGATCGTCCAGCGCCTTGATGCCAAGATTGCCCAAGGCGATCATCTCGCCGTTCACCACCGCTTCGGCATTCTTCACGGGATAGAGAATGAAGGCATAGGAGCCTGCGGTGGCGGGATCCAGGCCGCGATGGAAGGCATAGACGAAATCATGGGCCGTGACCGGGTCACCGTTTGACCAACGGCCATCCTCGCGCAGGTGGAAGGTGTAGACCGTGCCGTCCGGGCTGATGTCCCAGCTTTCGGCGGCACCTGGAATGAGGCTGGCGTCGGGGCCTTCGGCAATCAGGCCTTCGAACAGGTCGCGCTGGATGTTGGCTTCGGCAACGCCCGAGGAAAGGTGAATGTCGAGGCTTTCCGGCTCGGCACCGTTGCCCAGATGCAGTTCCCCGCCAGCCAGGGCCGGGCCGGCACCGATCGTGATGGATACGAGAAACCCCAGTAGAAGCTGTCGTGCGGTGCCGGGCATGATCCTCAATTCTCCAGGTAAGGGAAGCTGTTGCGAATCGTATGCCGTGTGGGCCAATACGTCCACGGATCGGTCGGGGATGCCGCGTTCAGACCTTGGATTTGGTAGCTTGTGGAAGAATTTCTCAATTGCGTGTACTGGCTCGGCAGGGCGGCCACGAGCGATGTAGTGTGTCGCCGTGACGGCTGCCTGGATGTCGGGTCGGGTGGCGCGCCAACCAGAGGGGCGAAATGCAGAAGGTCAAGAGACTGGTGGAGGGCTACAGGTCCTTCCTGAAAGGGCGTTATCCCCACGAATCAGCGCTTTACAGGAAGCTGGGCGAAGAGGGTCAACACCCCAACATCATGATCATTGCCTGCTGCGACAGCCGGGTCGATCCCGCCACGATCTTCGGTGCGACACCTGGCGAACTGTTTGTCGTGCGCAACGTCGCGAATCTGGTGCCTCCTTTCGAACCTCACGGCGACTATCACGGCACCAGCGCTGCGCTGGAGTTCGCCGTCACCAGCCTGGAGGTCGAGCACATCGTGGTCCTGGGGCATGCCCGCTGCGGTGGCATCCAGGCTTTTCTGGACGGTGTGGATTCCGGCAAGCCCGGCGACAGCTTCATTGCCAAGTGGATGTCGCTGCTCAATCCCGCCCGTGGTGCGGCCCTGCGCCCCGGTCTGGTGGGCCAGGAAGCGCGTTTGCGCGCCCTTGAACTCGAAGGCATCCGCCACTCGATCGACAATCTGGAGACGTTTCCGTTTGTTCGTGAACGCGAGAATGCGGGGCGCCTGACCATTCATGGCGGGTATTTCGGTGTCGCGACAGGCGAGCTGCTGTCGCTCAACCGGGAGACCGGTGCGTTTGAACCGGTTCCAGCCCAGGACTGATTCAGATTCAGGCTCTACTGCAGCGTGATGTTGCCTTCGACCACGGTGAAGGGCTCTGCCACGCCGGTACTCTCGACCAGCCAGTGCAGAACGCCGTCACGCTCGATCACGGGATAACAGCTCTCTCCGCCACCGCGCCAGACCGAGCAGTAGCGGCCCGCGCTGCTGATGCGCCAGGTGCCCCAATCGGGCGCCCTGCCATCGGCGACATAGACCGTGCGCCCATTTTCCTGGAAGTGCTGCACGTAATGTCCCTGGCCCCACACGCCATCGATCGAGTTGCCCGACAGCAGGGTTTCGAGTTCTTCACCCATGACCTCGCGATCCTGGGCCAGGGCAGGTGCGGCCATCAGCGTGAGCGCGACCAGTACCGCGGGAATTCGAGCCAGCTTCACAATGGATCTCCAGATCAGGTGTACTTCAGGTCTGAAACACTGGCCCCGGGAAGGCTGTTGCTGCCAATCAAATGGTGGTGAGGCAAACCCGGGATCAACGCGGTCAGGCCAGAACGCACGCCGTTCGGCACAGCCAGGGCAGGGGCCTTGCATGACTGCTCGTTCCGCCTATGGTTCGGAAGCGCCACCATGGTTCCCATCAGGCCTTTTCAACCGGAAACAAGAGATATGCTGAACAGACAAAACTGGATTGCCCATATTGCTGCCGGATTGGTTCTTGCTGCGTTGAGCGGGCCTGCGCTGGCACAGCAGACCAAGATGTATTCCGGCTTCGCTGCCATCGATTCAGAAGGACTGGTTGTCGTGACCGGAGCCGACCAGTTTCGGACGCTCTCGACCATGACCGGCAACCTGTTTCTAGATGACGGCAACGGACTGGTCGATACGGCCGATGTCCTGTGCACCTCCAGCATGGATAACGATCTGGCGGCTGGTACCGTGGAAGGATCGGGCGAGTGTGTCATGACCGCACCGGATGGTGCGCAGATGTATGCGATCTGGACCTGCGTTGGCGATGCCATGGTCGGCTGTGACGGAGACTTCAAGATTGTCAGCGGGCACGACCGCTATGAGGGCGTGACCGGTGGTGGCCTGATGACCGTGCGCACCATGGAGACCACGCTTGCCGAAGAAGACGCGACCGCCGGCGCCGAGATTACCGGCCGCGGTTTCGTGATCTGGGACGAGTTCTTCCTGAAACTGCCCTGAGGCAGACTCGCGATGTCGCTGCGCCAGGCCGCTAGAACCTGGCGCAGGTTTATCGGCTCTAGTGCGAGAGAATCTGCGAAAGGAAGAGTTTTGTGCGCTCGTTCTTCGGGTTGGAGAAGAACTCCTCGGGTGCTTCCATTTCGACGATTTCGCCTTCATCCATGAAGACCATGGTGTCGCCCACGGTGCGGGCAAAGCCCATTTCGTGGGTCACGCAGACCATGGTCATGCCTTCTTCGGCAAGTTCGACCATGACGTCGAGCACTTCCTTGATCATCTCAGGATCAAGTGCGCTGGTGGGTTCGTCGAACAGCATGATCTTGGGCTTCATGCAGAGCGAGCGGGCAATGGCCACACGCTGCTGCTGACCACCCGAAAGCTGACCTGGATACTTCTGGGCCTGTTCGGGAATCTTGACGCGCTCGAGGTACATCATGGCGGTCTCGATCGCTTCGCCGCGTGGAACCTTGCGCACCCATGTCGGGCCCAGAATCAGATTCTCCAGCACGGTCATGTGCGGGAACAGATTGAAATGCTGGAACACCATGCCGACCTCCTTGCGGATCGCCTCGATCTGCTTGAGATCGTTGGTGAGTTCCAGGCCATCGACAAACAGGTGGCCGCGCTGGTGTTCCTCCAGCCGGTTGATGCAGCGGATCATGGTGGACTTGCCCGAACCCGAAGGTCCGCAAACCACGACCCGTTCGCCGTGCCGGACGGTGAGGTTGATGTCCTTGAGGACATGAAACTCGCCATACCACTTGTGCAGATGGCGCAGCTCGACAGCAGGTCCCAGATTAGGTGCAGCGGCTTCTTGTGCGTTTGCCATTGTTTTTCCCCTAGTGGTTCTGGCCTTTGGCCAGATCCTTCTCCAGCCATTGGCTGTAGCGTGACATGAAGAAGCAGAAGCAGAAGTAGATCGCCGCGCAGAACAGGTAACCCTCAACGAAGAAGGGCCGCCAGTTGATGTCCTGGAACGCGACGCGGCTGGTCATCAGCAGGTCGAAGAGACCGATGATGACCACCAGTGAGGTATCCTTGAAGCCGCCGATGAAGCCATTGACCATGGGCGGGATCGTGATGCGCAGGGCTTGCGGCAGAATGATCTTGCGCATGGATTGCCAGTAGCTCAGGCCCATGGCATCGGCTGCTTCATACTGCCCGCGCGGAATGGCCTGAAGGCCGGCACGAATGATCTCCGCGCCATAGGCTGCACCAAACAGGATGATGCCGACCTGGGCGCGCAGCAGGGTATCGATCGAGATCCCGGCAGGCAGGAACAACGGGAACATGACCGAAGCCATGAACAGGATCGAAATCAGCGGCACACCACGGATCAACTCGATGTAAGCGACAGACAGCGATCGGATCGCGGGCATGCGCGAACGCCGCCCGAGAGCCAGAAGAATGCCAAGCGGGAAGGCAAAGACGGTGCCGAAGGTCGCCAGGAACAGGGTCAGCGGCAGGCCGCCCCACTGGTTCTGATCGACATACTTCAGGCCGAACACGCCGCCCCACATCAGGATACCGACCATGACGAGGCCGACGGCCCAGGCAACCGCAATCCACCATCCCAGTTTCCAGAGCGGCTTGACGCAGCTTCCGAAAATCAGCGTCAGGAAGATGATCATGGCGACCAGGGGACGCCAGTGCTGCTCATAGGGATAGACACCGAAAAAGATGAAGCGGTGTTTTTCGTAGATGAAGGCCCAGCAGGCGCCCTTGGCTTCACGGCAGATCTCGGGCGACTTGTCGCCCCAGACCGAATTGATCAGCGCCCATTCGACCATGCCGGGCACGGTGGTGATGATCAGGTAGATCGCCAACAGGGACAGGATGGAGTTAAACCAGTTGCTGAACAGGTTCTTGCGCAACCAGCCGATGATGCCGACTTCGGTTGCCGGCGGGCGTGACCAGTCTTCGTGCTTTTCGGTGGTGTCTGTCATATCAGCGCTCCACCAGGGCGATTTTGGTGTTGTACCAGTTCATGAACAGCGAGATCGACAGGCTCAGTGTCAGATAGACCGACATGATGATCGCAATGCCTTCGATGGCCTGTCCGCTCTGGTTGATCGTGGTGTTGGTGACGCCGACGATGTCGGGATAACCGATGGCCACGGCCAGCGAACTGTTTTTGGTAAGGTTGAGATACTGGCTGGTTGTGGGCGGAATGATGACCCGCAACGCCTGGGGCAGAACAATGAAGCGCAGGATCTGCCCGCGCTTGAGACCCAGGGAGCCTGCGGCCTCCCACTGTCCCTTCGAGACAGCCAGGATGCCGCTTCGCACGATCTCGGCAATGAAGGACGCGGTATAGAGCGTCAGGCCAAGCCAGAGTGCCAGGAACTCGGAGGTGACTTCGCCACCGCCCTTGAACGAGAAGCCCTTGAACTCGGGTGAGTCGAGCGATGTCGGCGCGCCGCCGGCAAGCCAGCCGATCATCATGCCCACGGCAAAGATCAGCATGGACGGGCCCAGCGTGTTCTTGATCTCGCCGGTCTCGTCATGAATTTTCTTGTTGCGGCGGTACAGCCAGATGACCGCGATCAACGCGACCAGGAAGCCGCCCAGCAAACCCAGGTAACCCCAGGTATCGGGCAGCGGCATGTTGAAACCGCGGTTCGAGAGATAGACACCCAGGAACGGTCCGTAGGCTTCCTTGGCGCGCGGCAGGACCTCGACGATCATCGCGTACCAGAAGAAGAGCTGCAGCAGCAGCGGCACATTGCGCAGGGTCTCGATGTAGACCGTGGCCAGCCGTGCGATCAGCCAGTTGGGCGAAAGCCGCATGACACCGACAACCGTGCCGATGATGGTCGCGAACACGATGCCGATAACCGCCACCTTGATGGTGTTCAGCAGGCCGACAAGGATCGCGCGCCAGTAGGAGTTGGCTGCGGAATAGGGTACCAGGCCTTCGCCGATGGCAAACCCTGCCTCAAGGTCCAGAAAGCTGAAGCCCGATGCGATGTTCTGGCGTTCCAGGTTCACCATGGTGTTGTGGATCAGGAACCAGAACACGGCGATGACGCCGCCGACGGCAACGATCTGCCAGAAGATCGCCCGCACTTTCGGGTCGTTGTAGAAGACTGCCTTGGCCGGTTGAAGGCCTTCGGACTCGCCTGTGTTGATTGTCATTTGGATGCCCCCAGAGTGAAACCGCCGCCCGAAGTCTCCTCCGGGCGGCGGGGTAGTTCACTCAACGATCAGCGGATCGGAGGTGCATACATGAGACCACCATCGGTCCAGAGCGCATTCACGCCACGCTGGAAGCCGAGAGGGGTTTCGGTACCGACATTGCGCTCGAAGATTTCGGAATAGTTACCCACCTGCTTGATGGCATTGTAGGCCCATTCTTCGTTGATCTTCATGGCTTCGCCCATACCAGGAGCAACACCCAGCAGACGCTGGATATTGGGATCGTCGCTGGTCAGCATGTCGTCGACATTGGCGGACGAAATGCCCATTTCCTCGGCGTTCAGCAGAGCGTTGACCGTCCACTTGACGACATCAAACCACTCGTCGTCGTCGTTGCGGGTCACGGGGCCCAGGGGCTCCTTGGAAATGATGTCGGGAAGGATGACGTAGTCATCGGGATTCTCGACGTTCGAGACGCGGATCGAGGCCAGGCCCGAAGCATCCGTCGTGTAGACGTCGCAACGGCCGGAGACGAACGCGGTCACGGACTCTTCAAAGCCCTCGAACACGACGGGATCAAAGGTCATGCCGGTGGCGCGGAAGTAGTCGGTCAGGTTCTTTTCGGTCGTTGTGCCGGTCTGAACGCAGATGGCGGCGCCATCAAGCTCGGAGGCATTGGAGACGCCCAGCGAGGTCGGGACCATGAAGCCCTGACCGTCATAGAACGTGACGTTGGTGAAGTTCAGACCCAGCGCGGTGTCGCGGGTAAGGGTCCAGGTCGTGTTGCGCGAAAGCACATCGACTTCGCCCGACTGCAGGGCGGTGAAGCGCTGCTGAGCCGAAAGCGGAACAAATTCGACGGCCTCGGAATCGCCCAGAACAGCGGCGGCGACGGCGCGGCACACGTCCGCATCCAGCCCACGCATGATGCCCTGGCTGTCAGGAATAGCAAAACCAGCGAGCGAGCCGCTGACGCCGCAGCGCACAGCGCCACGGTCCATCACCGCATCCAGCGTCGCACCTGCGAACGCCTGACCGGCGAGCATGACGGCACCTGCCGCCAAACCAATTACTTTGAGTGATTTCATGGGATCCCCTCCCTTTATAAGCCTGTGAAGCGGCGGCTTTTATGAACAGACCGCTCGAGCGTCAAGTCTAGGTCTGCGGAATAGGGAACGTCCAGCGCCCATATTGCCAGGCTGTTATGCGTTGACGAAAACAGTCGGGAATCTGCGGTTTTCCGGGATTTGTTACTTGGCACAAGCCCGGGTGATGCAGAGGATCAGCACCCGTAAAGCTGCTTGCGGTGCGTCCCTGTGCGTTGCGACTCGGCCTGCTCTTGCGATCACATTCCGAATATTGAAACGAATCGAGGGTTGTTTCAGGCGCTGTCCTTGCCACCCTGTGAAAGGTGCCGAATGGTTGCCAGTACCGCGAAGATCAGGCCGCCGGATACGGCCAGAACAATCAGCCCGTGGGGATCCCATAGCAGAATCGCCACACCGGCGATCGGCGGGCCGATCAGGTGGCCGAATTCGTAGACGAAGATGAAGGTCGCGTTGGCCGCTGCCAGTTCCTCTCGCTTGAACCGCTGACCGACCAGGGCCAGACCACAGGTGTACATGCCGCCCATGATACCACCCCAAAAGAACAGCAGCGGCCAAAGCAGCAGAGGCTTGCCCAGCGCAAAGGGAAACAGTGCCGTGCCGACGGTCATCAGCAGGGCAAAGATGATGAGAAGCAGGCGTCGGTCGAACCGGTCCGCAATCATGCCGACGGGGTACTGGAGGACGACATTGCCCACCGACATGACAATCAGCAGGATCAGCGCGTTGCTTTCGTCGTAACCCTGACGCTGAACGTAGATCAGAAAAAACGCGAACAACGCACCGAAGACAAAACCATCGGTCAGGGCGGCCATCATGGTAGCCGGTGCGCGCCGGATCGCGGCTATCACGCCAAATCCCTCATGGGCCCTGATTCCAGGGGCAAGATCACGTGCCAGAACCAGCGGCATGACGCCCACAGCCAGGGTGGCGGCGATGATGAAAAACGGCTCGGGCCCATCCGAACCAACGAACAGCAGGATCGGCAGGCCCGCCAGATACCCGCCCGACATGGCAGTCACATAGATTCCCATGACACGCCCGCGGATGCGGTTGTCGACCAGCGTATTGATCCAGGTCTCGCTGACCACCCAGTGGATGGCGATCCCGATGCCCATCATGAAACGCAGTGGAAACCACGCCCAGATGTTGTCGAAGACCGGTAACAGCACGATCGACAGGATCATCAGGATGAAACCCAGATAAAGCGCACGCATGGTGCCAAGGCGGCCCACGATGCGGGGCATCAGAATGGTGAAGATCAGCAATCCCGCCGGAGCTGCGGCCGTGTTGAGGCCGATAAGCCAGGTTTCGGTTTCGCGCCGCTCCAGGATCAGGACCAGCAGGGGCATGCAGATGGAGAACGTCAGTGAGGCTGCAAAGGCGCTGGCGATGACGGCACCCAGGCTGCGCCAGACCTGTCCGGTGGTCAGCGTCGGCGGCGATTCATCATCTGTCTCAAAAACACTGGCATCGCGCGGTTCGTTCATTCGGATACCTTGAATACGCGTCCGAAATAGTCGCCCAGAGGGCCCAGATCGGCGGGATGGGATGCCAGCCCGACATAGCCGTCGGGCCGGATGACGAAGACGGCACCATCCCCCGCACCATAACGGTCGTGTAGGGCGTGCCCGGGATCGCCCCAGCCACCATCGCCTCCGCCGATCACCATGACGTTGACCAGTTCGCCATGACGGGCGGCGGCAGCATCCGCACACTGCCGAACGGGGCCTTCACCCGCTTTCCCGGCAAAGGCCAGAAGGACATGCCGGGGACCGCGCAAGGCTTCGAAGAGCGTTGTTGTGTTGCCCTGGGAGTCGACAAGCGGGCCATCGGATGCGCGCTCGCCAGCCTTGATCTTCTGGCGACCATGATGCCAGTGATTGAGCACGACATGGCTGTCGGGATAACCGATGGCATGTTGGGAGAGTTGCTGGCGCAGGCGTTTCTGCACGGTTTCGCGCGGACCCAGAAGGCCCACAAGGGTGTCGCGCGTGATGCGTCCCACCATGCTCTTGATGTCGATCATACGCAGCATGCCGCCGGTTTCCTTCAGAACCTGTGCCCCGACGGGATGGCGTTCATCGTTGAAGCTGTCGAGCAGGCCTTCGCTTGCCTGCCCGTGCACTGCAAGGCCCAGTTTCCAGCCAAGATTGTAGGCATCCTGCATGCCGGTGTTCATGCCCTGGCCACCGGCCGGGCTGTGGATATGGGCAGCGTCGCCGGCGATAAACACACGGCCTTCGCGATAACGGTCCACCTGGCGTTCGCTGATGCGGAAGGTGGTCAGCCAGACGGGATCGCTTACCGTGACCGGTACCGGACTGCGTGCGTTCATGAAGTCCTGGACCACGTCCAGGGTGATGTCAGTGAGGTCATCTGGGATGTCACCCAGAATGCGGTCGCGTCCCCCGGCAATCGGTGCGGCAAACAGAAGGCCGTCCTGAGCAAAATTCATGATGATGCGGTCGGACGGCATGTTCCAGGCCAGATGCACATCGGCCAGGATCATGTTTTTGGGATAGGATTCTCCGGAGAAGTCGAGGTCCAGCGCATGGCGTACGGTGCTGTGGGCACCATCGCAGCCGACCAGATAGGCCGCCCGACAGGATTCCTGGCGACCATCGCTATGGCGCAGTGTTGCCGTGACACCGTCATCGTCTTGCGCGAACTCGAGCAGTTCCACCTGGCGTTCATCGCGTCCGCCCAGAGTTGCAAGATGTTCGATCAGCAACCGTTCGGTCTCGCCCTGAACCAGGTCGAGCAGCATGGGATAGGGCGAATCCAGCTTGAAGAGGTCCAGCTCAACCAGCTTGTGCTCGCCCGAGAACATCAACGCACCGATCTGGGGAACACCACGCCGGATCGCTTCATCAACGATGCCCAGGTCCTGAAACAGCTCGAGCGAGCGAGCATGAACACCGATCGCCTTGGAGAGATCGGTAGGACCCTCGTTCTTGTCGATCAGGCGTGCCTTCACACCGCGCCGCGCAAGATCACAGGCCAGAAACAGACCAACGGGTCCGGCCCCGGCAATCAGGACGTCACAGTCGTGGTTCATGGTTCACTCCCCGGAAGTTTGCAGCCTCGCCCGATTCCACGCGCACGGCAACAAATACCACGGTCCCGTGACATATCCCCGGGCAACGGATTGGCCTACAACGGTGTTTCCCTGTTTCCACCGAGGTTCCCCCGTGGACAACATTCCCCGCGGCATTGTCATGGTGCTCTTGTCGATCCTGTTCTTCGTGTCGCTCGACACGACGGCCAAGCTGATGACGCAAACGCATCCACCATTTCAGATCGCGTGGGGCCGCTACCTGTTTTCATTCCTGCTGTTGCCGCTGCTGATCCGACCTCGTGAGCTCAAGCTGGCGTTCCGCAGCAACCGGCCGGGCATGCAGTTTGCTCGCTCCATCCTGCTGGTTTCGACGACCTGCACGTTCTTCTACGCGATCAAGTACATCCCGCTTGCCGACGCCATTGCCATCGGCTTTGCTTCACCCCTGCTGGCGACCGCACTTGCCATTCCCATCCTGAAGGAGAAGGTCGGTGTGCGACGCTGGTCAGCCATCCTGATCGGCTTTGCGGGCGTGCTGATTGTCTTGCGTCCGGGGTTCGAGGATCGCCATTGGGCCTACTTCCTGCCCCTCGGCGTTGCCGCGATGATGGCGACCTACAATGTGCTGACCCGCCTGGTGAACCGCTACGACAGTGCCCAGACCAGCATCGCGTTCAACAACACGACCGGCATGATCGTCATGACCCTGGTGATCCTGTTGCTGCCGGGTCAGTGGGCCGGATTGTCAGCGATCAACTGGGGAACCCTGGTAGCCCTGGGCGCGTTCGGCACAGCAGGGCATTTTTGCCTGATCCTGGCCTACCGCTATGCACCAGTATCGACGCTGGCACCGTTCACCTACAGCCATATGGTTCTGGCCGTCATTGTCGGGCTGGTGGTGTTCGGCGACATGCCGGATCTGCCGACGCTGTTGGGCGCCGGCGTGATTGCAGGCTCAGGCATTTATGTCTTCCGGCGCGAAGCCGCCCTGGCACGCACCGCACGTGCCACAGCAGGACAGATTCGCTAACCCATCATCTTGACGACGTTCAGGGCTCCATCATGCCGCCCATCATGGCGCTCATGTCGTTGCCGTTCAGCAATGTGCGGCCATCGGGCGTGAGTTCGAGGTCATAGATGTGGGTGACCACGCCGCCGTCCTCGATCCGTTGACCCATGGCCTGCATCATGGCCAGTCCCTGGGCAGCGTCTTGGGCATCCATGTCGTTGGGCATGGCTTCCAGGCGACGCATGGCGTCTTCCAGACCCTGAACCTCCAGCCTGACCTGGCCGACCGTCATCATGGGCGAATCAGCCGAAGCCGTGAAGGCGCCGGTCATGGATGCGCTGGCAATGTCGCTCACGATCTCGAAACGCTCGAAGTGCATCGTGCTGCCAATTTCAGCCATACGCTGTTGCAGACCCAGGCCCATGAACATCAAGGCCATTTCGGCCTGCTGTTCGAACGCTTCGGGATCGGCCATCGCGCCCTCGATCATTTCCAGCATCATGGTCTCGGCCTCGGCCATGGGAAGTTCACTCATGACGAGAACGATATCGACCGTGCGGGGCAGGAAATCGGTTTCGGCGGGAGAGAGCGGTACGTCCAGTCCGCTATGGCCATAGGCCATCATGATCGCGCCTTCGTCCTTGTCGGCATCGTCCATGCCGAAGCCAAGATTCATGGCATCCAGGGAAAAGCGGTCACCGCTGTCGGGATCGTCGACCATCAGATCAGAGAGGGCTATCGACATCTCGAAGCCCTCCATCAGCGGTGCGCGTTCGCGCGCGAAGGCGATGATCTCGGCGCCTATCGCCTGAACTTCGGCCATGACGGCATCTGAGGGGTGGTCCATGCCGGCCATGCGCTCCTGGACGTCCTGCATCGCCATGTTCATGCGGTTGAAAAATACCAGGTCGACGAACCGATAGTCGAAGTCCATGGCCAGGGATCCGAGATGGAAGACCTCCCGTCCCTCGAGGCTTGCTGCCCAGTCTGACATCTCGATTGACAGCGGACCCGACCACTTTCCGGGGCGTGGTTCGTTCAGTGCCAAACTAAGCGCGACATCCGCAATATCGAAACGGAACAGGCCGTCCATGGGGTCGTCGGCCCAGACGGAGATGTCCGAGAGGGATCCATCTGCATCGGTCCAGGTGTTGATCTCTGGTGCGTAGACGCCCGAGATACTCTGGCTGCCAATGCTGGTGCCGCCGATCTCCGCACCACTGGGGTCATAGAACGTCGTGGTGGCGGGAAATTCGACCGTCATCGCATAACGTCCCGAATCCATGGGCACCAGCTCCATCCTGGCATCATCGACGATCCAGGTGCCTTCGGTCGTGAGTGCCATGATCTCGCGTACGGTCGCGACGATGCGGCCGTCATCCTCCTCGGTGACATCCACGACATAGGTGAAGCTGTCACCCTGTTCGCGTGCGCTTGTGGCAAATTGCCCCAGCGTGCGCTCGATCTGATCGCGTAGCTGGGTGGCCGTGTCGGACTCGTCGTAGATCGGCGCTGACGGCGTGTCGGAGTATTCGATCTGGCTGTCTTCGGCCATGCGTTCGGCCAGCACTGCGTCCATGCGCGCAATGATGTCTTCGCTCAGCACGCCCTTGGGAACCTGCCCGGAATCCCAGAGTTCAATGAGAGCGTCAAACGCGTCCTGGTTACCCGCCTCTGCAGCTTCACCCAGAAGTTCGGCTGCGTGCGCGACATCGGGATAGGTACCCAGGCCGCGGGCATAAAATTCCGCCATCTTGAGTTCGGCTTCCTGGTGTCCCAGTGCGGCGGCTGCGCTGTAGGAATCAAAGGCCGCACCGAAGTCACGCGGCACACCAACCGAGTTCTCGAACATCTGGCCCACCCTGAAATGGGCTTCGGCATGATCCTGAGCGGCGGCGCGGCGATACCAGCGAATGGCGTTGGAGAAGTTCTGCTGTGTGCCCTCGCCGTTCTCGTACATCTGGCCGATGTAGAACATCGCTTCACCGTTGCCGTCGGCAACCAGGCCCGAAAAGGCGTCAAAGGCGGCATCATGGTCGCCGGACTGATAGAGCGCGATGGCATCATCGATCTCTTCGGCCATGGCCGAAGGGGCCAGTGCGAACAGGGAAAGGGCAAAGACCAGGCGGGACAGGCGGCACATGGTGCGCTCCAGACAGATTGTTCGTTCCTGCGTGAGCCGGAGCCCGGAAAACCGGTCCGATTCGGCGGGGCGACTCTATCGTGCCGCAGCGTCCTTGTAAGCAGGTGATCATGAGAGTGTGACGGCTGCTACGTTTCGAGGTGCAAAACGTTCAGCCGCGACAACCCAGTGACTGGTGTCACAGGGCAGGCGTCCGTTCAGCCCTACATTTCAGGCAAGGCCCGCAGGATGGTTTGCTGCCACATCACAGCCGGCAGCAGATCGCGGGCTTCCGCTTCCGCCAGGAAGCAGCGATCTCCGTGTCGGGTGTCAGAGTGCAAGTCCCCCCAGAGCGAGAGCTCTTCTTGTTCCCTGATGCCTGCACGGGGATTGTTCTTTTCGAAATCCACCAAAGTCTGAAGCTTCCGGAAAGTAACCCGTGACCCGAACTGCGCGAGCGCCGGGCCACGGGTAAGGTGTGCTTGGTCCGATGCGGTAGGGGGATCATGAACCTTCAGGCCGTGTTGTGCCGTGAACGGCTTCACACAACCTGAAGGTTCAAGAAGCGCGAGTCAGGACGCGGTCTGCTTGAGCAGGTTGTCGAGCGCCTCTGCACCCTTGCGACGCCCGTCCTGTGCCTGCATGTGCGCGGCCAGTTCGTCCAGACGTGCCTGCATGTCCTTGTCGGTCAGCATGCGCTCCACGGCCTTGGCGATATCGGCTTCTTCCCAGTTGTAGCGCTCCATCGCGATACCGTAGCCGCGCTCGTCGATATGGGTCGCGTTGTCGTGGCCGTCCCAGCAATAGGGCATGATCAGCGCGGGTTTGCCGAAATAGAGGCACTCGTTGAAGCTGTTGTTGCCGCCATGGTGAATGACCGCGTCGACCTGCTTGATCACGCTGGGCTGGGGATACCAGCTCTCCAGGTGGCAGTTGTCGGGGATCGTTTCATAGGCATCGCCATAATCGCCGACATTGACGAGCACGCGATAGGGCAGCTTGCCCAGGGTGGCCATCAGTCGGCCCATCAGATCGGTATCGCCCGATCCCAGGCTGCCGAAGCTGACATAGAGCAGGGGCGCGTCGTCATGGGCGGCAAAGTGTGGCACCTCGTAAGGCTTGTCCTCGCGGATACAGCCTTCCAGATAGACGAACTTCTCCGGATCCAGCGGATTGCGCCGGTTGAAGGCAAGCGGCTTGGGGTAATGAAGAAGATTGAGCCAGGGCGAGGCCTCGAAGAACTCGCCGACCGGATAGGGCTCTTCGCCGCACTCTGCCAGGAACTCGTTGAACTTGGCGTGGATCGGCCCGATCTCGCGCTCGAACTTCTCGCGATAGGCCGCAAAACAGGCGTGGTCGTTTTCGCCACAGCCCGAGAGATGGGGCGGAATGTCGGGATCTTCGATCTCGTTTTCACTGCACGAAATGATCCGTACCCATGGCACGCCGTACTGCTTGGTCGCGGGGAACAGGATGACGTTGTCGACACAGATCAGGTCGGGCTTGATCTCGTCCAGCGCGGCGGGAAGGTCTTTCTCTGCCCAGAACGCGGTATCGACGATCGCTTCCCAGCAGGCCTTGATATAGGTCGAGACCTGCTCGATCGGCGGCGTGCGGAAATTGGGAATCTGGCCGTTGATGAAATCGACCCAGTAGTTTGCCATGGCCTCGGGATCCATGGGTTCGGACATGGCAATCAGCCGTTCCTCGAAACCATACCCCGCGAACACGCCTTCGAATCCGGCATCGGCAACAAATACGCAGCGATGGCCCATGTCGCGGCATATCTGTGCGATGCCCACGGAATTGAGTGCCGGTCCGAAAGCGGCCTCGGGAAAGAAAACAATCGTCTTGGCGTCAGCCATGGTCAAAGCCCCGTCTTGTCATGGTTGTTACATGTTTGGTCGTTCAGAAGTGTTTATCACAGCGGCACGGCATGCGCCGCCTTGTCATCCCAGGTGCACCATACCCGGCGACCTTCGGGTAAATCGTCGGCATCCAGCCTGCCACTGTCAACGCGTGCCATCAGAGTTTCCGACAGACCCGGTATTCTGATCAGCACGGAAAGGCCAGCTGGCGAATAGGCCAGGCGTTCGACATGGCCCTCCAGGCGCGCGTCCAGCCCTGTCGGTTGGGTCAGATGGATTTCCAGATGATCGGGCCGCAGCGCCAGCGCCCATTGGGCACCGGCCTCGCGGACCTGGGCGAGTGCTTTTGATGCCGACTGGCCCACATGATCGCGCAGGATATCGCCAGGCATCAGATTGACCGGCCCGGTCAGCCTGGCGGTCAGTGCCGATCCTGGCGTGCGATAGAGTGTGTCTGGTCTGTCCAGGTCGATCAGACGCCCGTCATGCAGGATCGCCAGCTTGTCGGCCATACCCATGGCCAGACCGGAATCGGTTGTGGCCATCAACATGGTCAGGCCGACCTGACGCTGCAGGGTGCGCAGGTCGCCTAGGACGCGACCGGCGTGAAGTGGGTCGAGTTGATTGAGCGCCTCATCCAGCAACAGCACCAGGGGCTGCACCGCCAGAGCACGGGCCAGCGCGGCCAACTGGCGTTCCGCGGGGTTCAGGTCGTGGGGATGGACTGTTACCTGATTCTGCAGGCCCACAATCTCGAGAGAGGAAGCCACCCTGTGATCGCGTTCCGGGCGCCTAAGCTTTCGCGATTTCAGGCCATAGGCGACGTTCTTGGCAACGGTCATGTGCGGAAACAGGGCGTCCTGTTCGGTCAACAGGGTAAAAGGCCGTTTGTGGGCCGCAAGTTCCCTCAGGTCGTGGCCGTTGAAGACGATGTGACCACCCTCGAGAATCCCGAAACCGGCAATCAGGCGCAGCAGGCTGCTCTTGCCTGCGCGCGCGGAACCCAGCAGGACCAGTGTCTGGCCCGCTTCGATGCTGAGATCGATGCCGGCCACGGGCGCTGCCGGACTGTCCTGGCCCGTGACACGCTGGAGTTCGAGGCTGTTTGCCGATGTCATGGCAGGATCGTGCGCATTTCGGCTGGTGTGTTCAAGCATGGGGCGTATTCTTCGCGCCATCATGACAAACGCCTTGCCGACAACATCAGCCGACTGGACACACGCCCTGCAGCAAGGGGGTCGTGCCACCCTGGCGCGTGCCATCACCATGGTGGAAAACGATGCACCCGAGGCGCGTGAGGTTCTGCGTGCCGCCCGGACGTTGACCGGCCACGCGCTGGTCGTGGGTGTCACCGGTGCGCCCGGTGCCGGCAAGTCGACCCTGGTCGGTGCCTATGTCTCCGAACTGCGGCGCCGCGATCTCAGTGTGGGCGTGCTGGCGGTCGATCCCTCCAGCCCGCTCACGGGTGGGGCGCTCCTGGGCGACCGCATCCGCATGCTGACCCATGCCGGTGACCCCGGCGTGTTCGTACGCAGCCTGGCTTCTCGCGGACACCTGGGCGGCCTTGCCCGGTCCACCGGAGCCGTGGTCGATGTCATGGATGCCGCGGGACGTGATGTCGTGGTGGTGGAGACCGTTGGTGTCGGGCAGTCCGAAATCGAAGTGACCGATCTGGCCGATGTGCGTGTGGTCGTCTGGGCGCCGGGTGCGGGTGACGATGTGCAGGCCGCCAAGGCCGGCATTCTCGAGATCGCCGATGTCCTGGTCGTCAACAAAGCCGATCTTCCGCCTGCTGCAGCGACTGAAGCAGCGCTGCGCAGCGCTGCGTCCTACGGAGCGGGAAGAGCGCCCACGGTCATGCGCACGATTGCCACCAACGGCACCGGCGTGCCGGAAATGGCAGACCAGATTGCAGAGCTGGCGCAACAAGCTTCTGGTTCCAGGGCCGCGGGAGCAGCACGAAGATTGCAGCGCCAGCTTGTCGATGCAGCGGCCATGGTTGCGCGGCAGCGGGCACAGGACCATTCCGGACTTGCCGACCTGTGTAGAGCCGTGCGCAAGGGCGAACTCGACTTTGACGAGGCGGCATCACGACTCATTTCCTTCAAGGCGTAAAGCGGTGCCGGCAACTATCCACACGTGATTTCACGCTTGTGAAATTCTGCTCTAGTGTCATGGCGCAACCACAGGGGTGGTGCGGTCGAAGGGCCGCTCGGGTTGTCATTTGGGGCTCAACCATCGGGACTTGCATGTCAGACGTGCGCGTCAGGTTTGCCGGCAGGGTGATCGTTGCTCTGCTGTGTATTTCGCTGTTTCCGGGCGTGGCACCGGTCAGCGCCAATGACGCGCCTGAAACCTACGGCGAGGCGATGGCCTGGTACGGCAACGAGGCGCAGGCAGGCAATGCCGAAGCCCAGTTTCTGCTCGCCTATGCCCTGGAAACCGGGGTTGGTGCAGACGTGAGTCTGGATGAGGCCAGGCGCTGGTATCAGCTTGCCGGAGAACAGGGCCACGTGCGCGCGCAGGTCCGTCTGGGCCTGATGCTTGCGGAAGGACGCGGCGGTCCGGTCGATGTCGCAATGGCGCGGATCTGGCTCGACAAGGCGGCCAATGCCGGTGATGTCGATGCCATGTCGCTGCTGGGCTTTCTCCTGGTTGCCGAGGAGCCTGTCGATCTCAATGCCGCCTACCGATGGTTTCGGCTGGCAAGCGAGCAGGGCGATGCCGCCGCCGCCGGCAATCTGGCGGCCCTGGTGGACATGATGACCCCCACCCAGCGCAAGGCAGCCGAGGTGGCTCTGGACGCCTGGCTCTCAAGCCACTGAAACGCGCACTTGCGGGCTTGTGATCACTGCGCCTGTTTCACGCGGGGGTGATCCGATCTAATCTGATGGCATGATTGCTTCGTTCCGTTTCCCGAAATTTGCCGGCGTCATCTTGCTTGCCGGAGTGCTGTTCACGCCGTCGCTTGCGCAGTCCCAGAGCCTGCCGCAGGCCGTATGGATTGACGTCGAACAGGTTTACGAATACCGCAAACCTTCGCTGATCGGTTTTATTCCGCTCGAGGATTACGAACTCCCGGTCCTTGAATACATCGAGGATATGATGTTCGCGGCCGATATCGAGCCGCTCTATCCCGAAGACGAGGGTGGTGATGCGACGATCCGCGTAACTCTGCGTGGGCGCGCCAATGGCGGCACCTATCTGGAGCCGACCCGGGCTTATCTCTATACCGGCGCTGATATCGTGGGCGATATCGAGATCATCGGGCCCGGCGAAACGCTGGCAACGGCGAACTTTACGTCAACCATCCAGCGCCCGTTCCAGTTGACCATCAATCTGGGTTTTGAAGATCCCGCCAACGCGCCGTTCGGAACCGCGTTGGTGCAGCCTGGCGGATTCATCGAAGAGCTGTGTTACGCACTTGCCGTAGCCTGGGGTGCCGAGGCGATCATGCCATCGCTGTTCGAGCATGAGCCCGCCATTCGGGCCGGTGCAGCAACCGCTCTGGGCAATATCGGTGATCCCGTCGCTGTGCCCGATCTGCTGGATGCACTCTATGACGAGGAAGATCGTGTGCGCTGGGAATCAGCATGGTCCCTGGGGCGCATTGGCGATGCCAGAGCCGTGCCGGAGCTGATCGAAGCACTTCGCGATGAGTCGCCTGATGTCCGCTGGTTCTCTTCCTGGTCGCTGCGTGCCATCACGGGCGAGGATTTTGGTCTTGATCACGACCTCTGGTCAGCCTGGCTGGCGCAACAGCCGGACGTGCAGGGCTAGGAAGCCCTGGTGACTCCAACCAGGGAGCCACCAGAAGCCTTGATCAGAACAGGTCGCCCAAACCGCCGCTGTCACCGTCACCGCCAAGACCATCGAGCAGGCCGCCGCCTTCGCCATCGCCGGTGAGGCCATCGAGCAAGCCGCCGCCATCGCCGTCGCCGGTCACGCCATCAAGCAGGCCGCCCGCATCTTCGCCACCGAGCATTTCAAGAGTCTCCCCAAGGGCCTCGGGGTTGGTCAGGGCATTCTTGGCGATCGCCTCGAGATCCGGCGTAATCGCCGGACTTGCCCAGGGGCCACGCACATTGACCGGAATGCCAAAGCCCGACGTGTCTTCAGCACCCTGACCTTCCAGTGACGCCGTCGCCTTGGGCGTGATCGTGTAGTCGAGCGTCTTGTCGGGCATGTTGACGTTGCCCTGGCCGTCCATGCGGAACAGTGGTGCCGACATGAAGAGGTCGTCGTTGGCCAGCATGCCGTTCTCGATGTTGTAGGTGCCCGAGAGCTCGGCAAAGTCGGTGGACTCGGTCGGCGAAACAGCCTGACCGATCGATTCAATCGAAAGTTCGCGCACCATGGCCGCGATGTTGATGCCCTTGAACGCTCCGTCGCGGAAGATGAAGTTGCCATTGCCAAAAAGGTTCTCGACAAACTGCTTCTGCGACACACCCGTGGTCGTGATGTCCATGTTGAGGTCTGCCGTTCCCGACAGCTTGTCGAAGCCGGCTGCGGCAGCAAGAAGCGGCTCTGCCTGGATGCCGGTTGCCGAGAACGTTTTGGCAATGGCCGGACGTGCACCGCTGCGGTCGATCTCGACATGAGCGGTTCCGTTGCCGCCGTAAAGCGCGGCCTCCAGCAGATCAACCGTCGCCGAACCGTTGTTGACCACGATGTGGAGACGGCTGCGTCCGATCTCGATGGCCTGAACCTTCAAGCCCGCGAGATCAAAGGTGAGGTCCGCATTGGCGGCGTCAAGACCGGAAAAATCGATCTCTTCATCCGACCAGTCCTGCGCCAGCGAATCTCCGCCGTCTGTGGAACCGCCGCTAGCATCCCCGCTGCCACCGGCTTCGCCTGTGCCTTCTTCGGGCTGGGGCAGGTAGGGGTTGAGGTCGAGCATGTCGGACTCGAGGTTCGCGGTGATGCTGGGGCGATCGCCGCCCATGTTGACCGCGATGTCGCCTCTTGCCTTGAGGTCGTCGATGGTCACCTCTGCACCGTTGAAGGCGATGTTGTCGCCGTTCATGTCGAGCGTGCCGCTAACCTTGATCACTTCGGGTGCCGGGCTTGCAGGATCCAGCGGTTGCTCCATCCAGAGAGCCAGACCTGAAAGCGAGGGAATGGAAAGAGCCACCTTGCCGGTTACTGCACCGGCCTGAGCGACGCTGCCGTTGAAGCTGACATTGAGTGGCTCGCTTTCAATGATAACGGTGGCATCTGACGTGCCGCCATCCATTAGGGATTTTGGCGAGGCAAGGCTTGTAGCCAGATTGAGCGTCTTGTCCTTGAAGGTAAACGAACCTTCGCCGTTGAACGGGCTCGCCAGATCGGGGAGGGACAGGACCATGTTGATGCCCGACACCACCGTCGTCTCGCCGGACGCGCCGTCAACAAAGGTCACCTGACCGTTTTCGATGCGCACATCACCCAGAGTCAGGTTTGCAAGGCCATTGCCACCGGCATCGGCTGTGCCCTCGGCACCTGAGCCATCCGTGGTCGTGCCTTCTGCGCCCGGCTCCGGCGTGAACTGCCAGTTGCCACTGCCGTCGGGCTTGCCTTCGAGATAGATCACAGGGTCGATCAGGACGAACTCATCGACAACCAGATCACCGCTCAGCAGCGGCATCAGCTGGACGTCGAGCGCCAGCTTGGTCAGCGAAACCATATCGGTCACGGGGCTGCCGGGTTCGTTGGCGAAATGTACGTCGTTGGCTTCGATCCGGACATTGGGGAAGACCGAGAGGCTGACATCACCGGCAATGGTCAGTTGGCGCCCTGTTGCCTGGCTGGCCTGGGTCTGTGCCTGTTCCTTGACCCAATCGACGGGAATGAAGAACGGTAGTGCGACGACGGCTCCAATCAGCAGTACGACGACGACACCCAGTCCAATCAGAATCTTGCGCATGATGGCTCCCCATTCACCTATGTTCGTATCGTCTCAAAATGAGACATAAAGGTGGCGATTCAAAGACAATGACGCCCTAATCGGGTCGTCAGGCCTGATGTTGCAATTATTGTGCTGGGTACGGCATGGATCAACCGGCACCCGCCGAACGCTTGTCCGCCTGAGCAGCGTCAGTAGGCGATGGTTGCGATTGTGTTGGCCTGCAGATCGATGTCGTTGATCGGGATCAGCGCTGTCATGAAGTCGAAATCATAGGTGGCATCGATTTCAACAAGGCTTCCAGCCGCATTGTCAGGCGTGAAGGTCACGGTAACCGTTAGGTTGTCAGCATCCAGTGCCCCCGAACTGGCCAGAATGAACTCCTCGATCGAATCGGCGGTTGCGGGAGACGAACTGGCCGAACCATGAACGATTGCGTATCGCTCGGCTTCGTAGACGGCATGCCCAAGGCTGTTCTGGATGAACAGGATGCGGCCCAGCTCCATGAAGCAATAGGTGATCAGAAGGAACACCGGCATGATCAGGGCGAACTCAATCGCGACAATGCCGCGGTCGTTCGTCCCAAGCCCTGCCAGCTGCCTGATTGCGGGCATCAGTCCGGAATCCTGATCACGGCGTGAGACTGCAGGTCAGCCTCGTTGCCTACATGGGGATAGTCGAAGATCAGCGGATAGTCCTGGTTGACGGTGACTTCCAGATACCGCCCCGGCGCAATCTCGCCGGTGCATTCCACATCGCATTGGACGACACCGCCGGTCGGGCAGCGGCATTCCCGCGTGACCGCAACGGTCACCGCGTCATAGCTGTCGGGAAGGGCGTCGCGCACGGCAGCGATGATGCCTGCGTCGTCATCCTCGTTGCCGGCCATGATGGCGAACTTCGCCCCCGCACTGGCTGCCTGGGAAAGCCGCGTGTTCTCATAGACCATCAGGCCGTAGTCCATCAGGCCCACAAGGGCGATCAGCATGACCGGGACAACCAGGGCAAACTCCACGGCTGCGCTGCCACGCTTGTCTGAGGCAAAGAGTCTGGATTTCCTGAACAAAGGCATGTCCTGGCTACCTCCTAGCCGGCAAGGGCAACGTTGCCGGGAGCGACCGGAAGATCGATGCCGCGATCCTCGCATTCGATCTGCATGCCGGAATTGCCCTTGAACTCGACGGTGCTGCCGACCAGAACAGTGCAGCCTCCCGTGTCGTTGCCGCCTGTGAACTCCAGGGGCTGTGAGGGGAAGTAGACGACACCGGTCAGGGTCATGTCGCCGCCGCCATTGAACTTGCTGGACGTGCCGGTGGAATCGGGATCCTGGTAAAAGAGCATTCCGGTGTAATCGTCGCCAACCGAGTCACCATCAGGGTCGGCAGCCAGTTCCACGGCAGCATTGCCGTTGATGTCCACTTCTGCATCGTCGGTCAGGTAGAAGAAGACATCCTCGCCATAGGTGACTCCGCCGTTCACCACAAGGTCACCGCCATCAAGGATGTAGACGCCGGGTGCAAAGGTTGCGTTGCCTCCGGTGATCTTGATGCTGCCGCAATAGGTGCCGGGTTGAAGGGTCGTGTTGTCGCCATTCTTGATCTTGACCTGGGAGTTGTGGTCGCAGGCCCCTGGAATGGGCTCTGGCGTACTGGCATAGGGATCCACGATCCTGCCGGCATTCTGTTTGATGCCATCGGTCGTGGTCAGCGAACCGCTACCGCCCAGTGCGACGCCCCCGACGGCCTGAACATTCTTTGCTTCAACCGTTGCGCTGCCGAAAACGTTCACCGAATCGACCGCGTTGGAATTGGTGGCAATACCGCAATTGAGCTCGACATCGGGATTGCCACCCACCGTGATGGCGCCGCTGGCTGATTCGTCCAGAGCCAGAATGCAGAAACCGTCGGTTCCGGCGGTGAGCGTGGCAACCGCATAGGCGTTGATCGTGACGTCGCCTTCCGTAAAGACCGATGAAAACAGAAGCGAAAGGTCGCGACTCATGATGACTTCCACCGCATCGGCGTTGCCGGTGAAATCGCCAGCAAGCGGCGGAATGTTGACGACAATGGCGTCGCCCAGCGTGCCGTCATATCCGTTGGCCGTTGTGGCCTGTCCGGCGGCCTGTGTCGCGACGGCATTGTTGTTGCCTGCCAGTCGTTCATAGGCCCCGCTGAGTGCCGCGGCATCGGCGGCCGATTGCAGACCGCGTTTGGCATGGAACCAGAGGCCGACCTCGACACCCAGGCCGACAAAGCCGACGACAACGGGTAGCGACAGTGCCGTTACAATTGCGATGGCGCCGCCGGTCTCCTTGTGAAACCGTCTGATCGACGAAAAAATGCCCTTGATGGGTCCTGATTCAGACCCGCTTTCTGTCTTTCGCTGCGTCATCATAAGGACAGCCCTGTGCATTTGGTGCGTTCGACCCCCGCCAGAGCTGGAATTTCGTACGCTGTGCTGAGTCTTACTGTTAAGATTTTGTACGCAACGTCGCGAAGTGATGCGTGTCACAACGTTATTTGTACGGCAGCATTGCCGTTGATGTCCACTTCTGCATCGTCGGTCAGGTAGAAGAAGACATCCTCGCCATAGGTGACTCCGCCGTTCACCACAAGGTCACCGCCATCAAGGATGTAGACGCCGG
>CALIUG010000010.1 GCA_938048755.1 uncultured Alphaproteobacteria bacterium
TTGGCGTCGCCGTTGCCGGATTTCCCAATCTTTTTACCGTCACGGGTCCGGGCAGTCCTTCGGTCATGATCAATGTGGTTGCCGCCATCGAACAGCATGTCGAATGGATCGACGACTGCATCGGTTGGCTGGAAGAACGCGGGGCCAGGGTCATCGAGGCTGATGCCGAAGCCGAAGACGCATGGGTCGATCACGTCAACGAAACCGCGGATGCAACGCTCTATCCCCAGGCCGATTCCTGGTACATGGGTGCGAACATTCCAGGCAAGGCACGGGTCTTCATGCCCTATGTCGGCGGCCTGAAACGCTATCGCCTCCATTGTGAGGCGGTTGCTGGGGACGGTTACACAGGATTCAACGTCACCTGACATCCCCCGCATGGGCTTCGATCCAGTCCATGCCGCCCATCGCCACGATCATGGGTGCAAGCTGCTCTTCGACCTCGCGCCATCGCCCCACGGACCTGGCGTTGATCGGCTCGCGCGCCTGAACGACCGATGCCGTCTTGATCAGACCACCGGCTCGCGATGGCGCGGCACAGGCCGGGTCAAAGGCCAGTCCACAATGCTCAAGAACGCGCGCGATCTCCTGCTCGGGCTCGGTGACCAGCGACTCATAGGAAACCTCGAACAAACGCGACCCCAGCACCAAACGCCATTGTGCGATCAGATCGGCAAACAGCCGATAGGCTTCACCCATGGTGGCAAGGTCGTTGGCATAGTCGAAGCCAAAGCCGAACCCGGCCTTGTAACAGGACAATCCGACATCCAGCGGGTGGCGGCGCATCAGGATGATCCGAGCGTTGGGAAACATCAGCGCGATCAAGGGCGCAAACAGATGATTGGGCGGCATCTTGTCGACAACCCGCGAGGCAGAGGGTTCATGCAGGCGCGGCCCGATGATATCGAAATAGGCCCTCGCCGCGCTCTTCAACATCCGGCCGTCGAGCGCCTTGCCATAGGTCGCTGCGTCAGCATCTGCTCCGATCTTCTTCTGAAGCAGTTGCCAGACATCACCGACTCCGGTCGTCTCGCCAACACTCGTGACCCGGGCATGGGCTGCCAGCATGCGATCCAGCAGGGACGTTCCCGAGCGCGGCATGCCGATGACAAAGATCATGCGTTCATCCCGGTCGCCCTGCCCGGACCGTGCTACCATCAGGTCGGGTGAGAACAGTTGCTGAAGCCGGGCTGCAGTCTTGCGATCTGCTTTGCCGTTCCAGCGCCGTGGCGATAACGCGTGGCCCGCCTGGAAGTGCTCGAACGCCGCAACACCTTCCTCCTCCTGATCCAGGAGACGCCCAAGGGCAAACAACAGATCACGCCGCGCCTTGTCCGTCAGGCCCGGTTGCGTGAGTGCCCGGTGCAAGCGATTGCCCAGAACATCCCGTTGGCCTTCACTGTTCGCATTGACCAGTTCCATCCACGCGGTCGTCAGGCCGGGATCATCGGCGAGCGCCTGCTCTGCAGCGCCAGCAGCTTCCTCCCGCTCACCAAGAGAATTGGCAATCTGAGCAATCGCCAGATGAATACTCCCGTTGCCGGGATAGGAAACGGCAAGCGCCTTCAACTCGACAAGCGCTTCCTCTGCGCGATGTTCGCCATGCCATAGCGCCATCGCCAGACGGTAGCGCACGGTAGGGTCCTGGGGCGCGAGTTCTGCTGCCTTGCGATAGATCGATGCCGCAGCCGTCGTCCTGCCCGCGCTGTAGAGCTTAGCCCCGCGTTCATGCAGGGCGGCCAGATCGTCATGAGTGCTGTCGCTCATGGCGCAAAGATGCCGAATGCAGCGCCCATACACAAATCGTTGCTGTCGCTGCTGCCGTGTTCAGCCGCGCTCCATATCCGCCATCACCAACTGGTTGAAACGGTGATGCAGGTCATCCCAAAACGGCGCGTAGTAGTGCTGTCGCCAGACCGGAGAACGCCGGGCCGATTGCACGGCTTCAATGGCGATCCTGTCTTCGTGATGCACCACGTCGAACAGTTCCTGCACGGCGGCTTCCTCGGCCAGGAAATCCGCATGTGTCACGGCCTCTGGGGCATAGAAACGCAGATGCTGGAGTTCCGTCACACCCGGTGCTGTGGGAACCGCAATGTTGACCTTCATGAAGGCATCGAGCAGAGGCACGTTGATGTTGGGATAGAGCGTGGTGAAGAAACCCCAGTCCGGCGCCACGGTGATGTCATGGCCCGCCGTGGGCAACACAATCGGCGGATAGGTCTGGCCCGACATCTGGCGCGAATGGGCAAAGGCCACCAGCGAACCCTCCATCGCCAGCTCAAACCGCGGTTCACCGTCCTCGCTCACCCGCGGTACTTCCGGCGACTTGCGGTAGAGCTCGTGGGTGAAGGCCTCATGCAGCAGATTGATCGACGCGTTCTCCTGATATGTCTTCCAGTTCGCCTGCACCGTGCGCTTCTCGATCAGCGGCTTGCCTTCTGCGTCCAGCGCCGGCACCAGACGGTCGATGGCGTACTCGCCCCCGACCAGATTGCGCCAGGGGTCGAGCCAGTCATCAATTGCGCCTGCCTTGCCGTCCAGGTTGATGAAAAGCACACCCATCCGCTCCTCGCTCGCAATCTCGGCGAGGTCACCTTCACGTCCCTCCAGTGCCTCCGGCCCGGCATTCGGGTCCGTGTTCCAATAGGGCGCGCGGATCAGCTTGCCCGAGAGGTCATAAACCAGTCCGTGATAGTAGCTCTCGATCTCGGCAAGACCCTTGCGTTCGGCCATCACCGCCTGGCAACCGTCATACGGCACGATGTTGTGGAACACGCGCAAGCGACCATCGGAACCGCGTACGGCAACCAGTGGCATGTCGAAGAGATCAAAGGGTTTCACGTCGCCGGGATCGTGCAGTTCACAGGCAAACAGGATCCCGGTCCAGTTGCGCGCAAACACTCGGTCAACCTCCAGCGCGTACCAGGCATCACCGGCATAGGCCTGAGCAGGTAGGCTCATGGCATCGACCATCGGCGCCATCACGGCGTCGCGCTCGTCCTGTGTGATCACGCCAGCAAGCTTGTCATCCATCCAAGGCCTCCTCCTTGATCGGTCACATCAGGCCCGTTCCATGTCGGCCACGACGAGCTGGTTGAAACGGTGATGAAGTCTGTCCCAGAACGGTGCGTAGTAGTGCTGTTGCCAAACCGGAGAACGACGCGCCGACTGGATCGCCTCGATGGCGATCTGGTCCTCATGATGCACCACATCAAACAACGTCTGCACAGAGGTTTCTTCGGCCTGAAAGTCGGGATGCTCGACGGCTTCGGGACCGTAAAACCGCAGATGCTGAAGTTCGGTGACTCCGGGTGACACGGGAATGGCGATGTTCACCTTCTCGAAGGCATAGAGCAGCGGCATGTTCATGTTGGGATAGAGGTTCGTAAAAAATCCCACCCGGGCTTGGCCGTGATGTCATGGCCCGCCGTCGGCAGACGGACGGGATCATAGGTGTCACCCGACATCGCCAGATCATGACCGAAGGCGAGCAGCGCATCCTCCATCATCAGTTCGAAGCGCGCGTTGCCCTCGCTGTCAACGCGGGGAACATCCGGTGACTTGCAATAGAGCTCATGGGTAAATCCGCTATGGAGCATGTTGATCGAGGCGTTCTCCATGTAGGTCTTCCAGTTGCAGGCGACCCTGCGCTTCTCGATCAGCGGCTTGCCGTCAGCGTTCCGTGCGGGCACCAGGCGGTCGATGGCGTAATGCGGCGAGACCAGGTCACGCCACGGACCCAGCCAGGCATCGATATCCCCGGCCCTGCCATCCAGATTGACGTAGAGCACACCCATCCGCTCCTTACTGCGCACCTCGCTCAGATCACCCTCCCGGTCACCCAGCGCCTCCGGCCCTGCATCGGGATCCGTGTTCCAGTACGGCGCGCGGATCAGCTTGCCCGCGAGGTCATAAACCAGCCCGTGATAGTAGGTCTCGATTTCGGCGAGCCCCCTGCGTTCGGCCATCACCGCCAGGCAGCCGTCATAAGGCACGATGTTGTGGAAAACGCGCAGGCGGCCATCGGCCCCGCGCATGGCGACCAGTGGCATGTCGAAGAGGTCAAAGGGTTTCACATCGCCGGGATCAGGCAGTTCACAGGCAAACAGCACCCCCATCCAGTTGCGCGCGAAGACCCGGTCGACCTCCAGCGCATACCAGGCATCGTCGGTATACGCCCGTGCCGGCAGTGTCAGGGCCGTTTCGAGCGGTGCCATCACCGCGTCGCGCTCGTCTTCGCTGATCACCTGGTTCAGCGCGTCATCCATCATCCTTCTCCCTGCACGATCGTTTTGGCGGCGGCCTCTGCCGTGCGCACCGCACCTTCCATCTGACCGATGAAGTCGACAGTGTATTCGGCGCCCGCCCAATGGATGCGTCCGACCGACGGACGCAGGGTGTGGCCATAGGCTGTCCAGGCACCGGTGGTGAGGTAGCTGTTGCAGCCCCTGCTCCATGGCTCGCCCGCCCAGTTGATCTCATGATAGCCCACGGCCTCAAGCGCGCCAGAACCCAGCCCGACAGCCAGGTCACCCAGCACGGCAGCGCGTCGGGCCGCACGTGTCATCCCATCGATCTCGCGGCTTCGCGCCATCGAAACCAATCCCGTGATGCAGGCAGGACGCACCGGCCCGCCTTCGTCCCAAGCGAAGATGTTGTCTGTGGCAACCGTGCCTGTGCCGCCCTGGTCCAGCCAGAACGGCTTGTCGTAAAGTGCTGCCACAGCATACTTGCCGCGGATCGGCATGCGCTGGGTCAGGTAGTCACGCAGGGGCGGCATGGCGGGCTGGTAGACCAACCGCCCTGCCAGCACCGGAGGCAGGGCGACAATAACCTGACTTCCGGCAAACCAGCCGTCAGCAGTCTGGGCCACAACCCCGGCATCGCTCTGCTCAAGAGAGAACACCGGCGTTTCGAGCCGGACCCGATCTCCCACCAGGGCAGCGAGCCGGTTGGTCAGTTCGTGTGCACCGCCTTCAAAGACCTCGCTGTCATGGGCCGGACCGTCGAGTCCCAGAATGCCGGCAAAGCCTCCGTTCGATTTCAGGTAGGTCAGCGCGTGAAGCAGTGAACACTCCTGAGGTTCGGGCAGGAAACCCATCAGGAGACTGCCAACGGCCAGGGAGAGGTCAGGTTCGAAGGTCGCGTCGAGATAGGTCGCCAGAGTCTGGCTATCAAGGACCTGGGCATCCGGCGTATCCCAGGGCGCCTCCAGCAGAACACTTTCCGCCAGGGCGTCAATCAGGCGCGCCGCACCCGGCACGTCCAGACCGCCGCCCCGTTCGGTCCCGGCATCGTCAAAGGCCTGCAGGGGCCGCAACCCGACACCAAGCTCCGCCGCCAGCGCCTTGATGCGGGTTTGGCCCGGCCCGGTCCAGCGACCGCCCAGTTGCACAACCCGATCACCGTGCTTGAAGCCGTAGATGCGCCCGCCAACCCGGTCACGTGCTTCCAGCACCACGACACTGCGTCCGGCCTCGACCAGGCGGTGCGCAGCCGTCAGCCCTGCGATCCCGGCGCCAACGATCACGACATCGGAGTTCTCGACGGCTGTCATGGATAAAGCAGCCATTGCTGCAACAGGAAGCTCACAGCCCAGGGCCGCTCCATCGAGGCGTAGTGGTTGCATTCCTCGATCACGGCCAGATGCGCGCCGGGAATGCCGGCAGCCATCTCCTCGGAAAGTTCCAGAGGCGTCACGACATCCTCACGCCCGCAGATGACCAGGGCAGGACAGGCAATGCCTGCCAGATCACCCCGGCTGTCGGGGCGGTTCATAATGATGCGTTGCTGACGGCAGAACGCATCAGGTCCGATACGCAGGGCCATCTCCACCAGCGTGTCGATCAATCCCGCATCGTTCGCCCGCGAGACGTGGAGCGCGTTGGGCACGATGTCCCTGACAAACGCCTCGTACTTGCCGCTCTCTGCAATCGCGATCACCCGATGGCGTTCTTCCGTCTTTTCGGGAAGGTCGGGCCTTGCCGAGGTATCCAGCAGGCAGATCCGGCTGATCCGTTCAGGCGCCTGGCGCTGCATTTCGAACAGAACGTAGCCACCCATAGAAAAGCCGACGACCGCCAACGGACCGTCAACACTGGCCAGTACGTCCCGTGCCGCCTGCTCCACGGTCTCCTGTTCCAGGATCTCGGGAGCCACAACCCTAGCATACCGCGAGAGGTGCCGAATCTGGGGCTCCCACATGCCGGGATCGTCAAAGAGCCCGTGGATCAGAACCAATGTGGGTTTGTCGTCCGACATGCGACCTCCCTCGCCACTTGCATTTCTAGGCTAGAAGCCTAAAATTATAGGCCAATGACCTAAAGTCAAGAGCCTGCCGCCATGCCCCCAAGAGAATCCGCCATCGAG
Organism: uncultured Alphaproteobacteria bacterium; assembly: GCA_938048755.1. GTDB lineage: Bacteria > Pseudomonadota > Alphaproteobacteria > SP197 > SP197 > SP197. The sequence continues at coordinate 6,373 of CALIUG010000010.1, forward strand.
CCCACTGCGACACCCAAGGGGGCGGCACGGGCCGCTCGCATCCTCGATGAGACACTGGCCTTCATCACCGAGCATGGCCACCAGGATCTCACGATCGAGGAGATTGCCCGGCGCGTCGGCATCGCCAAGGGCAATCTGCAATACTACTTTCCCACGCGCGGCGATCTGCTCCGCGCTGCCTTTGCCGCGCAGATGGATCGACACAAGACAGACTGGCTCACCACGGAGGAAGCGCCTGCAAAAGACGACACCGAACGCCTGCGCCGTCAGATCACCTTCGAACTTCAGACCAACCGCGATATCGCCTTTGTCACGCAGGTGACCGAACGCCATGCCCTGTCGCGGCGCGATCCACTCCTGCGCAACATCGGCAACGACTGGCTGCAATGGGTCACGGGGCGTTATGCCGACCTTATTGCCGGCCAATCCCCCGGCCTCCCCCGCCAGGCCTGTCTGCATCGCGCTGTCGCGCTCTATGCGCTACTGGTCGGCTCCTACCGATATACCGGTGCTGAGCCTGCCGTGCCGGAAGCCGCAGACGGTCTTGATGATGCGCTGGTCGAGATGGCCATGGCACTGGCCGTGAACGGCGGCTAGCATCCCGTCACTGGAGCCCTGACGGGCAACATCCAAACTGGAAGGAATCCTGATGGCGCGTATTCTCGTCACCGGCGGAGCAGGACGTCTTGGACGTCATGTCGTTGCCGAGATTGCTCCCCACCACGAAGTCACGGTGCTCGACCACATCGCTCCCGCAAGCGACCTGCCCAGCATCCAGGCCAGCATCCTGGATCGTGATGCCATGGCGCCTGCCTTCACAGGCCAGGAGGCAGTGATCCATCTTGCCGCCCATGACGCAGACGCCGCCGACCGTGTCGACGAAACCGAGTTCCTCCGCACCAATGTCGAAGGCACCTTCAACGTCTTCTATCTGGCGCGCCGGGCTGGTGTTCGACGGTTCGTACATTGCTCCAGCGTCGCGGCCCTCAACATCAGCCACGAGAATCCGCCCGAATATCTGCCCATCGATCAGAACCATCCCTGCCGCCCGACCGGTGCCTATGGTTTGAGCAAGCAGATGGGCGAACAGGTCGCGCGCCGCTTTGCCATGTTCGGCGATATGGAGATCGTCTGCCTGCGACCCACGCTTGTGGTCTACGACTGGGTCGTCCACACCCTGATCACGACCAGCGCCACCGTCGACGGCCCACCGGTTCCAGCCGTGCCCAAAAAGCCTGAATGGCAGGGCTATGACGAAGTCATCCCGGGTTCACGTTCCTGGGTGTCGGGTTTCGATGCAGGACGGGCCTTCCGAGCCGCCGTCGAATGCACGGACCCGGGGTTCGGTCCCTGGTTCGTGGCCGCAACCGATAACCACACCCATCTTCCCACGCTTCAGCTGGTCGAGCGTGAGTTCGGCCCTTTGCCCGAAGACCACGCACCTGAACGTTTCGCAGCGGATCCGCGCGCATCGATCTATGACATCGGCCCAACCACCGCCGCATTGGGATGGGAACCCCGGGAGCGTTGGGCCGAAGTCATCGCGCGCCTGTTCGGGCCCGACGGCCTTGATGACCCCCGCCCCCTGGAGGAGCTCTTTCCATGATCGACAATCCCGTTCCCTGGCCTGACGGCAAGAAGGTTGCCGTTGCCATCACCTTCGATGTCGATGCCGACAGCATCCTCCACACCGACCATGGTCAGCGCGCGCATCGCAAGGTCGCGACCCATTCGATGCTGCGTTACGACCGCATCGCCGTGAAACGTATCTGCGACATGTATCGGCGCTTCGGCATTCGCCAGACCTTCTTTGTCCCCGCCTGGTACATGGAACAGCATCCCGACATCGTCGAAACGATTCTCCGGGACGGACACGAAATCGCGCACCACGGCTACATCCACGAAAGCCCCAATGCCCAAGAAAGCCTCGAGGACGAACGTTACTGGCTGGAAAAGGGCATCGACATCATCGAGCGGATGACCGGAGCAAAGCCACGTGGCTGGCGCGCACCGCTCTATCACTTCAGCGAGTTCTCGGCTGATCTCCTGATCGACGCCGGGTTTCTCTATGACGCTTCGCTGATGGGCGACGACGTGCCCTACATGATCAAGACCGCGAACGGAGAGTTGATCGAGTTGCCGAGCCATTGGGGCATGGATGACTGGAACCACTACGCCCACATCAGCGACATGGGGAGCGATGTGCCAACCAAGGCACCCGACGACGCCATGCGGGTCTTCATGTCGTAGTTCGAGGCGCACCGGAAGCATGGCGGCTTGTGGGTTGCCGTGTGGCACCCGACCGTCTCGGGCCGGCTTGCGCGCTGCGACCGGATCGCGCAGATGATCGAGGAGATGATGGAGACCGGTGACGCCTGGTTTGCCACCATGGAACAGATCGCCCGCCACATCGCCAAATGTCGTGTCGATGGCAGCTTCGTGCCCCGTGTGGAGAACCTGCCCTACCTGACCGAACCCCTGCCCGCATCGGTCATGACACCCAATCCGTCCTAGCGCATGATCGTTTCAGATCAGACCAGTCTGAAACGTGAACCTGGCCCGCCCTCATGGCGCGGAAGCCCGATCTGTTCTTGAGGCTGCGGTCTTCGCATCTTCGTGTTAGGTCCTCCCTCGGACAACCTGGATCGATATCGGGGAACAGTATGGGTTTTGATTTTGACAGCGTCATCGACCGCAGCGGCACCTGGGCCGCCAAATGGGATCACACGATGGCTGCGCACGGCCAGCCTGCCCCCGCCGAAGCATTCGTGGGCGAAGGCCCTGATCCCATATCCATGTCAGTTGCCGATATGGAGTTTGCCGCCCCACCTTGCGTGACCGAAGCGATGGCCGCGCGCCTGCGCCACGGCATCTTCGGCTACACCACACCCAGTACCGACTACCGCGAAGCCGTCGCAGACTGGCAGATGGCGCGCCACGACTGGAAGATTGATCCCGCCTGGGTTTCGACCCATCACGGCGTCGTGCCCACGCTCTACATGATCCTGCGCAACTTTGTTGCCGAAGGCAGCGGTGTCCTGCTCCAGACCCCTGCCTTTCCGCCGTTCTTCGATGCCATCTCCGCGCACGATTGCAACGTCGTCACCAACGAGCTCAACGCAATCGACGGCCGCTACGAGATCGATTTTGATTCATTCGAGCAAGCCTGTGCTCGCCCCGACGTCACGTTCTTCATCCTTTGCAATCCGCACAATCCCGTGGGCCGCTGTTTCACCGCAGAAGAACTCACGCGCATGGCCGAAATCTGCGCGCGCCACGACATCCTGGTCTTTGCCGACGAGATCCACGGCGACCTCATCATGCCCGGCAACAGGCTCGTCCCGTTCCTGACCGTATGCGACGGCACCTCACCGCGCGTCATCACAGCCAACGGTCTTTCAAAGACCATGAATCTCGCCGGCCTGCATCTCAGCAACGTCGTGATTCCCGATACGGCACTTCTGGAAGCCTTCAACGCGGCCAGCGGCATGGCGGGCGAATGGGGCCTCAACCCGGTCTCCAAGGCAGGCTTCATGGCCGGCTTCAGAGAGGGTGGGCCCTGGCTGGACGCGCTGATCACCTATGTCCATGACAACATGGCTCTGTTTCGCAAGACCTGCGCAGAACGCATTCCCGAACTCAGCCCCATCGCCATCGAGGGCACCTATCTCCAGTGGGTCGATACATCTGGGACCGGTCTGGATGAAGAAACCTTCATCCACCGACTGCTCACGCGCGCCCGTATCCGGGTCGAGGCAGGCAGCGCCTTTGGCGTCGGCGGCGAAGGCTTCATCCGCATCAACCTCGCCTGCCCCCGCAGCGTCGTCACCGAAGCCCTGGACCGCATCGAACGCATGCTCCGCGCCAACGACTGATCACGCCGCCAGGAAACCCTCAAGGCGCCCGCGGATAATCTGCTCGGCTTCGGCCATGATGCGATCGACCAGTTCCTGGACCGTTGGAATGTCATAGACCAGTCCGGCCACCATGCCGCAGGACCAGGCGCCGATGTCCATTTCGCCCTTCTGCATGATCCTGGGGTAAACGCCGCCGACCTCGTCGATGATGTCCTCAAACTTGATGGCGTCGCCCAGCTGTTTTTCCTTTTCCAGGATGGATTCCACCGCAGCGTTGTTCAGCACCCGCTCGGTGTTGCGGAACGGGCGCATGATCAGGCGTGTGTCGCGCTCACTGGCCGCCAGAATGGCCTGTTTGACGTTTTCGTGCACCGGCGCTTCCTTGGTCGCGATGAAGCGGGTTGCCATGTTCATGCCTTCGGCGCCCATGGCGAGCGAGGCCACCAGCGAACGCGCATCGGCCATGCCGCCTGAAGCGACAAACGGAATATCCAGTTCGTCGGCGGCGCGCGGCAGCAGGATCATGTTGGGAATGTCGTCTTCACCGGGATGACCGCCACATTCGAACCCATCCACCGACACCGCATCACAGCCGATCGACTGGGCTTTCAGTGCATGACGCACGGAAGTGCATTTGTGGATCACCTTCACCCCGGCTTCCTTGAGCGGCGGCAGCACCTGGGCTGGATTGTTGCCCGCCGTCTCGACCGACTTGATGCCGCCATCGATGATCGCCTTCACGTAGCCTGGATAATCCGGTGCCTTCAACGCGGGCAGGAAGGTCAGGTTCACGCCGAACGGTTTGTCGGTCATCTCGCGGCAGCGCGTGATCTCGTTGGCAAGATCCGCCGGTGTGGGCTGCGTCAGCCCCGTGACAATGCCCAGACCACCGGCATTCGAAACCGCTGCGGCCATCTCGGCAAAGCCGACAAAGTGCATGCCGCCCTGGATGATCGGATGCTCGATGCCAAAGAGTTCGGTGATGCGTGTCTTCATGGTTGGGGGCCCTGTTCAGGAAATGCGTTGGTTCGTTACGGTAGCGTCCGGCGGTGCGTACGAAAACTGTTGGTTTCGGCAGCCATTGTGTTTGTTCAGCCAGCGAAGCGACGTTCTGGCAGTCCCTTTACGCCCAGGTCATGAATCGCAAACAGACAGCCCGCGTGTTCCGAAGTGTCGCGTGCGCCATCCCATTCACCACCGCTGGTGGTGACATACAGGACATCATGCTCAGGTCCGCCAAAGGTCAGGCTCGTGACCCAGCCCACGGGCATTTCGATCACCCGGTCGGTTTTTCCGTCGGGGGACATGCGCACAACCACTCCGCCACAAAACCGCGCATTCCAGAGGTAACCCTCGGCGTCGACCGTCATACCATCGGGTACGCTGCCGTCATTAGGCGTCGCGACAAGCAGACGCCGATTGTGGGCGTTGCCCGTGGCGAAATCATAGTCATAGGCATGGATTTCTCCGGCATAGGAATCGGCGACATAGAGAATACTGTTGTCAGGACTCCAGCACGGGCCGTTGGCGCAGATGTAGTCCGTATCAAGCCGTGTGCAGGTGAGGTCGTGATCAAGCCGGTAGAGCCCGCCAGCCGCTTCCTTGCAGTCGCGGTGCATGCTGCCTGCGATCAGGCGTCCCTGGCGGTCGACCTTGCAGTCATTGAAACTCAAGGTGTCCTCTCCGGCTTCCGGCTCGGCAATCGGCGTCACCGTTTCCGTATCGAAATCAAAGCTGTGAAACCCGTCATCCATCACCAAGACAGCGCCGCCGCCCTCGCGCAACGCCATGGAACCAAGCCACCCGCATGCAACATGCCAATGCTTGCGTTCGGCGCTCCCGGGCTCATGGCGGATGATCGTGCCCGCATTGAAGTCGGTGAAGTAGAGCGCCTGCTCCTGATCATCCCAGATCGGGCATTCCCCCAGTTCGTAACGTTCGTCTCCAATCCGCTCAATGCGCATGGCCGTCACCCTGCAAAACGGGGTTCGGGCAAGCCCTGAACGCCCAGCCCCCGAATCACGAACAGGCCACCAGCCTCGGGCGAGTCATCGCGTTCGCCTGCGATTTCGCAGCCGATCGACGTGACATACATTGTATCGATATCGGGTCCGGCGAAGGTCATGCAGGACACCCATTTCACCGGCACATCGATGGACCGCACAACACTGCCGTCGGGCGCGATGCGATGAATCTTCCCGGCACCGAACTGCGCGCTCCAGACATGCCCTTCCGCATCGACCGTTGCGCCGTCAGGCTGGCCGCCTGTTCCAGCCGAAGAGTAGAAAACCCGCCGGTTGCTCGCGTCGCCCGACACCGGGTCGTAATCATAGGCGTAAATCACTTCGGCGTAGGAATCAGCGATATAGAAGGTCCGGCCATCGGGGCTGAAACAGGGCCCGTTGGATTCGATGAGCCCGGTGTCGATCCTGGTGCAGGTGTGGTCGGCATCCAGCCGATAGACACTGCCGCGCGGCTCGCTGGCGCCGGTGTGCAGGCTACCGCCGACCAGCCGCCCCTGCCGGTCGACCTTGCAATCGTTGAACCCGGTCTCCGCGTTGACCGCTTCCGGTTCGGCAAGGGCCACAGTTGCACCGGTCTCTAGGTCAAGCCTGTGGAAGCCGTTATCCATCACCACAACAACGCCGCCGTCTTCGCACAGAGCCATGGCGCCGAGATATCCGCCATCCACATCCCAGCGCCGCGTCTTCCCGCTTTCGGGGTCGTAGCAAAGCACCGCACAGGCCGCAGCATCGACGAAATAGAGAACGCCGTTCCGGTGATCCCAGACCGGGCTTTCACCCAGTTCGTAGCGTGCGTCTCCGATCCGTTGAAGGTCCACGAAAACTGCCTTTCCCCGATGTGCCTGCCCGACCATTGACCGGAACCCGGCAGTTGGCAACGTCGCCTAGAAAACCAGCACCGCAATCACAACAGCCACGGTCAGCACAACCAGAGACCGGTTGAGCAGCAGTGAGTTATCGAACGCGCGACCCAGGATCTGTCCCGCGGCACACCACGCGGTATGGAACACCAGTTGCACGGCCACAAAGGTTCCTGACACCACGAGCAATTGCGTGCCCAGCCCACCCAGTGCCGGGGCAAAGTCGGTCCAGGCCAGCAGCACCATGACCCATGCCTTCGGGTTGAGCGGATGCACCAGGAGTCCCTTGGGAAACGTGAAGGCGTTGCTGCCCCCTTCTCTGGTCGAAGGTGTCCAGGCCTGAACCGCAAGCCAGATCATGTAGCCTGCACAGACAAACTTCAGGCCGGTCTGGAGCCAGAGATGCTCCTGAAGCACCACACCCAGCCCCAGACCTGCCGCGACGTTGAGGATCAGCTTGCCTGCAATCACGCCGCCGATGAATGGCAGGCAACGCAGCACACCCTGTTGGGCGCCGCCGGTCATCACGATCATGTTCGCAGGGCCGGGCGTGCCGACCATGAACACCACGAACAGCAGCAAGGCAAACCAGGCATCCATCGCCTAACGCACCCTGGTGTTCACTCGACCGTCACACTCTTGGCGAGGTTCCTGGGCTGGTCCACATCCGTGCCTTTCCGCACCGCGGCGTGATAGGCGATCATCTGGATGGGAATGGCATAGGTGACCGCCGAAATCAGAGGATCGACCTTGGGCAGAATGATCGTGTGCTCAGCCAGATCATCTGCTGCCCGCGCACCTTCCTCGTCAGTGATCAAAATAATCCGCCCACCACGCGCTTTGGCTTCCTGGGTGTTTGACATGGTCTTTTCGAAGAGGTCGTCGGTGGGCGCCACAACGATCACGGGTACATGCTCGTCAATCAGCGCAATCGGCCCGTGCTTCATTTCACCTGCCGCATAACCTTCTGCGTGTATGTAGCTGATTTCCTTGAGTTTTAAGGCGCCTTCCATGGCAACAACATAGGATGTGCCAC
>CALIUG010000011.1 GCA_938048755.1 uncultured Alphaproteobacteria bacterium
CAAGACTATCATAGTATGCAGTTTGTCCCAGCGACAACCTTCTGTTGGCGTCTGGCTGGTCGATTTGTGTTTTTTGGTTTGCTTTTGGCGGCTCTCGGCAGCCTGGCGCAGACCTCTCCGGCATGGGCGCAAATGCCCGAAGTCACTGGCGTCCGTGCCGGAGAAAACGGGGATTCGACGCGTTTTGTGCTGGATCTGACCGGCCCGGTCGAATTTGACGTTTTTACCCTGGATGATCCCGACCGCGTGGTGATTGATTTCACCGAGGTTGCCTGGAGCCTGCCGTCCGACAGCCACCAGCTGGAAACCGGCCTGATCGACGGCTTTCGCTATGGTCTGTTCGATGTCGGACATTCCCGGATTGTTCTGGATACCAGGGGGAACGTGGGCGTCCGTTCGGCCTTCCTGCTGGAGCCTTCGGGCAACTTTGGTTATCGCTTTGTGCTTGATCTCGAAGCTGGTTCGGCAACGTTCGATGATGTCGTTGCCGCCGTGGAACCGGAAACGGTATTTGTTGCGCCCGAATGGGATGGGCCGCCGCTGCCTGCGATCAAACCGCATCCTGATCGCTGGATCATCGTCGTCGATGCCGGTCACGGGGGCGTTGATCCAGGCGCGATCGGCGTTTCGGGCACGCGCGAAAAGAACATCACGCTGACCGCCGCCTTCGATCTGAAAGCTCTGCTGGAAGCAACCGGTCGCTATCATGTCGTGTTGACCCGTGATGACGATACCTTCCTGCGCCTGGGAGACCGGGTTTCCCTGGCGCGTTCGGCCGGGGCGGATCTCTTCATCTCCATCCATGCCGATTCCATTGCTGATGCCAGTGTTCATGGGGCAGGCGTCTACACGCTTTCGGAAACAGCTTCGGACAAGGAAGCCGATCAGCTGGCACAGCAGGAAAACAAGGCCGACCTGATTGCTGGCGTCGATTTCATCAACGTTGCCTATGACGCGGTCACAACCAACATCCTGATCGACCTTGCCCAGCGGGAGACCAAGAACGCGTCCTCCAACTTTGCAAGATTGCTGACCGATGAGCTCAATCAGGCTGTTGATCTGCGGGGCAACGCCCATCGATTTGCCGGGTTCCGGGTGCTCAAGGCACCGGATGTTCCCTCGGTTCTGGTCGAGATGGGTTACCTCTCCAATGCGACCGAAGAGCGCAACATGCTCGATGAGGCCTTCCGTCTTCGTTTCATGTCGGCGGTGGTCGAGGCGGTCGATGCATTCTTTTCCACCCGCGATCTGTGACGTAGGCACGAAATCTGCCGTTGCGTGTTACACGGTAAGCGCCATATTGGCGCCCTAGTGCATTGCCACGATGGTCTAAGACCGGTCCTTGAAGGGTGTTCGGTGTGACGGACAGCAAAGACAAGAAGCCCAAGAAGAAACGCCGCTGGGTGCTGCGGATCTTTCTTGCCCTGATCGCCCTGGGTTTCCTGGGTGCGATCGCGGCCGGCGGCGTGGTTGCGTTTGCCTTCTACCACTACGGCAAAGACCTGCCGGATCATCGGATGCTGGTCGATTACGAGCCACCGGTGGCGACCCGAGTTTATGCCGGCGACGGCAGCCTGATGGCGGAGTTCGCGGCGGAGAACCGGGTCTTTGTTCCCATCGAGGCCATGCCTGATGTGGTGCGGGAGGCCTTTCTGGCAGCCGAAGACCAGAACTTCTATGAGCATCGCGGCATTGATCCCATCGGTATCCTGCGCGCGGCCATCACCAATCTGAAGGCAGCAGCCGAGGGGAGGCGACTGCAGGGCGCTTCGACCATCACCCAGCAGGTTGCCAAGAACTTCCTGCTGACCAACGAAGTGTCCTATGAGCGCAAGATCAAGGAAGCGATCCTTGCCTTCCGGATCGAGGATTCACTCAGCAAGGACCGTATCCTAGAGCTCTATCTCAACGAGATTTACCTGGGGTTCGGATCCTACGGGGTCGCGGCTGCGGCATTGAACTATTTCAACAAGCCGCTCAACGATCTGACACTTCAGGAAGCTGCCTATCTGGCGGCACTGCCAAAAGCACCCAACAACTACCATCCCGTGCGCCGCTATGATGAAGCCATCGAACGGCGCAACTGGGTGATCAGCCGCATGGTTGATGAGGGATATGTCGGCCTGGAAGAGGCGCTTGTTGCCCAGACCGAGCCCCTGGGTGTGGATATGGAGGATGTCCGTACACCTTTCGCCGCAGCTTATGCCACCGAAGAGATTCGCCGCGAGATTGCCGAGCGTTACGGTACCGACGCACTTTATGAAGGCGGCCTTTATGTGCGCTCGACCATCGATCCGGAATTGCAGGCCTATGCACGCCGGGCCTTGCGTATGGGGCTCAGCGAATATGACCGGCGGCATGGCTGGCGCGGACCACTGACGACCATCGTGCTTGATCCGTCCTGGGCCGAGAATCTGGGTTCACTGGCCCTGCCCGGTGACCTCGATCCCTGGCGCATTGCCGTCGTGCTGGGCATGAACGATGAGGCCGCTGCGATCGGCTTTGATGACGGGGAAAAGGGGATCATCCAGCTCGAAGACATGACCTGGGCCAGGGAACAGCTCGAGGATGGTGGCAGAGGTCCCTCGATCTCACGGCCATCGGATGTTCTTGCGGTCGGAAATGTCATTCTGGTTGAAGCGCTCTGGGAAGACGAAGACAGCGACGTGGACGAGGGCGTGCCGATCTATGCCCTGCGCCAGTTCCCCGAAGTGTCGGGTGCCATCGTTGCCATGGATCCGCGCAATGGCCGTGTCCTGGCCATGGAGGGCGGGTTCAGTTTTGATGAGAGCGAATTCAATCGCGCGACCCAGGCACTTCGCCAGCCGGGATCGGCCTTCAAACCCTTCGTTTACATGGCCGCGCTGGATCACGGATTTACGCCGGCGTCGCTGATCGAGGACGCGCCCTTCGTGTTCGATCCAGGCGGGGGCCAGCCAATCTGGAAGCCGGCCAACTATTCCCAGGAGTTTTATGGCCCCACGCCCCTGCGCATGGGCATCGAGAAATCGCGCAATCTGATGACCGTGCGTCTGGCCAACATCGTTGGCACCGATGTCGTTTCGGATTATGCCGCGCGATTTGATGTCCTGGATGCGGATCTGCCGTTCTATCTGCCCATGTCGCTGGGCGCGGCCGAGACAACGCTGCTGCGCATGACGACCGGCTACGCCATGATCGTGAACGGCGGTAAACGGATTGAGCCTGCGCTGATCGAGCGTATCCAGGACCGGGATGGTTTCTCCATTTGGCGCCGTGATGAACGGTCATGCGAGGCGTGCGTGGTCGAAGACTGGTCGGACGCGTTGGAAGTTCCGCCTCTTCCCGATCTGCGTGAACAGGTCGTGGAACCCCAGACCGCCTATCAGATGGTGACCATCATGGAGGGGGTTGTCCAAAGAGGGACGGGCGTTCGCCTGCGGGAGCTGGGCCGTCCACTTGCCGGAAAGACCGGCACGACCAACGAGAACCGGGATGCATGGTTCATGGGATTTTCGCCGGATCTGGCCGTGGGCGTCTATGTCGGATTTGACCAGCCCGAATCGCTGGGCGACCGAGAGACCGGGTCATCTGTTGCGATCCCGATCTGGAAGGCATTCATGGCCGATGCACTCGAGAACCAGCCCATTGTTCCCTTCCGTATTCCGTCCAATATCCGTCTGGTACGGATTGATGGCGATCGCGGTCTGCTGCCCGGTACCCTGACCGAGCGCATCATTGTCGAAGCGTTCCGACCGGGCACGGAACCGACAGAGGCCGCCGACAGTACGTTCATTTCCAGCGATGATGTGATCGACGGTTCGGCCGTTTCCATTTCAGACGTTTATTGATTCACCAAGGTTGACGACGCGGCCGTGTAACGCCAACGTCCGCGCCGATCTTTACCGGAGCCCGACATGCGCGCAGACATCATTGAACTGAAAAATACCATTGAATCCGGTCTCCTCCTGGTCCGGAGGCATCTTTGACTGGGATAATGCCGTCATAAGGCTCGAGGAAGTCGAGCACCTCGCGCAGGATCCCGATCTCTGGAACGATTCCGAGAAAGCGCAGGCGCTGATGCGCGAGCGCACCCGTTTGACCTCTGCCATTGAGGGTGTGCGTCAGACCGAAACCGAACTTTCCGACAGCATCGAACTTGCCGAGCTTGCCGAAGCAGAGGGCGAGGATGAGCTGATCGAGGATGCCGTGGCGACCCTGAAGAAGGTTGCCCAGCGCGTGGAAAAGCAACGCGTCGAAAGCCTGCTTTCGGGTGAAGCCGATGCCAACGATTGTTACCTGGAAGTTCATGCCGGTGCCGGTGGCACCGAAAGCCAGGACTGGGCGCAGATGCTGCTGCGCATGTACACCCGTTGGGCCGAACGTCGTGGCTACAAGGTCGAGGAAATGGAAATGAGCCCGGGCGATGAAGCCGGGATCAAGTCGGCAACCGTGAAGCTGAGCGGCATGAACGCCTATGGCTGGTCCAAGACCGAAAGCGGCGTGCATCGTCTGGTGCGCATCTCGCCTTATGATTCGCAGGCGCGTCGTCATACCAGCTTTGCCAGTGTCGGCGTTTCACCGGTGATCGATGACACCATCGAGGTCGACCTTGAAGACAAGGACATCCGCATCGACACCTACCGTGCCTCCGGTGCCGGTGGCCAGCACATCAACAAGACCGACAGTGCCGTGCGCATGACCCACATTCCAACCGGTGTCGTCGTACAGTGCCAGAACAGCCGGTCGCAGCATCGCAACAGAGCCGAAGCCATGGCGATGCTGAAGTCGCGGATCTATGAACGCGAACTGCGCATGCGTGAGGAAAAGGCGCAGGCTGAAAACGCCGAGAAGAGCGATATCGGCTGGGGTCATCAGATTCGGTCCTACGTCCTGCAACCCTATCGTATGGTGAAGGACCTGCGCACGAACGCCGAGACCAGCAACACCGATGCTGTCCTGGATGGTGATATCGATCAGTTCATCAGCGCTGCTCTGGCGCATCGTATCGGCGGCGAGAACGAGGAAGTCGAAGCGTCCTGAGCCTCAACACCTGTGTCTTTCTGCCTTGCATTCGGGCGTATCTTCGTACATGACCTGCGACAGGGGTTGAAGCACACGTCCTTTGCTTGAATGACACAGGCAGATGGGCGTCACGGGGAGATTGGGACATGCAGCAAACGCATCCGCATGCACGTCGTACCGCGCTGGCCGGCATGGCCGGCAACGTGCTAGAGTGGTACGACTTTGCAGTCTACGGCTACTTCGCAGCAACCATCGGCAAACATTTCTTTCCTTCCGATGACCCGGCTGTTTCGACCGTCATGTCGTTCGGCGTCTTTGCCATCGGGTTTCTTGCCAGGCCCTTCGGTGGCCTGATTCTGGGCCATCTGGGCGACGTTCTTGGTCGCCGCAGGGTCCTGATGATTTCGATCCTCCTGATGGCGATCCCGACCTTCCTGATCGGCGTCATGCCCACCTATGACACGCTGGGCGTCCTGGCACCGGTCATTCTGGTCCTGCTGCGTCTGGCCCAGGGCATTTCCGTGGGTGGCGAGCTGACCGGGTCGGTCACCTTCATGCTGGAGGAGGCGGGGGATCACAAGAAACGCGGTCTGGCCGGAAGCTGGTCCTTCTCGGGCGCTGTTGCCGGTGTCCTGCTGGGTTCCGCGGTCGGCGCTCTGATCACGGGCGTTCTGACAGAAGATCAGGTTGCCGACTGGGGCTGGCGTCTTCCGTTCCTGTCGGGCGTTGTGATTGCCATCTTCGGCTTCATGATGCGCAGGGGACTGGTGCACGAAGTCGTGCCTGATCATCCTGAACGCCATGCCATTCCGCTGCTGGATGCGCTGCGTAACCATCGCAAGTCCATGGCCTGCGCCATCGGCATCGCTGCCTTCAACGCTGCTGCGTTCTACCTGATGCTCGTCTACATCACGACCTATCTGACGACCGTGGTTGGCCAGGATGAACAGGTTGCGTTCGACATCAACACGACAAACATGGCGATTCTTGTCGTGCTGATTCCCCTATGGGGCTGGATCAGTGATCGTGTGGGCATTCAGAAGGTCCTTTTGACCTCGGTCGTGATTGCCATCTTCGCAACGATCCCCTTGTTCGCGCTGATCGATCACAAGAACCCGTTGTACGAATTCCTGGGGCAGCTCGGCCTGGTCATGTTGCTGGCGCCCTATCTTTCCTGTTTTGCCACACGCATGGCGTTTCTGTTCCCGTCGTCGATACGGATGAGTGCCTTTTCCACCACTTACAACATCGGACTTGCGATCTTCGGTGGTACGGCACCGCTTGTTGCCAGCTACCTGATTGAACGTGACGTCGGTGAATTCTCTCCCGCATATCTGCTGACCGGCGCTGCGGTATTGTCGCTGGTGGCGTTGCTTGCGGCACCGCGTGCTGTGGAGACGACTTGATCATGGCGAAGCGCCGGGCCAAAGTCTGATCATGCCGAGTGAACGTCGCGATTCGCAGGAACACATTCTCTACCTGCTCAAGACCAAGGGCCCCCTGACAGCACAGGCCCTGGCGGATCGACTCAACATTACCGCGATGGGCGTGCGTCAGCATCTCAAGCGCCTGGATGAGGACGGTCTGGTTGCCCATCACGACGAACGTTCGGGCGTGGGGCGGCCGGCGCGTCACTGGTCGCTGACGACCCTTGGAAACGGACGCTTTCCCGACAGCCACAGCGATCTCACGGTTTCCCTTCTGGAAAGCGTGCGACGTGTCTTCGGAGCCAAGGGCCTGGACAAGCTGATCGATGCGCGCACCCGCGAGCAGACCAAACTCTATCGCGAACAGATCGACGGGCGCCGTTCCATCGAACATCGCCTGACGGCACTGGCAGAACAACGCACGACCGAAGGCTACATGGCTGAGTGGCATCAGGCCGAGGATGGCAGTTATGTCCTGGTGGAAAACCACTGCCCGGTCTGCGCAGCGGCCCAGTTCTGTCAGGGGCTTTGCCGCTCGGAACTCGATGTTTTTCAGGAAGTGCTGGGCAAGGATGTGGTCATCGAACGCACGGACCATCTGCTGGCCGGCGCCCGGCGCTGTGCCTATCGAATCACGGGTTCTGAGTCCGCCGCGTAATAGGCTTCCGGCAAACCGGCCTGCGCGCGCGCCGCATCGTTGAAGGGCGGTTTCAACGTACCCTTGAAGCGTGCCTTCACGATTCTGCGCCAGGTTTCTTCCGGCGCCAGCCCGCGTTCCCTGCACACAGCATGAAACCATCGCGTACCGGCAGCGACATGACCGATCTCATCCTGGTAGATGATTTTCAGGATCGCGGCGCTTTCATCGTCACCGGCACGCTCCAGCCGTTCGATCATGCTGGGCGTCACATCAAGGCCACGTGCCTCGAGAACCAGGGGGACGACGGCCAGACGCGCGAGCAGATCGTCGCGGGTTTCCAAGGCTGATTGCCAAAGACCGTCATGAGCGGGCAGGGCGCCATAGTCAGAGCCGAGGGCAACGAGCCGCTCGCGCAACATCACGAAATGGCGCGCCTCGTCATCGCCAACAGCAATCCAGTCATCATAGAAGTCACGGGGCTGGCCGGGGAATCTGGCGGCGATGTCCCAGGCGAGATCAATCGCATTGAACTCGATATGGGCGAGCGCATGCAACAGGGCAATCCGTCCCTGTGTAGTGGTGAGCGCTCGCCGCCTTGGCATCGCTCCTGGCTGCAGCAGGACTGGCTGTTCAGGGCGGGCAGGGCGGTCGGCGGGCATGTCGTGCTTCAGGGCAACGTCAGCCTTGCGCCATAACGCCGCTGCGCTTCGCGATGCAGCGGCCTTCCTGAGGGCGTCCCCCTCGCCAAGAACGGACCGGGATAGCTCTCCCAGTGAACTGATTGACGTCAAGCAAGCGCCCCGGCGGCTTCGGCCACCGCCTCGACGTGACCCTTCACTCGGACCTTGCGCCAGATCTGGCTGATCTTGCCTTTGGCGTCGATCAGAAAGGTTGCGCGTTCGATGCCCATATAGGTGCGGCCATAGTTCATCTTCTCGACCCAGACACCATAGGCCTCGCAGATCGTACCATCTTCGTCGGAAACAAGCTGGAAGTTGAGGTCGTACTTGGCCTTGAAGTTGTCGTGGCGTTTGACGCTGTCCTTGGAAACGCCGACGACCACTGTGTTCGCATCAGCGAGTTGATCCATGGTATCGCGGTAACCGCAGGCTTCCTTGGTGCAGCCCGGCGTGTCGTCCTTGGGGTAGAAGTAGAGAATGACGTTCTTGCCCTTCAGGGACGAGAGTTTGAGGGATTCGCCACCGTCGGTCGGGGCGTTGAAATCAGGGGCCTTGTCGCCTGGCTGGAGGCTGCTCATGGGGTTTCTCCTTCTTGATGGGTCGTGTCGGGTGTCAGGACGGCATCAAAGGCCGTTTTGACCTGACTCTGGCTACGGTCAAGGCGCGTGCACAGATCATCGAAATCGCCGGAACCGGTAACACGGACCAGCAAGTCACGCAGCCCCTTTGGGAGATCGTCTTCTGCCGTGGGTCGCGCCATGGCAAGGCGCACGGCGGTCTGAACATGGTGCATCAGATTGCCGGCCCGGATCAGTTCCTCGGCCTGCTGTGTTTCGAGAATGCCGACCACGGCCATGGCCTTGAGAGCTTCGTCGGACCGCGCAGAGAGGATCTCGGGATGCTGGGCTGCATGAACAAGCTGGAGAAACTGTGACTGAAAATCGAGATCGATCAGGCCACCCTCGACATACTTGACGTCAAACCGGTCGAAAACCGGATGCTCGCCAGCGATACGCGCACGCATGTCGATCACCGCAGCAGCCAGTTCGCCGGGATCGCGCCTGCGCTCGAGAATGCTGCCGATTGCGGCATCAAGCGATTCCGCCAAGGTGTCTGGTCCATAGACGATACGGGCGCGTGTCAGCGCCAGATGTTCCCAGTGCCAGGCTTCATCCTCCTGATAACGAACAAAGCCCGCGACATCACAGGCCAGCGGCCCTGCATTGCCGGACGGCCGCAGGCGCATATCAATGTCGAACAGTCGCCCCGCATTGGTCATCGATGTCAGCGCGGTGACCATGCGCTGGGACAGTCGGATGAAGTACTGGCTTGGCGGAAGGGGTTTGGCACCATCGGAGCTGTCGGCGTCCTCGTCGTGGCTGTAGACAAACACCAGGTCCAGATCAGATCCGAAGTTCAGCTCGCGTGCGCCGTACTTGCCAAACGCGATGACGGCCATGCCACCGCCGGGGATTGTCCCGTGCTGTTCCTGGAACTTGGCTTCCACGCGGGGTGTCAGGACGTGAAACACGGCATCGGTGAGGTCGGTCAGGCCGTGGGCCACGTCGTCGGGGCCGATGACACCGCGGAGCAGTTGCACACCAAGCTGGAATTCACGGTCATGGGTCCACCAGCGGACCCTGTCGAGCACGTCTTCTTCGTTTTCCGCAAGCTCGAGATCGGCCTGAAGGTCGGCCTTCAGTTCGGAGATATGCGGCAGTTCGACATAGAAATCGGTGCTGAGAACGTGATCGAGCAGGGTCGGGGTGCGTGCAAGGTGCTCCGCCAGACGCGGCGCGGTTCCCATGATCTCGGCCACAAGGTCCAGCAGTCCTGTGCGGCTCTGGAAGAGTAAAAAAAGCTGAACACCGGCGGGCAATCGATCCAGAAACTCATGAAACCGCATCAGGGCGGCGTCGGGATTGGCCGATCCTGCGAAGGCCAGCAGCATGCTGGGTACAAGCTCCGTCAGAATTTCGCGCGCGCGAGCACTGCGCATGGCTCGGACACGGCCGTGGTGCCAGCCACGAATGACCGAGGCAACCGAAGCGCCGTCTGAAAAGCCCATCCGGGCCAGGGTTTCCAGGGTGTCGGGGTCGTCTTCGTTGCCGGTGAATACCAGATTGCCTGCCGTGCCGTCGGTATCGCCGGAGAGAGGGGCAGAGTCTTCAAAAAGGTCGGCATAGTGACCCTCGACCCGGAGCAAGATTCCGGTCAGAGATGCCGCGAATGCCTCGGCATTTTCGCAGCCCAGAAAGGTCGCGATGTGATCGATGCCGGCCTGGTTTTCCGGAATGGAATGGGTCTGATTGTCATCGATCATCTGCAGACGGTGTTCAACCCTGCGCAATTCGGCATAGGCGTCTTCCAGATCATCTGCCGTCGCTGCGGCAATGCGTCCCGCATCAGCCAGTGCATGAAGGGTCTCGCAGGTCGGCCGGCTTCGCAGTTCCGGTTCCCGTCCGCCGAAGATGAGCTGTTGTGTCTGTGCGAAGAATTCGATTTCGCGGATCCCGCCACGGCCCAGTTTGACGTTGTGCCCTGCCACCGTCACCTGACCGCCGCCCTTGTGCGCGTGAATCTGGCGTTTGATGGAATGAATGTCCTGAATGGCGGCAAAGTCGAGATGGCGGCGCCAGATGAAGGGGCGCAGACGTTCAAGAAACAGGTTACCGGCCTCGATATCGCCTGCGATCGGGCGCGCCTTGATCATGGCGGCGCGCTCCCAGTTCTGTCCCAGGCCCTCATAATAGAGTTCTGCTGCGTCGGCCGAGAGTGTCAGTGGCGTGGCGCCCGGATCAGGGCGCAGTCGCAGGTCTGTGCGCATGACGTGACCATCGGGCGTGCGCTCTTCCAGGAGGCGGACCAACTGCCGGGTAATGCGCACACAGACCGACTGCGCACCGTCATTCTCTGAAACGGGGAGACGCTCGTCATCCCACAGCACGATGAGGTCGATGTCGCTGGAGTAATTGAGTTCACGACCGCCAAGTTTGCCCAGGGCGAGCACGATGAAGCCACTGTCACGTTCAGGATATTCGGGATCGAGTTCGCCGAGTTTACCCGCCTTGCTTGCCTGCATCAGGAGATGGGCCAGTGCCGTCTGCGTGGCACCCTCTGCAAAACGGGAAAGTGCGGCGGTGACTTCGCGCCAGCCCCACTGGCCGGAGATATCACTCAGTGCGACCGTGGCCGCAACCTCCGCGCGGGCATTGCGAAGCTGCGTCATGAGCGTGCGTTCATCATCGTGGTGATCAAGGCGTGCCATGGCTTCATCCAGGCAGGGCTCCGGGCCCTCCTGAGCCCATCGGGTCAGAATATCTGGATGGCGTGCAAGCGTGCGTCCCAGAAAGGGGCTGTTGCCGAACACGGCGTCGAGCAACGCTGACCCGGTGGTATCGTCGGCAAGCTCCATGGCCAGGTCGTCTCCGGACGAAGCCAACCAGCGTTCACGACCCATCGCCGCCCGCTCCGGGTCATAGGAACCTGGCAGGAAGGTGACGCTGGAGAGGTTCGCAAAACCCATGGGACCGTTTGTCTGGAGTTGGCTGATCGTCGATCTTGCATAGCGCGGATTGGGCCGGTACGCCACGCCGCGCATCCGGATCTGCTCTAAGCCGTGGCGAAGGCCAAGATTTCACGGTAGGTTGCGGGGTTATTCTGCTGTTCATGGACGCCGTGACAAGACGCGCTTCCCGATTGCTCATCCACATTCTCGGCACGCTCGTGGGCGTGGTGACGATCCTGCTTGCGGCATTCGCGTGGCGCATTGCGCAAGGGCCCATAGAGCTGGGTCGGGTCACGCCTTATGTGGAGGCAGCGATCAACGAACAGGATCTCGGTTTTACGATCGAGATTGGTGAAGCGGAGCTGACCTGGGGCAATTGGCAGGAAGCATTCGAGATCCGCATTCTGGAGCTTGGTGTCTTCGATCGGGACGGCGTTCTGCTGCTTTCGTCCCACGAAGTTGTGCTTGATATGTCGTTGCCTTCCCTGATTCGAGGGGAATTGCGCCCGCGCAGCATTGTTCTCGTGAAACCCAGGGTCACGATTGTCCGCCAGGAAGATGGCGGAGTGACCTTTGCGTTGATGGCCCCGTTCGAGGCTGAGCAGGAGGAACAGGCGCCGAGCCGGGTTTCCGACGACCCTGCGGCCCTCACGCGCAAGGAACTGATCAAGGCGCTTTTCGAGGCCGGGACTGCGCCGCCATTTGATTATCTTCGCGATGTTCAGATTGTCGGCGCGGATGTGCGCGTCGAGGATCGCGTGTTGGGCCTGAGCTGGAATGCTCCGGCTGCGCTCTTTGCCCTGTCACGCAGAGACGGCGGTCTGGCGGCATCAGCACAGATGACGTTGCGGGCAGGAGACTACATGCTCGATCTCGATATGGAGTCCACTCTGGACATTCTGTCGGGGCAGTCGACGGTGACCGTGAGCATCCGGGATTTCGAGATGCAGGATCTGCCCGATCTTGTACCGGTGCTTCCAGCCTTCGAAGGCCTTGATGTTCATGTGAATGGAGAACTGGATCTTGTTTTTGATCAGAACTTTCATCTGGAACGTGGTGCCTTTCTGATTGAGGCGGCCAGCGGGAAGGTCGACATGCCAGAGGTGTTCGACGCGCCGTTTTCGTTCGGACCTTCGCATGCGGCAGGATTTATCAGATCTGGCCTTACGGGCATCGAGATTGTCGAACTGGAAATGGATCTTGGTCTGGAGCGTGCCCGCGGTCAGCTCGTGATTAACGGATTCGCCCCAGATTCCCTGATCGATGCCCGGTTCGATATCGCCGGCTTGCCGATGGACGACCTGGGCAAGTTCTGGCCGAACAAGCTGGTGCCCCGCGCAAGGGCCTGGCTAACGGATCGTCTGTCGGACGGACAGATCGAACAGGCTTCCATCGCGTTCAAGGCAACAATTGATGATCTTGCCCATGATCACCTGCCGCTGGAGAATCTCGTCATCGACCTCGATGCCACAGGCGCCACGGTTGAGTATCTGCAGGGCATGCCGCTTGTGCGTGACGTCGATGCGCATGTGGCCATCATTGATGACAGCATGCGGATTGATGCCGTTGGAGGATATATCGGCAACCTGCTCTCTGAACGCAGCGTCGTATCGATGGAACGGCTCGATGGCAGTGAAGGTTTGCTGGTCGGGGTGGAAGTGCGCGGGCCGGCCCGCGAAGCGCTGGAGCTTGCCTCGCGCGAACCCTATGCGTTGACGGGCAAGGTTGGGCTTGATCCCGAGTTTGTATCAGGCAGCTTTTCGGGACGCTTGGAACTCGTTGTCCCGTACCTCCTCGGACTGACGCCTGCAGACGTACTCTACCGGGTCGCCGTTGATGTCATCGACGTCGAATTGACGACGGGATTTCGCGGCTTTGAGGTCGACAGCGCCAACGGTCTGCTGATTCTTGATCCTGCTTCGGCCCGGTTGGACGGGAGCTTCCGTCTGAATGGCGTGCCGTTTGTGGCGAGTTACATCCAGAACTTCTCACCAGATGCCGGTGTCCTGCGGGTCGTCAATCTGCAGGGTTCAGTCGGTGATGAAGATCGCGCAGCCCTGGGTCTGGTTGATCCCATCGAGATGACGGGGCCCGTCGACATCGTCCTCGACATGAGTCAGGCGCACGATCTCACGATGACCTGGAATGCTGTTGCTGATCTGACATCCATCGACATCGTGTTTCCTCTGCTGGAGATCGACAAGAGGTCTGGCGAGCCGGGCCGCGCAAGTCTGCGGCTGATCGATGATGGCGGTGCCTTCCTGGTTGCCGAGGCCGCGACGTTTGGTGTCGGTGCGACGCTGATTGAAGCCAGCGGTGTGGTCAGGGCGTCCGATGTCAGCCTGGTCAGGCTTGATCTTCAGCGCATGGCGTTTGGACGTAACGATTTCTCCGGTGCGCTTTCGGTACGTGAGGACGGCTTCTACGAGATCGCGCCCAGCGGGGGCATCATCGATCTGCAGCCGATGATGGATGACGTTGCTGCATCGAGTGGTCCCGAACTGCCGTCGTTCCGTCTCAAGGGGCAGATCGACCGTATCTGGATTACCGATGACAATGCCATCCACGAGGTTTTCGTGGATGGTCTCTACACGGGGACGATATGGGAATCGCTCGCGATCTCGGGACAGATCGATGATGAAACGCCGATGTCGGTCAACATCTGGCGCTTCTCGGAAACAGAGCGCAGGTTCGAATACAACGCCGCTGATGTCGGCGACGCGATCCGGCTGTTCGGGTTGTTCGACCACGCCGAGGGTGGTCCGCTGCAGGTGAGGGCGCGGATTGATGATTCCGACCCGGATCGCCCGGCGACGGGTGCCATTCGCATTGACGGGTTTGTTCTTCGTCAGGCGCCCATTCTGACGCGTTTGCTCTCGATTGCGTCGCTTGAGGCAATCGTCAACGCGCTAAGCGGCGATGGCCTGGAGTTCAGCGGCGCGTTGATGCCCTTCGACAAGCGCGGCGACATCGCAACCCTGACCGACGCACGGGCGTTCGGTCCCGGACTGGGTATCACGCTGGGCGGCAATGTGGACCTGGGGGCCAACGAACTTGATCTTCACGGCACCTTTGTTCCCGCCTACATCGTCAATTCCGTGCTGGGTGAGATTCCCCTGATCGGGGACATCCTGACCGGCACCGAAGAAGGTGGCGGTGTCTTTGCGTTTGCGTTCGATGTCCAGGGTGCGCGCGATGCGCCTGAGGTCAATGTCGACGCGCTCTCCGTGCTGGCGCCGGGTATTCTGCGCAGCATCTTCACGGCACCCACGGACGATGAAGTCGAAACCATCGTCGGTGAATCCTCAAAGCCTGAGGGTGGTCGTTAGACCGGATCATGGTTGCACGCAAGCACGTTGCGCTTGCGCACACCATGTGAATCCGTTCTACATCATATAGTTAGAGCATCTTCACCTGCCTTGATCGTATCGCAAGGCGATGCGATCAAGGCAGGATATCCTCTAAGCCCTTTACTCCGCGCGGAGCAGGGCGTGGCGTTTCTTGCCAGCCGACAGCTTGATCGCGCCGTCGCTGCCGAGGTCATCGCTGGTCAGGCTGCGCAGCTCTTCCTGCACCGGCTGGTCGTTCACGCGTGCGCCGCCACCCTTGATCAGGCGCCGTGCTTCGCCGTTGGACTGTGCAAGCCCCGCTTCCTTCATGGCCTCATAGAGCGGCAGGCCGGCATTGAGCCTGGCAGCGTCGATCGTCACGGTCGGCAGGCCTTCACCGGCATCACCTTCCTCGAAGGTCCGGCGTGCCGTCTCGGCTGCTTCTGCGGCGGCTTGTGCGCCGTGACACAGGGTGGTGGCTTCGTTGGCGAGGATCTTCTTGGCTTCGTTGATTTCCGCACCCTCGGCCTTTTCCAGGCGCGCGATCTCGTCCAGGGGCAGATCGGTGAAGAGGCGCAGGAAGCGGCCGACATCGGCATCCTCCGTGTTGCGCCAGAACTGCCAGTACTCCCAGGGAGAACGCATGTCGGCATTGAGCCAGACGGCACCATCGGCGGTCTTGCCCATCTTGGCACCCGACGCGGTCGTGATGAGCGGCGTGGTCAGGCCGAAGAGCTGAGCGTTGGCGACGCGGCGGCCAAGTTCGACACCGTTCACGATGTTGCCCCACTGGTCGGAGCCGCCCATCTGCAGGCAGCAGCCGTAACGCCGGTAGAGCTCAACAAAGTCGTAGCCCTGGAGAATCATGTAGTTGAATTCCAGGAAGGAAAGCGGCTGCTCGCGGTCCAGTCGCAGCTTGACGGAATCCATGGAGAGCATGCGATTGACCGAGAAGTGGCGGCCGACATCGCGCAGGAAGGGGATGTACTGCAGCTCCGAGAGCCAGTCGTCGTTGTTGACCATGACGGCATCGGTCGGACCATCGCCGAACGTGACGTAGTTCTCGAAGCTCTTGCGAATGCTCGCCATGTTCGCAGCGATCTGCTCATCGGTCAGGAGCTGACGTTGTTCATCCTTGCCCGAGGGGTCTCCAACCTTGGTCGTGCCGCCGCCCATCAGAACAATGGGCTTGTGACCAGTCTGCTGCATGCGGCGCAGCATCATGATCGAAACCATGTGGCCGACATGCAGGCTGGGTCCGGTGCAGTCATAGCCGATATACGCCACCACGGTGCCGTTGGCGGCTTTCTCGTCCAGGGCATCGAGGTCGGTGCACTGGTGCATGAAGCCGCGGGCAACGATATCGCGCAGGAATTCGGATCGTGGCTCGGACATGGCTTTTGACGTGTGTTGTGGCATACCAGAAGTCCCCGCCGCGCGGGGGCGCGTGACTTAACACACTCACCATGGAGCGACAACGCGGACCGGCCATGAGTACAACTCTGAAAACAGCCATTGGCCTGATGAGCGGCACCTCTTTGGATGGGGTCGATGCTGCGTTGCTGCGCACGGATGGCGAGGTCGTCGAACGCACGGGGCAGGCGCTGACCCTGCCCTATGACGCCGACACACGGTCGTTGCTGCGCGCCTGCCTGGGTGGGGTCGGCGACGTGCCGATGGCCTCACGGTTGCTGGCAGAGCGCCATGCTGATGCTGTTGGTGCCCTGCTGGACGCGGCCGGGATGGATGCGACTGAGGTGGATGTCATCGGATTCCACGGCCAGACCATTGCGCATCGCCCCGGTGAAGGCATGACCTGGCAGATCGGAGACGGTGCGCGACTGGCCGAGCTGACCGGCATCGATGTCGTGGATGACTTCCGAAGCCGGGATATGGCGGCAGGCGGGGAGGGAGCGCCGCTGGCGCCGCTCTATCATGCGGCGCTGGTGCGTGACCTGGGTGAGTCCCCGGTCGCCGTTCTCAACATCGGTGGCGTCGGCAACGTGACCTGGATCAACGGCGACGCAATTCTCGCCTTTGACACAGGCCCCGGTGGTGCCCTGCTGGATGACTGGATCCTCCATCGCACCGGCGCGCCCTTTGACGAAGCCGGCGTCCTGGCCGCGGAGGGGAGGGTGCACCAGGACCGCGTTGATGCGGTGCTGGATAGCGACCCCTATTTCAGCAGGCCCGCACCCAAGTCGCTTGATCGTGATGCGTTTTCGTTCGATCTGGGAAATCTCTCGACGCCGGACGGCGCTGCGACGCTGCTGGCCCTGACGGCGGCATCGGTTGCGCGTGCTGAAGACCTACTTCCAGACGCACCGGTCTGCTGGATCGTCTGCGGCGGCGGACGCCACAATCAGACGCTGTTGCGGGCGTTGGCAGAATGCGTGTCCGGCACGCTCAAGACCGCCGAGGATGTCGGATGGGATGGCGATGCCCTGGAAGCCGAAGCCTTTGCCTATCTGGCCGTGCGCTCTCTGCGGGGACTGCCGCTCAGCCTGCCGACCACGACGGGATGTTCGGCGCCGGTCACCGGCGGTGCACTCCATCGTGCAGAGACGGCAGGCAACCAGGATTAGGCCATCCTCTCTGAGAGGTAGCCGTCAAGATGGCTTTGCAGTTCGTCCATCTGTTTCTCGAAGAAATGCCCTGCGCCTTCCACCATCGCCAGCCGCACATCTCTTTCGCCTTGGGCGAGCCGTTCCGCAAGGGCCTGGACGGAGGGGGCGGGAACGATGTCATCTGCCGTGCCCTGGATGATCAGCCCGTCGCAGGGGCAGGGATCCAGAAAGGCAAAGTCGTATTTGTTGGCCGCGGGCGCGATCAGGACAAAGCCCTCGATGTCTGGGTGCGCCATAAGTGTTTTGGCGGCAATCCAGCCGCCGAAGGAGAATCCGGCAATCCACACCGCCCCGTGTTCGGGATTGTTGTGCTCGATCCAATCCAGCGCTGCCAGGGCATCATCAAGCTCACCATTGCCGTCATCGTGGGTACCCTCGCTGCCTTCAACGCCGCGAAAGTTGAAGCGCAGGACGGCAAACCCGGCATCGGCAAAGGCGCGAAAGAGCTTGAACGCAACTTTGTTGTTCATGGTGCCCCCATAAAGAGGATGGGGGTGCAGCACGACCGCAAGGGGCGCATTGGGCCCGTTTCCTTCCTGATAACGCGCCTCAAGGCGGCCATCGGGGCCGTTCAGCATGATTTGCGGCATGGTTTGCACCTTTCTGTTGGCTCTCTGTTTAACCTGATTGTGAAAAACACAGCAGTCAGAATACTTGATTCCCTGAGTCGGATTTTCTATGTGTTCTGTGTCCGGCTTCGCGCGCTCCGCCGCCCGCGTCTCGGGTTTTGGTTCAACGCACCAGGGACAAATCCATGTTCAAGTCGATCGGTGACGAGATCAGCTCTGTGTTTGGCCGCGATCCAGCGGTCCGCTCCAGGCTGGAGGTGGCGCTGTGTTATCCGGGCTTTCACGCCATTCTTTTCTACCGCACGGCCCATTGGCTGTGGGAACGCGACATCAAGCTGCTGGGCCGCTTCATGTCGCATCTTGGCCGTTTGTTCACCGGGATCGAGATTCACCCCGGTGCAACGATCGGCAAGGAGTTCTTCATCGATCACGGCATGGGTGTCGTGATCGGCGAGACCGCAGAGATCGGCAACCACGTAACGCTTTATCACGGCGTCACGCTGGGCGGGACGACCTGGAACACCGGCAAACGCCATCCCACGCTGGGCGACAATGTCGTTGTCGGTGCCGGGGCCAAGATCCTGGGTCCGGTGACCGTGGGCGATGGTGCCGCAGTTGGTTCCAACGCCGTCGTCGTCAAGGACGTACCGCCGGGCCACACAGTCGTGGGCATTCCCGCGCGCGTGGTCGATCACGGCAAGAAGAAGCTGGATGACGCACACTTTGCGGCTTACGGCACGACGACCCCAGACATGCCCGATCCCGTGAGCAAGGCGATCAACGGGCTGCTTGAGCATATCGCCAAGCTCGATACCCGCATTGCCGAACTGGAAGGCAGCCATAGCGCCAATGCCGGCAGCGTGACGGGTATCGACGAGAACGAAGGCGACGCGTCCGAAAAACGCGCGGACTGTTGAGGGCGCCATGAAACTTGGTTCCAAGGCGCGGTATGCAGTCATGGCTATGGTGGACCTGGCCGTCCACGGGCCTGATCGCACCGTGTCGTTGGCCGAGATCGCGTCGCGCCAGGAGATTTCGCTTTCCTACCTCGAGCAATTATTCGCCCGTCTGAGGCGCCATGATTTGGTGACGAGCGTAAGGGGCCCCGGTGGTGGTTACCGGCTTTCACGGCCTCTGGCCGATATCGCGATCATCGACATTGTTGAAGCTGTCGATGAATCCATGCGGATTACCCGATGCAAGGAAGGTGCTGAACCAACGGAAGGCTGCATGAGTGATCGCAGCCGTTGTCTGACCCACGATCTTTGGGCGGAATTGGGCGACCATATCCGCAGCTTCCTGCGTGATGTCACGTTGGAGGATGTCTGCGAGAAACGCCCATGTCCTGCCAAGGCGCGCCTGCTGGCTGCCGAATAGGAACGGATCGTAACGGTGAGCGTCTATCTCGATCACAACGCGACGACCCCTGCACGCGCCTGTGCACGTCAATCCGCGCTGGAGGCAATTGACCTTTCAGGCAATGCCTCTTCCGTGCACGATTACGGTCGACGCGCAAAGGCGGTGCTGGATCATGTGCGCAGGCAGGTTGCTGATCTGGCCGGCGTGGGCTCGCGCGAAGTGGTGTTCACCTCCGGTGGGACCGAGGCCAACAATCTGGCCCTTCAGGCCTTTGGTGCGATGCCGCTGCTGGTATCAGCCATCGAGCATCCTTCGGTTCTGAACGTGCGCAAGGATGCGCAGAGGGTCCCGGTCGGGGCGGACGGCTGTCTTGATCTTGCTGCGCTCGAACAGCTTCTCGCCGTGAATGAAGGCCCCAAGCTGGTTTCCGTCATGGCGGCCAACAACGAAACCGGCGTTATCCAGCCCATCGAGGCGATTGTTGCGCTGGCACATGAACATGGTGCGCTGGTTCACAGCGACGCGGTGCAGGCCGCTGGCAAGATGGACGGCATCTGGCAGCAGGCTGATCTGGTGACGCTGTCGGGTCACAAGCTGGGTGGAATTCAGGGTGCGGGTGCTTTGATCGTGCGCAAACATGTCAGTCTGAAGGCCCAAATGGGCGGGGGTGGACAGGAACTGGGCATGCGTCCTGGTACCGAAGCACTGCCTGCGATCGCGGCGTTTGGTGCTGCAGCCAAGGATGTTGTGAACGATGACAGGGCAGGGATGGCATCATGGCGCGATGCGCTGGAGCGCGAACTGGTGTCATCGGCGCCCGAGGCTGTCGTGTTGGGTGGCGAGGCCGAACGTCTACCCAACACACTCTGTATCGCGCATCCTCGTATCGACGCCGAAACCATGGTCATGAGCTTCGATCTTGCCGGGGTTGCCATCAGTGCGGGTTCGGCCTGTTCGTCGGGCAAGATGGCGGCATCCCATGTCGCAACGGCCATGGGGTATGAAGGCCTTGCCCGCAACGCTGTTCGCCTGAGCCTGGGCTGGTCGACGACACAGGAAGACTGCCAGCGTGCTGCCGCCGTCTGGAAAGACTTCGTGACGCGGTTTGAAGAACGGCACCGGGCCGCCTGATGGTCATGGAAAACGCCAACATCAAGACGCCAGTCTATCTGGACTATCACGCCAGTACGCCGGTCGATCCGCGTGTGCTGGAGGTGATGCTGCCGTGGTTCACCGAGAAGTTCGGCAACCCCCACTCCACCAGCCACAGTTTCGGCAGGGAAGCTGCCGAAGCCGTCGAAACGGCGCGCGGACAGGTTGCTGACCTGATTGGCGCGGACCCGCGAGAGATCATCTTCACATCAGGGGCGACCGAATCGAACAACCTGGCGATCAAGGGTGCTGCAAACTTTGAACGGCACCACAGGAACAAACGCCGCCGGATTGTGACTCTGGTGAGCGAGCACAAATGCGTGCTTGAAAGCGTTCGCGATGTCGAACGCGAAGGGTTCGAGACGATGTTCCTGCCGGTCGATCAGGACGGCAAGGTTTCCATGGCCGATCTGGATCGCGCGGTGGATGACGAGACCCTGCTGGTTTCGATCATGGCAGCCAACAACGAGATCGGGGTGTTGCAGCCGCTTGAGGCGATCGGGTCGCTGACCCGTGAACGCGGAGTGCTTTTTCATACCGATGCGGCCCAGGCGGTCGGCAAGATTCCGATGAATGTCGAAGCGGCCAACATCGACCTTCTGAGTATCTCCGGCCACAAGCTATACGGCCCCAAGGGTATTGGCGTTCTGTTCATGCGCCGCAGGCCGCGGGCACGGATCGAACCGCTGTTCTCTGGTGGCGGACAGGAACGCACGATTCGCTCCGGAACCCTTGCACCGCCCCTGGTGGTGGGCATCGGGGAAGCCTGTGCCATCGCCGGGCAGGCATTACAGGAAGAGAGTGAGCGGCTGGGTGCCTTGCGCCAACGTTTCCTGGAGCGGTTCGAATCCCGTGTTGGTGGGGTCGTGCTCAATGGAAGTCTTGAGGACCGGTTGCCGGGAAACCTCAGCCTGCGCATCGAAGGGATTGACGCTCTGGACCTGATCGACCAGGCACCGGATCTGGCGTTTTCGACCGGTTCTGCCTGCACCTCTGATGTGGTGGAGCCTTCCCATGTCCTGCGCGCTATCGGACTGGAGGATCGTGAAGCTGGCTCGTCCATTCGGCTGGGATTGGGCCGGTTTACCACCGCAGACGAGGTGGATTTTGCTGTCGATCATCTGGCCCAGGCCGTGGGCCAGAGTCGCCGACAAGCCGGCGCAGCCTGATCCGGAAATCAGCCCGCATGAGCATCCAATGCATCAGGCGGTGGACGCGCACCCGTGATTCTGCTTAAAAGCCGGCCAGAATCAGGAGCACAGCATGCCCAAGATCACGTTTATCCTTCGCGACGGTAACAAGCTTGAAATCGATGCGCCCGAGGGCCTGTCGATTCTGGAGCTTGCGCGCAATCATGACATCGACATCGAAGGCGCTTGCGAAGGCTCGCTGGCCTGCTCGACCTGCCCTGTGATTGTCGACCCTGAGGACTTCGAGCGGTTGGAAGAGCCGACGGAGGACGAGGAAGACATGCTGGATCTGGCCTTTGGTCTGACAAAGACCAGCCGGTTGGGTTGCCAGATCATCCTGACCGAGGAACTGGACGGCCTGACCGTCACGTTGCCGCAGGAAACCCACAACATGATGGCCTGACGGATCAGGTTCTGCCCAAGACCGCAACCACCGGATCATGAGCAAAGATCGTCACGGAGGCTGGTTGGCCGGCCCGTTGGGCGGTCTTGTCCTGCGGCCCTGGTTCGACCGCATGGCGCTGATCATGATGGTCAAGGGCTACTTCCCGACGTCGCGCCTGTGGGCTGCCGCTGAAGCAGCAGGTGACGACCCGGATCGGTTTTTCATCGTGGCTCCCATGCTGCGGTTGCCCGCAAAGGAAAAGGATCGGCTGGTCGGCGTTCTGCGTCTGGCTTCGGCTGCGCGGGAACGCGCCAAGCAGGCCGAGGATGCCTGGCGCAAGACCCTGTTTGATCACGCGGGAGCGGGCGACCCGGTCGAGGCCGAGACATGGCGGCGTCAGGCAAGCTTTGCCAGCATGGCGACCCGCACGAAGTTCCAGCCGTGGCGCACTAGGGTTCCGCCGGTGAAGTTCGAGACCGTGCCGCCCCATCTGGCCGAACGGCGCTTTGGCGCCTTCCGTGAGCAGCCATCCGACTATTTCCTTCCGGTGGAGAGCACCGTGGAGGTTTCAAGGTCTCTGGTTCGAAAGGGTGTTGTGGAGCGATGGTTGTGCTTCGACTGCCCGCATGCCGATGTTGGCGGGACGGTCTGGGCCCACGTCTTCGAACCCGAAGAAGGTTACGACCACACCGTCGTGATGTGTCATGGCGTGGGCATGGAAGCCGAGATGTGGAACGACGGTTACCATATGGCCCCACCCATGGTGGCGCGTGGTTTGCGGGTGATCGAACCCGAGGCACCCTGGCACAGCCGTCGCCGTCCGGTGGGTGCTCATGGTGGTGAGCCGTTCATGGCCCGGGGAATCGTCGGTGCCATGGAACTGTTTGGCTCGCATGTGCGCGAGATCGGATCCCTGGTCGCGTGGGCGCGGGAAACTTCAGCAGGCAAGGTCGCTGTCGGCGGCATCAGCCTGGGCGCGCTCAACAGCCAGCTTGCGATCAACCATTGTGCCAGTTGGCCTGATGCGATGCAGCCCGATGCGGCGATGTTCATCACAACGACCGACCGCCTGGACGAGGTTGCACTGGATGGTGCCTTTGCAAAGGGGTTTTCGGCGATGGATGCCCTGGAGGAGGCCAGATGGGATCGCGATGCCGTCAAATCCTGGATGCCGCTGGTCGCCCCCATGGGTGAACCCGGGATTGACCCATACCGGATCGTCATGGCACTGGGCACCGCCGACACCATCACGCCCTATCGCGGCGGCAGCGCATTCGCGAAGCGCTGGTGCATTCCGCCCGAAAATCTCCTGGAAAGTTGGCAGGGGCATTTCAGCAAGGCGATTGGCCTGACACGCAATCCGGCGCCGATTGATCGGTTGTGCGCCATTCTGCGCTCTTGATAACGCGTGCAACCTCCCTATGTTGCGCGCCATGAACTCGCTCGGTATCAACAAGGCTCCTGCTGAAACCCGCGTCGTCGTTGCCATGTCCGGTGGCGTCGACAGCTCGGTCGTGGCTGCGTTGCTCAGGGAAGAGGGTTACGAGACCATCGGCATCACCCTGCAGCTCTATGATCACGGACAGGCCGTGGGGCGTCCGGGAACATGCTGTGCCGGGGCTGACATTCAGGATGCACGGCAGGTCTGTGCGTCCCTCGACATGCCCCATTATGTGCTCGATTACGAAAGCCGCTTCCGTCAGGCGGTCATGGACGATTTTGCCGACAGCTATCTAGCGGGCGAGACGCCGATCCCCTGTGTACGCTGCAACCAGAAGGTCAAGTTTGCCGACCTGCTTCAGACCGCACGGGACCTGGGCGCCGATGCGCTGGCGACAGGCCATTATGTGCGGCGCGCGGATGCTGATGGCGGTGCACAGCTTCTGCGCGGGCTAGAGGAGGGGCGTGATCAGAGCTACTTCCTGTTTGCCACGACGCCCGATCAGCTTGATCTGCTGCGCTTCCCGCTGGGTGCGATGACCAAGGACGAGGTGCGCGGCCATGCGCGCCGGTTCGGCCTGGTGGTCTCCGACAAGCCCGACAGTCAGGACATCTGTTTTGTGCCCAATGGCCGTTATGCCGACGTGGTCGCCAAGCTGCGTCCCGGCGCCATTGAACCAGGCGAGATTGTCGACATGGAAGGCCGGGTGCTGGCCCGCCACGATGGCGTGATCAACTTTACGGTCGGCCAGCGTCGTGGCATCGGTATTGCCGCAGAGGAGCCGTTGTTTGTTGTCCGTCTGGAGCCCGAGACCCATCGTGTTGTGGTCGGGCCGCGCGCGGCACTCATGAAGAGCACGCTGACCATGCGTGAACTGAACTGGCTGGATGGTGATGCCATGCCTGATTCCGGTATTGACTGCGAGGTCAAGCTGCGTTCGGCGCAACCGGCCCACGCCGCCCATGTGCGCCCGCTTGGGAATGGCCGCGCTGAGGTCACGCTGGCGGCTGCGGCCGAAGCCATTGCGCCTGGACAGGCCTGTGTCATGTACGATGGCGAGCGTGTTCTGGGTGGCGGCTGGATCGAGCGTGCCGCACAGGAAAACAGCCGCAACGCTGCCTGATCGCAGGCTGTCTGGCCCAAGGCTTGAAAGCCACCTTGACTTGCCCCGGCCCGGCTCTTATATGCGATCGACTTCTTTCCGGCGGAGTAGCTCAGTTGGTAGAGCAGGGGAATCATAATCCCTTTGTCGGGGGTTCAAGTCCCTCCTCCGCT
>CALIUG010000012.1 GCA_938048755.1 uncultured Alphaproteobacteria bacterium
CCTGACTGTTATGGTGCCCTGGGTGTCATGCATGGCGCCTGGTCTGCTGTGCCCGGCCGTTTCAAGGACTACATCTCGACGCCCAAACCGAACGGTTACCGGTCTCTGCACACCACGGTCTATGGCCCCGAACATCAACGCCTGGAAATCCAGATCCGTACGACAGAGATGCAGGAGATTGCCGATTACGGTGTCGCCGCGCACTGGAGCTATCGGGCAGGGGAGAACCGCGCTTCTCCCCAGGATGGACGCCAGTACCGGTGGGTCCGCGAACTTCTCGAGATTCTGGACCATGCGTCGGACCCCGAGGAGTTTCTGGAGCACACCAAACTGGAGATGTTCCAGGATCAGGTGTTCTGCTTCTCGCCCAAGGGGGACTTGATTGCGCTGCCGCGTGGGTCAACGCCGGTGGATTTTGCCTATGCCGTGCATACCGACATCGGAGACACGTGCGTTGGAGCAAAAATAAACGGTCAAATCAACCAGTTACGGACTGTTCTGCAGAATGGAGATCAGGTAGAAATCATTCGCTCCAACGTCGCTGCTCCCAGTCCCACATGGGAACGTTTTGTTGTGACGGGCAAGGCGCGTTCACGCATCCGGCGTTTCATCCGCATGAAACAGCGCGATGAGTATGTCCGCCTTGGAGAGGCCATCCTCGAGCGCGGGTTCGCCCAGGCAGGCTGTGACATGTCCAAGAAGGCGCTCAAACATGCCTGCAAGCTTCTGAAACAGCGCACTACCGAGGACCTCTATGCTGCCGTGGGGCTGGGTGACATCACGGGGATTCAGGTGGTTGGAGCGGTCTATCCCGAGGCCGTGGGGGCAGAACAGGTCGAGGAAAGCCGCGCAAGGCCCAGGGACGGCTCTGCAGGCGATCACGCCGTTCCCCTGCGGGGCCTGATACCGGGAATGGCGGTGCACTTCTCCAATTGCTGTCATCCTCTGCCGGGTGACCGCATCGTTGGCATCGTAACCACGGGCAAGGGCGTTGCGATCCACACAATCGACTGCGACATGCTGCAACAGTTCGAGGAAACGCCGGAACGCTGGCTTGATGTCGCCTGGACGGTGGATACCGAACTGCCTGAAAAACATGTCGGCCGGATCGAAGTGGTGGTGGTCAATGAACCAGGAACGCTGGGGACGATCACTACCTTGATCGGACGCAACAACGGCAACATCTCCAATCTGAAGTTCACCAATCGCGCCGCGGACTTCTTCGAGATGCACATCGATGTCGAGGTGCGCGATGTCCGTCATCTGACCAACATCATGGCGGCGTTGCGGGCGAGCCCGAGCGTTGCATCGATCGAGCGGACGCGTGGTTAGGGACGGCATGGAAAAACGCCGCGAAATCAGGGGTTTCCGAGGCAATCGCCTTTCGATATACCCTAGTTCGACCGAGCAGGCCCGATTGTCTGCGCGAACCGGAGCAGAATCATGATCAATCGCAGGCTACGTTTGGGCGTCAACATCGACCATGTTGCCACCATCAGAAACGCACGCGGGGGACCGCATCCCGACCCTGTCAGGGCTGCACGCCTGGCGGCTGCGGCCGGTGCCGATGGCATTACTGCGCATCTTCGCGAGGATCGCCGGCATATCTCCGATCAGGATATTCAGGCACTGATGGATCAGATCGATCTGCCCCTCAATCTCGAGATGGCCGCGACTGAGGAGATGCTGGAGATCGCCCTGCGTCACAAGCCACATGCTGCCTGCATCGTGCCTGAACGTCGTGAGGAGAGGACGACGGAAAACGGCCTGAATGTCGCAGAGTCCAATGTTGATCTCTCGGCCTATGTTGCGCGCCTGGCGTCCTCGGGTATTCGTGTTTCGCTATTCATCGATCCCGACCCGCGCCAGATCGAGGCAGCACACAAGGTTGGAGCGCCGGTTGTGGAGTTGCATACCGGAACGTACTGCGAGGCAGCTGCCGGCTCGGAGCGCGACGCAGAACTCGAGCGTATCGAACGCGCAGCGGCTTTGGCCGGTGAACTGGGTATCGAATGCCATGCTGGCCATGGACTGTCCTTCGGCACCGTGGGTCCGATTGCCGCGATCCCCGACATCATGGAACTCAACATCGGTCATTTCCTGATCGGCGAGGCGATCTTTGGCGGGCTTGAGAGCTCCATCACGCGTATGCGTGCGTTGATGGACAATTCCCGTGCGGCCGCGACAGGTGCTCGCTCGGCATGATCCTGGGACTGGGCCTCGACACACTCGATATCCGCCGGATCGAAAAGACGCTTGAACGCTTCGGCACGCGCTTTACCCAGCGCATCTTTACCGAGACCGAACGCAAGAAAGCCGACAGGCGCGCTCAGCGCGCCGCGACCTACGCCAAGCGTTTTGCAGCCAAGGAAGCCTGTTCCAAGGCACTTGGCACGGGGTTTCGTCGCGGCGTCTTCTGGCGCGACCTCCAGGTTGTCAACTTGCCTTCGGGCAAGCCAACCATGCACCTGACAGGCGGTGCGGCCGTTCGTCTGGCCGAAATGGTGCCGGAAGGCATGGTCGCCAAGGTCGATCTCACCATGACCGATGATCCACCGCTCGCGCAGGCGATTGTCATTATTTCGGCCGTACCGGCGGATCAGAAAGGCCTTGAAGCATGATTGACCCGCCAGATCCCGACCTGGACACCGGCGGTTCAGCCGAACCCGACATTCCCGTCGATGGTGCAAACACGAAACGCATGCCGTTGTGGCTGATTGTGCTTCTCGCGCCCTTCACGCTTCTTGGGATTCTGTTGCGGCCGCTTGATTGGTTCCTACAGATCGTGTTCTCGCCGATCGAGAGGTTGCTGCCCGTTGCCTGGCACGGGGATGAGGGGCTCTTTGGCTCTATCAAGACCGTGCTCTACGCCATTCTGATTGCTCTGGTCATCCGCACTGTTGCCTATGAACCGTTCAACATCCCGTCGGGATCCATGAAACCAACCCTGCTGATCGGCGACTATCTCTTCGTTTCGAAGTTTGCTTACGGTTACAGCAACTATTCGGTTGGTTTTGGTACCGACCTCAATCTGCTGGACGGTCGCCTTTTCGGCGCCGAACCCGAGCGTGGCGATATCGTGGTGTTCCGCAAACCCACGGATACCTCGATCGATTTCATCAAGCGGCTGGTTGGTCTTCCCGGCGATACGATCCAGGTCCTTGATGGTGTCCTGCACATCAATGGCACTGCGGTCGAACTTCAGGAAACCGAACCATTTCTGGACATGCGATGTTCTGGAGTGGCGACTGAGGTTCCTGAACTCATTGAAACGCTGCCCAACGGAGTCAGGCATCCTGTTTTGAATGCGTCCAACAAAAGCAAGCACGACAACACCGATCTGTTTGTCGTTCCTGATGGCCACTACTTCATGATGGGTGACAATCGGGATCACTCCAATGACAGCCGTGCCATGAACTCCGTCGGGTTTGTTCCTGCCGAGAACCTGATTGGCCGTGCTGAGTTCCTGTTCTTCTCGGTGGATGGTTGTGGTGGCCTGCTTGAGCCTTGGACATGGCCTGGTTCAATCCGATGGGACCGGCTGTTTCAGCCTCTGCAATGAACGGATTGAACCTGGAAGCGCGGCTTGCGCTTGAAAAGGTCCTGGGCCACAGATTCTCTGACGACCAGCTTCTGCAACAGGCTGTAACGCACGGTAGTCTTGCCCGCAGCGTGTTTTCTCACGGCTACGAGCGCCTGGAGTTCCTGGGTGATCGCGTGCTCAACATGATTGTTGCTGCCATGCTTTACCGGCAGTTCCCCGATGAGGCTGAAGGCAAGCTTTCCATGCGTCACGTCGACCTCGTGCGCAAGGAAACCCTGGCCGAGCTGGCGCACGACCTGGGTCTCGATACCATGATCGAAATGACAGCCGGAGAAGAGCAGGGCGGTATCCGCGAGAGTGCGACGGTCCTGGCCGACGTCATGGAGGCCGTGATTGCAGCACTCTATCTGGATGGGGGGCTGGATGCGGCCTCTGCGTTTGTCGAACGCAATTGGTCGCCCCGCATGACGGCCTATCGCAAGCCGCCGCGCGACGCCAAGACCCGGCTTCAGGAATGGGCTCTTGGTCGCGCCTTGCCCTTGCCGACCTATGCGATGCTCGACAAGACCGGACCCGCACATGCTCCGACCATAACGGTTTCGGTTTGCATAGAAGGACTGGGTGAGATCAAGACCGAAGGTCCATCCAGGCGGGTTGCTGAGCAGGATGCCGCGCGTGTTGCGCTTGAAACCTTTGCCGAAGGAAGCGAGTCATGAACGAGCCGACACAGACACGCTGCGGGTTCATCGCCGTTCTTGGCGCGCCCAATGCCGGGAAATCCACGCTCGTCAACGCGATCGTGGGGACCAAGGTATCGATTGTCACCCACAAGGTGCAGACGACCCGTGGCCGTGTGATGGGCATTCGGATCATCGAGGACGATCAGATCGTTTTTGTCGACACACCGGGGATCTTCACGCCCAAGAAGAAGCTGGAACGTGCCATGGTGGATGCTGCGTGGACCGGCGCCGATGACGCCGACCTGGCATTGCTTTTGGTTGACGCCGCTGCGGGCATGAGC
>CALIUG010000013.1 GCA_938048755.1 uncultured Alphaproteobacteria bacterium
TCCTTGTTGGAGAGGTCGCGCAGGTGCTGGGCCATGGTGCGTGCCAGACCCGCATAGGCCGCTTCTTCCTCTTCGGTTCCTTCCACAGCGGCAACTTCCAGAAAGAACTTGGAAGCCTTGCTATCGATCACCAGACCGGCGTCGCCGGGCAGGAACACCACGGCATCGGGACGCAGCCTGCTGCCGTCTTCGCCCATGGTCGAATGCTGCATAATGAAATCGCGGCCGGGCTGCAGGCCAAAGGCCTTCAGTGTGTTTTCAAGGCCGATCTCGGCGAAATGCCCGGCGCCACCGGGGCTCGAAAGCGCGCGAATGACCGTTTCGACCGAGCCGCGGTTCCGCCCGACATCTTCGTTGAGCGTATGCACGCTCTTGACGATGGTCTCGAAGTTCTGCTGCAGCCCTTCGGTGACCTTCTGCACCCGCTCCTCGTTGGTCTTGGTCGCCGCCTCGCTTTCGCGCTTGTGTTCGGCCATCAACTGGGCGCTGAGTTCTCGTGATGACGCCAGCGCCGCTGCCTTGGCCGCTTCGATGCTCTGGTTCCGGGCGGTCTCCCAGTCAGCGATGCGCTTTTCGACATCCTTCAACTGCTGGCTGGCGACATCGCTGGCCCGTTCGGCCTCGTGACGTGCGGCCACCGCCTCGTTACGGGCCTGCTGCAGGTCCTGGGCTTCGCGTTTGAGCTCGTCGATGGTTGCCTGGGCCGCCTCCAGGCGCGTTTCCATCTGCACGCGCAACTGGACCGCTTCGTCGTGGCGCGCCTGCAGCTCGGTCTTTTCGCGCTCCAGGCCCTCGGCCCGGTCGCGATGTTCCGAGGCTTCGCCCCCGCGCATCTTCCAGATGACAAGAGCGGCCAGACCGGCAAGGGCGGCCAAGATGATGAGATCGATGGTTTCCAAGCGTTCGGGCTCCTGCTGCGGTCTTGAACCGGGCCGCCGTGGCCCTTACCTATGCCGTCTGCCGTCAGTATAGTGCGGCCTTGCCACGCCACGAAGCAAAGTCGTCACCATGGCCATCCTTCCGATCATCTGGGCACCCGACCCGCGCCTGAAAAGCATCTCCGAACCGGTTGCGGACGTGGATGACGGCGTTCGCGCGCTCATGGAGGACATGCTCGAGACCATGTATGCCGAACCCGGCATCGGCCTTTCGGCCATTCAGGTCGGCATTCCCAAGCGCATCGTGGTCGTCGACGTCGCGCGTGAGGGTGAGGAGCCGCAGCCGTTCCGCCTGGTCAACCCAGTGATTACCGCCGAATCCGATGACCTGGCGGTGTTCGACGAGGGTTGCCTGTCGCTCCCGGAATTCTTCTCCGAGATCGAGCGCCCTGCCGAGGTTGAGGTGACCTATACCGACGAGAACGGTGCCGAGCAGACCTTGCATGCCGATGACATCCTCTCGCGTTGCCTGCAGCACGAGATCGACCATCTCGACGGCATCCTGTTTGTCGATCACCTCTCGGCCGTGCGACGCGGCATGATCTTGCGCAAGCTCTCCAAGCTGAAGAAGTCAAAAGAGCGCGAGCGCGCGTGACCAGTCAGCGACTTGCCTTCATGGGAGCTGCTGCATTTGCGGTGCCCGCGCTTGATGCACTGACCCAGGCGGGCCATGACATTGTTGCCGTCTACAGCCAGCCCCCCAGACCTGCCGGGCGCGGACGCAAGGAACGGCGCACGCCCGTGCATGACCGCGCTCTGGAGCTGGGTCTCGACGTCAGAACGCCTCTGACCCTGCGTGATGCAGCTGCGCAGGTTGCCTTTCGTGAACTGGCCCTCGATGTCGCCGTCGTCGCGGCCTACGGCCTGCTCCTGCCTGCCGCCATTCTGGAAGCCCCGCGTCTGGGCTGCGTCAACATCCACCCCTCTCTCCTGCCGCGCTGGCGCGGTGCGGCCCCTGCGGCCCATGCCATCCTGTCCGGGGACGAGACCACCGGCATGACGATCATGATGATGGACCAGGGCCTTGATACCGGGCCGATCCTGGCCCAGAAGAGCGTTCCCATGCCGCCGCGCGCCACGACCGCGAGCCTGGAAGCCGAACTCTCCGTCCTGGGCGGCGCCATGTTGCTGGAGGTTCTGGGAGGCCTGTCGGCCGGCACGATCACGCCGGTACCGCAGGACGAAGCACAGGCGACCTATGCCAGCAAGTTTGCCAAGGATCACGGCCGCCTCGACTGGTCGCGCTCTGCCGGGGAACTCGACCGGATTATCCGGGCACTGTCGCCCTGGCCCGGCGCGTTTTTCGATCTGGGCGAGACCACCGTGAAGGTGCTGGAGGCCGAACCCGCGCCCGGTAACGGGGCACCGGGAACCCTGCTGGTTCGTGACATGACGGTCGCAACCGGTGAAGGCGCGCTGCGTCTGGTCAGGGTCCAGCGGGCCGGAAAACCCGCCACGGACGGTGCCTCCTTCCTGCGCGGTCAGCGTCTCGAACCCGGCACCGGGCTGGCGTGACGCGATGCCGCGTTTTCGCCTGACCCTGGAATATGACGGCACGGACTATGTCGGCTGGCAGCGTCAGGACAATGGTCTGGCAGTCCAGCAGGCTCTGGAAGAAGCCATCGCGGTCTTCTGTGGCGAGAAGATCGTGCCCATTGCGGCAGGGCGCACGGACTCAGGCGTGCATGCATTGGGCCAGGTCGCCCATATCGACCTCACCCGTGACTGGCCGCTTGATACGATCCGCGATGCCGTCAACCAGCATCTCAAACCCCAACCCATTGCGGTGTTGCGGGTCGAAGCGGTCGATGATGGTTTCCACGCCCGCTTCGATGCCATCGAGCGGCGTTATTGTTACCTGATCAACACGCGCCGCGCGCCCCTGGCGCTCGATCGTGGCCGGGCGTGGCAGGTGCGCAGCGACCTTGATGCCGAAGCCATGCACGATGCCGCACAGGTGCTGATCGGCAACCATGACTTCACGACTTTCCGTGATGCCCAGTGCCAGGCAAAATCGCCGATCAAGACCCTGGATGAACTCAGCGTCCGCCGCGACGGCGAGGTCATCGAGATCACCGCCCGCGCCCGCTCCTTCCTGCACAGTCAGGTGCGCAGCATGGTCGGCTCGCTGAAGGTTGTCGGTGAAGGCAAATGGAACGCCGATGATCTCCGGCGTGTCCTCGAAGCCCGCGACCGCAAAGCCTGCGGCGCCATCGCCCCTGCCTGCGGCCTCTATCTGGTGTCGGTCGTTTACCCGTAAAGCGGTCTTGGTTGGGTCCCCGAGGGAACAAACAAATTCAATCCCGATAGTCCGGCTCTTCCTCGTCCAGAATTTCCTTGAGCGCCTTGAAGTGGTTTTCCGTGAGGTCGGGATAGTCCAGCCATTGCTGAGCCGTTGTTGCCGCCACCGCATGGGACACCACCGACAGTTCCTGTCCGGTCTGCAGGGCGGTGATGTAGGTCTCGCAGGCGCGCTCGAAATGATAGAGATCGTCCACGGCCTGGGCGACATCGGGGCCCATGATCATCAGGCCGTGGTTGCCCAGCAGCAGAACCGGCTTGTCACCGGCCAGTCCCGCCACCCGTTCGGCCTCGTCACCCAGCCCCATGCCCTGGAAGCCGAGATCATAGGCGATACGCTCATAGAACCGCATCGTGTTGTTTTCGACCGGCTGCAGGGTCGGATCCTTCAGGCAGGCAAGGGCCGTGGCGTATTTGGAATGCACATGCAGGATCACCCGTGCATGGGGCACACGGCGATGGATGCCGCCATGGAGCGCCCAGGCACTGGGGTCGGGCGCGTCGGGGCGTTCCATCACGCTGGGATCGTTGGCATCGGTCAGGATCAGGTCACTGGCGCGCATGCGGCTGAAATGGCGGCCGCGCGGGTTGACCAGAAACTGGCTGCCGTCCTCGTTCACGGCGATGCTGAAGTGGTTGGCCACGCTTTCATGCATGTTCCAGCGCGCCGCCCAGCGGAAGGCGCAGGCAAGGTCGATGCGCTGTTCCCAATGATCGATGTTGCTGCCCGCGGCTGCGGCAAGGGTGCTGATGGCCATGATGTGCCTCCTGCGGGCTGTCTCTGGGCTAAGGATCAGCCCGTCTTCCCGCCATTGCAAGCTATCAGGTCGCCGGCCCGATCAGTGCGACAAAAAGCAGGATGTCGATCATCTTGGCGATGAACACCATGGCGCAGGCCATCCACATGCCTGCACCCAGAGTCCGACGGGCGATGATCCAGCCATACCACAGCACGAAGATGAAGATGGGCATCTGCAGGGCGCCCATGGTGTTGGAATCGATCAGGCCGGCATGTTCGATCATGGCCAGGACCAGAAGCGGCTGAGCAATCAGGGCACCGGCCCAGTTGTAGGCGATGATGTAGCTGACATAACCCTGCGAGAGCTCGAAGATCCGCACCAGCACGATCGCGACGGCGGGATAGACCACCCAGCTCAGCGCATAAGCCAGGGAAGCAAGAACGGGATCGGGAATCTCCAGACCGGCATCGATGGCTTCCTGCGGCAGCCACAGGACGCCAACGGCGAAATAGGGCAGCGACACCACGGCGGCAAAGAACGACCGCCAGAAACCCTCGATCGTGAGGTTGAAGTACTTCGCTGCATCCTTGTCCAGGCAGACCAGCCGCCAGGCGCCGT
This sequence comes from uncultured Alphaproteobacteria bacterium, assembly GCA_938048755.1. Lineage (GTDB taxonomy): Bacteria > Pseudomonadota > Alphaproteobacteria > SP197 > SP197 > SP197. Next base: position 4,598 of record CALIUG010000013.1, read on the forward strand.
ATAGCGAAGAGGAAATTTCCGCAGGGCTGGGAATCACGGGCTGAAGTAGCCTTCCAGCACGGCCTCATAGACCTCAGTCAGGCGATGGAGCTCGGCAACATCGATGCGCTCGTCGACCTTGTGCATGGTCTGGCCGATCAGGCCGAATTCCGCGACAGGGCAGAAGTCCTTGATGAAGCGCGCGTCGGACGTGCCGCCTGTCGTACTGTATTCCGGCCTTCGGCCCAGGACCTTTTCAGCCGCATCGGCAATGACGACGGCAAACTCGCCCGGCTCCCGCAGGAACGATTCGCCCGAGATCGAAACATCGAGCTCGATCTCGCCTCCGACCTCGTCACAGACTTTGCGGAGATGACGGGTCAGGGACTCACCACTGTGATGATCATTGAAGCGGATGTTGAAGCCCGCGCTGGCCTTGGCCGGAATCACGTTGGTCGTGGGATTGCCGACGTCGAAGGTCGTCACGGCCAGGGTCGAAGCCTGGAAATGTTCGCTGCCGCCATCCAGCGGCTCGTTGATCAGACGGTGCAGCAGCGCCACCAGCCGGTTGATCGGATTATCAGCCAGATGCGGATAGGCCGAATGTCCCTGGGTTCCGTGGACCGTGACCCGTGCGTTCATGGAACCGCGCCGCCCGACCTTGATCATTTCGCCAAGGGCTGTGGGATTGCTGGGCTCGCCGACCAGACAGACATCCAGGGTCTCGTCCTGCTCGGCGAGCCATTGCAGTAACTTCCTGGTGCCGTTGACCGCCGGGCCTTCCTCGTCGCCGGTGATCAGCAGGCTCAGGCTGAAGTCGTCGACATGACGGCTCTCGATGAAACGCTGGGCGGCGGCCACGAAACAGGCGATGGCCCCCTTCATGTCACAGGCGCCCCGTCCGATCAGGACACCGTCCTTCTGGGCAGCCTCGAACGGATCGACCGACCAGTCGGCGACATCACCGGGCGGGACGACATCGGTATGGCCGGCAAAACAGAAGTTGCGCCCCGTCGTGCCGCGCCGGGCATAGAGGTTATCGACCTCGTCGGTCCCTGCCTCGGCAAAGGGCAGGCGATGGCAGGTGAACCCCAAACCCTCCAGCGCTTCCTGCAGGACATCCAGCGCCCCGGCATCGACCGGCGTCACGCTGGGCCTGCGCATCATCGCCGCCGCCAGCTCCACGGGATCGATAGGTGTGGTCATGATTTAATCCCCTTCCATCGTGTCATCCCGGCCGCAGCGCAGCGGAGAGCCGGGATCTCGAGAGAAAGGTGCGGTCCTGTCGAGCCCCCGGATCGTCGCGCCTGGGGCGCTTGTCCGGGGTGACACGGAAGAGGAGCGCATCATCAGTCGCGCAGCAGGTCGTTGATCGAGGTCTTGGAGCGGGTCTTTTCATCCACGCGCTTGATGATCACTGCACAATAGAGAGACGGGCCACCGGGATCCTTGGAGGGCAGGCTGCCGGGAACGACCACGGAATAGGCGGGAACCCGGCCCATGTGGGTCTCGCCGGTGTTGCGATCGACGATCTTGGTCGAGGCGCCGATGAAGACGCCCATGGAAAGCACGGAGCCTTCCTCGACGATGACACCTTCAACAACCTCGCTGCGGGCACCCACAAAGCAGTTGTCCTCGATGATCACAGGCGCGGCCTGCAGCGGTTCAAGCACGCCACCCAGACCCGCACCGCCGGAGATATGGCAGTTCTTGCCGACCTGCGCGCAGCTTCCCACCGTGGCCCAGGTATCGACCATGGTGCCGCTGTCGACAAAGGCGCCGATGTTGACGAAACACGGCATCAGCACGACCCCGGACGCGACATGCGCGGCGTGGCGCACAATGGCGTGGGGCACGGCGCGGAACCCGGCGGCTTCAAAGCGGGCTTCGTCCCAGCCTTCGAACTTGTTGTCGACCTTGTCGTACCAGCTCGCGTTGTGGCCGGGGGCGCCCGGAATGATCTTGGTCGGAGTCAGGCGGAAGGACAGCAGGACGGCCTTCTTCAGCCATTCGTTGACGGTCCAGCCATCCGCACCGGGTTCGGCAACGCGGCGTTTGCCGCTGTCGAGCAGTTCCAGCGATTCCAGAATCGCCTCGCGCGTTGCGCCGGTGGTATCGGGGCCGATGCCGGCGCGGTCTTCCCAGGCGGCATCGATGGTGTTCTTGAGGTCGTCAGACATATCCGTGCTCCACATCGCAGGTGGCGCACTGATAACGCGCGGGCGCGTGGTGTCAATCGTCGCGGGGGAAATCGGGCTGTTGCGATTGATGGGCCTTCTTGAAGGCTTCGATCCCCTGGCAGCGCGCATCAATCCCGGTCAGGAGCGGGTAGGGCGCAAGGTCGATGCCGAAACCCCTGACATTGTCGAGTTGGGGGACCAGATGCAGTTCAGCCCAGCCCGGCGCCTCGCCGAAACAGAACGATGTGGCGACAGAACGCGCCTCCAGTGCGCTTTCAAGCGCTCTGAGGCCATGATGCAGCCAATGAGCAAGCCAGCCTGCAGAGCGTCCTCATCGGCTCCCAGCGCACCTGTGACGTAGTTGCGCACACGGGTGACGGTCAGCGGGTGCATCTCCGATGAGATATGAGCGCCGAACGCACGTGCCCTGGCACGGTCCAGCGGATCGGCCGGAAGCAGGGACGGTTCTGGAAAGCGCTCTTCGAGATAGTCCAGAATGGCAGAAGACTGGGCGATGAACGCGCCGTCGACCTCCAGGGTCGGCATCAGGCCCTGGGGATTGATTCTGCGGTACTCCCCCTTGGGCAGGTCGGCGACGGGAACGTATTCATAGTCTAGGCCCTTCAGGTTCATCGCGATCCGGACGCGTTCACCGGCGGAATTGCGGTATCGCGAATAGAGTCGCATGGACTAGTCGTTCTCCAGATGGGGCAACAGGGTGGTCAGCCAGGGTGTGAGTTCGCTTGCGTGATGGTCGATGTAGCCGCCGTCCACGCCGGAGCGGGCATAGTCGCTGTGCCCTTCGATCCAGACCGTTGTCATGCCGCGTGCCTTGGCGGGCTCCAGGTTGCGCGCCATATCCTCGAAAAACACCGCACTGGGCCCGTGGATGCCGTGGCGATCCATCAGCACGTCATAAACCGAAGGTTCCGGCTTGGGGATGTAGTCTGATGCCACGATGTCAAAGACCGCCTCGAAATGGTGCGCCACGCCCAGGCGCTCCATGGCCCGTTCGGCATGGGGAACGTCACCGTTGGTGAAGATCAGCTTGCGGCCGGGCAGGCGTGACAGCGCGTGATCGAGATCCGGGTCGGGCGGAATCGGGCTGTAGTCGATATCATGAACAAAGGCGAGGTAGTCCTCGGGCTCGCAGGCATGCAGTTCGACCAGACCGTTCAGGGTCGTGCCGTGGTCCAGAAAGTACTGCTTCTGCAGGACCCTTGCTCTGTCGTGATCAAGGTCCAGAAAGCGCTGCACGTATTGGGTGATGCGCACTTCGACCTGATCGAACAGGCTGTGGCGTGCGGCATAAAGTGTGTTGTCGAGGTCGAACACCCAGGTGTCGACATGGCGGAGATCGGGCGCGTCCTGCGTCACGATGCGATCTTCGTGCCCGTGCCGTCTGCGGTGAAGAGTTCCAGCAGCAACACATGGGGCACGCGGCCGTCCAGCACATGGGCGTCTGCAACGCCGTTCTCCAGTGCCTTCAGGCAGGTCTCCAGCTTGGGGATCATGCCGCCGGTGATGGCATCCGACTTGAACAGTTCGTGAGCTTCCTGCCGCGTCATCTCCGAGATCAGCGTGCCGTCGGCATCGAGAATGCCGGCAATGTCGGTCAGCATCAGAAGCTTGGTCGCGCCCACGGCTTCGGCAATCGCGCCGGCCGCCGTGTCGGCATTGATGTTGTAGGTGTCGCCGTCGTTGCCCACGCCGATGGGCGCGATCACGGGAATGATCTCTGAATTCTCGAAGATGCGGAAAATCTCCGCATTGATCTTGCGCGGCTCGCCGACAAAGCCAAGGTCCAGGATCTTCTCGATGTTCGAGTCGGGATCACGCTGGGTGCGGCGCAGCTTGCGCGCCTCGATCAGGCGTCCGTCCTTGCCGGAGATGCCGATTGCCTTGCCGCCCTCTTCGTTGATGGCGGTGACGATCTGCTTGTTGATCGAACCGGCCAGGACCATTTCGACGATATGGACGGATTCACGGTCGGTTACGCGCAGGCCGTCGATGAATTCCGACTGGATGTTCATCTTTTTCAGCATCGCGCCGATCTGGGGGCCGCCGCCATGCACGATGATGGGATTGATGCCGACCTGCTTGATCAGCACGACATCACGGGCGAAGTCACGCGCCAGCTTTTCGTCGCCCATGGCGTGACCGCCATACTTGATGACAAAGGTGTGGCCCGAGAACTGGCGCAGATAGGGCAGTGCCTCGCCCAGGGTCTGGGCGGTCTTCAGCCATTGTTTGGTGACACCGAAATTCTTGTCGGCGATATCGCGTTTTTCCATGGCCCCGATCCTATTTCACGGCGGTTGGCGCCGCCAGTGCGGCGAGTTCATCGCGCAGCATATCGACCCCGCTTCCCTTGCGTGAGCTGGTCGTCACGATACGTGGAAAGGCTGCCGGACGTGTTCCCAGTTCCCGGGCAGTGCGTTCGATCACGCCTGCCAGTTCGGCCTTCTTGACCTTGTCGCACTTCGTCAGCACCAGCTGATAGGTCATGCCGATGATGTCGAGATGGTCGCAGGCCTCATGATCGTTGTCGGTCGGGCCGCGGCGGGCATCCAGCAACAGGCAGACCCGGCGCAGGGTCGAGCGGTTGGAGAGATAGGCGTCGACCACGCGTGTCCAGGACGCAACCTCGACCCGGCCGACTTTGGCATAGCCATAACCCGGCAGATCGATCAGATGCAGGCGTCCGCCCAGGTCGAAGATGTTGACCGACCGTGTGCGTCCCGGTGTCTTGGAGACGTGCACCAGGTCCTTGCGTCCCGCCAGGGCGTTGATCAGCGATGACTTGCCAGCGTTGGAGCGCCCGGCAAAGGCGACCTCCGGCAGGGTCGGCGCAGGCAGTGCCTCGGGCGTGGGGGCCGCTGCGATGAACCGGCAGGCCTGCGCAAACAGAAGCCGCCCGGCACCCGGTACAACCTGGTCGATGGTCGCTTCGCTGCCCGTCATCGCCGTGTCATCCCGGCCGAGGGAGCGATGCGACCGCGAGCCGGGATCTCGATAGATATGCGCCGACCTCTCGAGGTCCCGGCTCGCGCTGCGCTTGGCCGGGATGACACAGAGTGGTGGCTGGGCATACGCCGTGCGCTCCTAATCCACGCCCATGCGTTTCATGATGACCCATTGCTGGGTGATCGAAAGCAGGTTGTTCCAGGTCCAGTAGATGACAAGACCGGCCGGGAAGGTGGCGAAGATGAAGAGGAAGATCAGCGGCATGAACATGAAGATCTTCGCCTGTGTAGGGTCAGGCGGCTGCGGGCTGATCTTCTGCTGCAGGAACATGGTGCAGGCCATCAGGACCGGCCAGGCGCCGATCAGCAGGAAGGCCGGCAGGATTGACGCGGGGTCCCAGGGGATCAGGCCGAACAGGTTCCAGATCACCGTGGGATCGGGCGCGGAAAGATCCTCGATCCAGCCATAGAACGGCGCATGGCGCATCTCGATGGTGACAAACAGCACCTTGTAGAGTGCGAAGAACACCGGAATCTGCACGACAATCGGCAGACAGCCCGCCGCAGGATTGACCTTTTCCTTGCGGTACATGGCCATCAGTTCCTGCTGCATCTTCTGCTTGTCGTCGGGGTAACGCTCACGCAGCGCCTTCATCTCGGGCGCCAGCTTGCGCATCTTGCTCATGGCCTTGTAGGACTTGTTGGCCAGCGGGAAGAAGATGAGCTTGATCACGACCGTCAGTGCCAGAATGGCCAGGCCGAAGTTGCCGATCAGGCCCTTGAACCACAGCAGGACAAAGAAGATCGGCTTGGTCATGAAGTAGAACCAGCCGAAATCGACCGCCCGGTCGAACAGGGGAATGTTGAGTTCTTCAGCATAGCTGTCGAGCAGCGTGACGACCTTGGCGCCGGCAAACAGCCGGTCCTGGGTGCTGGACGCGTTGCCGGGTTCGATCACCACGGCGGTGCGCAGGTAATCGGCCTGATAGGTGTCGAGCGTGCCGTTTTTGAGGTTGTGCAGGAACCGGCCCTTGAAGGTGTCGCCCTGATCGGGGACCAGCGCGGTCAGCCAATACTTGTCGGTGATACCGATCCAGCCGTTGGGGCTTTCATAGGTGATCTGGTTAGGTTCATCGGGATCGGAAAGGTCGTCGTAATCGACCTCTTCGAGCGTCTCGTTGAGAACACCGATCAGACCTTCATGAAGAATGTAGAAACCCAGGGTCTCGGGCGTGTTGTGCCGGTTGATCAGGCCGTAAGGATACAGCGTGACGGTGGCATTGCCGTTGTTGGTGACCGACTGGTCCACCGTGAACATGTAGTTTTCGTCGATCGCGATGGTGCGTTCGAACACCAGGCCCTGACCGTTATCCCAGGTCAGCGTCACCGGGCTTTGTGGCGTCAGGTCCGTGCTGTCGGAGACCCACTCGGTCTTGGCATCGGGCACGACCACGGCGGGGTCTTCGGCGATCCAGCCGAATTCCGCGAAATAGGGTGAGGGTCCGCCGACGGGCGAGAGCAGCACGACTTCGGGCGAGCCGGGGTCAACTTCGGTGTGATAGTCGACCAGGGTCAGGTCATCGAGTCTGCCGCCGATCAGCGCGACCGAACCATGCAGGCTTGGCGTGTTGATCGCGATGCGCGGCGAAAGGGCCAGTGCGTCCTCGCGCGGCAGTTCCTCGTTCAACGCCACATCGGTCACATTGGCGCTGTCAACGCCGCCAAGCTCCGGCAGGGTTGCGTCGCCGGTCTGGTCGGCGGCCAGTTCCGCCTGGCGCTGCTGGGCTTCCTGTTCCCTCTCGATGCGTGGCAGCTCATAGAAGAACTGCCAACCGACGAACATCGCAATGATGATCGCCATGGCGAGCCAGACGTTTTTTTGATCGGATTTCATCACAGGCTCCTCAGCGCCTCATCAGGCGACTGATCGCGGGGTCGGGGGACGGGATCAAAGCCATGGCCGCCCAGCGGATGGCATCGCGACACACGGCGCAGCGCCAGCCAGCTTCCGCGCCATGGGCCATGGAGCGTCAACGCCTCTTCGGCATAGGCCGAACAGGTGGGCAGGTAACGGCAGGAAAGGGGCGTGAACGGCGAGATGCCGTAGCGATAGACCGCAATCAATGCGCGCAGAACGAAGAGTGTTATGACTTTCACGTTTGTTCGCTCCGCTTGCGGGCCAATCGGTCGAGCGCCGATTCGAGATCCCGCCGCAAATCGCCGAAATCCCGCTCAACGGTCGCCTGGCGTGCAATCAACACATAATCGGTCGATGCCAGACCCCGTTGGGGCAGCAGTTCCTCGGCCAGGGCCTTCAGGCGCCGCCTTGCGTGGTTACGCAGAACGGCATTGCCAACCTTGCGGCTGGCCGTAAATCCGACCCGAGTCGCATCGCCATCACTGTCGCAAGCCTGCACCACCATACCTGGCGTCACGGCCTTGCGCCGTGCGGCTGCAACGCGGAGGAATTCACGCCTCCGCTTCAGACGCGCAACGGCACCGGGCATGAACGTCAGGCTGACAGGCGCTTGCGACCCTTGGCACGCCGGCGCGCAAGCACATTGCGACCGCCAACGGTTGTCATGCGTGAACGAAAGCCGTGGCGGCGCTTGCGGATGATCCGGCTGGGCTGAAAGGTGCGCTTCACCGTCAATTCTCCATAAAACAGGCCACGCAACCAGAAGGGTTGCGCGGGCCGCGCTGTATAGGTGACACCCCTGAACGTGTCAACGATGCGCTGATATGCGCCTGATGCCGGAAAGACGGTTCCCTGTCACCTGTCATCACAAATGATTGACGCGGCCTTTTGGCAAGGCCCTTCACTCCCCATAGTCTCCTGTGTGGCGGGCGATCGAACCGGTTGGCGGTAGGATCGGATGCGTTAAACCGTGATCGGGGCGAAATCCATGGACAAGAGTGAACAGGACAGCAAGACCCACTGGGCCAAACGTGTGGTGCCGGTGGTCATCCTGGTCGCGCTTCTGGTTGCGTTCTTCACGACGGATTTGAAGAACTATGCCAGCTATGAGTGGCTTCAGGACAATTACGTGATCCTGATGACCTTTGTTGAAGAGAACCTGGTCCTGGCCGTTGTTCTCTACCTCGTGGGTTACGCCATTATCGTTGCCGCCTCGCTGCCTGCGGCAACCCTTGTCACGCTTCTGGGCGGGTTTCTGTTCGGCTGGTTCTTCGGCACCATCTTCACGGTCATTGGTGCGACCGTCGGCGCAGCCATCCTGTTCCAGGTTGCCCGCACCTCGTTCGGCGAACCCCTGCGCAAGAAGGTGCAGCCCTATATCGGGAAGATGGAGAAGGGCTTCCGCGAGGATGAGTTCCACTATCTGATGTTTCTGCGCCTGATGCCGGCCTTCCCGTTTTTTGTCGTGAATCTTGTGCCGGCCTTCCTGGGAGTGTCCCTGCGTATGTTCGTCATCACGACCTTCATCGGCATCATTCCAGGCACAGCGGTCTTCAACTTCATCGGCAGTGGCCTGGGTGACATTCTTGCCAGTGGCGAGGCCTTTGATCCGGCCAAGGCGGCAAGCCCTGAAATCCTGATCGGCCTTGCCGGTCTGGCCGTGATTTCCCTTGCCCCCATTGTCTGGAAGAAGATCAAGGCGCGCCGCAACGGTGCCGTGGCACCCTGACCAGGCGGTTCGCTTGCGCCTGACTTTCCTGCAATCTCCAAGTTCAAGAATACGTCCGGGAGGGCTCCCATGGCCGATAAGGTGTTTGATGTCTGCGTGATTGGCGCGGGTTCCGGCGGTCTCTCGGTCGCCTATGGCGCCAGCCATATGGGCGCCAGTGTTGCCCTGATCGAAGGCCACAAGATGGGCGGCGACTGCCTCAACTTCGGCTGCGTACCCTCAAAGGCGCTGCTTGCTGCCGGTCATGCGGCCCACGCCATGCGTCATGCCGACCGGTTCGGCATCAAGCCGGTCGAGGCCGAGGTCGACTTTGCTGCCGTGACCGCGCATATCAAGGACGTCATCGCGACCATCGAACCCAACGATTCGGTCGCGCGTTACGAAGGTTTCGGCGTTGATGTCGTCACCGACCACGCACGCTTTACCGGTCCCGATACGGTGGAGGCAGGCGGGCGCACTATCCGGGCGCGCCGGTTTGTCGTGGCAACCGGCAGCTCGGCTGCCGTGCCGCCCATCCCCGGGCTCGACAAGACGCCCTTCTTCACCAACGAAACGATCTTTGACAATACCCAGCGGCCCGATCACCTGCTGATCATCGGCGGTGGTCCCATCGGCTGCGAGATGGCCCAGGCCCATCGTCATCTGGGCTCAAGGGTCACGATCCTCGACATGGCCAACATCCTGCCCAAGGACGAGCCCGAGCTGGTCGAGGTCGTAAAGAAGAGTCTTATTGATGACGGCGTCGAACTGCTCGAACACATCAAGGTCAACGGCATTGATGGTGAAGCCGGTCGCGTGACCGTCACCTATGAGAAGGACGGTGCCGCGCTGGAGATCGAAGGCAGCCATCTTCTGGTCGCTGCCGGTCGCAAGCCCAACATCACCGATCTGGGCCTGGAAGCAGCCGGCATAGCCTATGAACGCTCGGGCATCACGGTCGATCAGCGGCTGCGTACCTCCAACAGGAAGGTCTATGCCATCGGTGACTGCGCCGGTGGCTTCCAGTTCACCCACCTTGCCAACTATCACGCCGGGATCGTGATCCGGAACGTCCTGCTGCGCCTGCCAGCAAAGGTGAACACATCAGCACTTCCCTGGGTCACCTATACCGATCCGGAGATGGCCCATGTCGGTCTGACCGAAGCCGATGCGAAAAAGGAGCATGGCGACGTCACGGTGCTGCGTTTCCCCTATCACGAGAACGACCGCGCCATCGCCGAACGCACGACCGAAGGTTTCGTGAAGGTCGTGACCGGCAAGAAGGGCAAGATCCTGGGCGCCTCGATTGTCGGCGCCCATGCCGGCGAACTGCTCCAGCCTTGGGTCCTTGCCATGTCGTCGGGGCTCAAAATCGGCGCCATGGCCGGCATGATCGTTGCCTATCCCACGCTGGGTGAGATCAACAAACGTGCCGCAGGCTCCTTTTATACGCCCAAGGTTTTCGGCGATGGCATGAAGCGGGTTGTGCGTTTCCTCGCCAAATTTGGCTGACGCGATTGGCGCTCCGCCACCCGTGGTGGTCGCGGCGCTGTCAGGTTAGATTGCGGTCCATGGCAGATTCACGCATCGACATGCCCGGATTCTGGCGCGGCCTTTCGGCCCGCCTGGTCGTCCTCACGATCGTCTTTGTGATGGTGGCCGAGGTGCTGATCTTTGTGCCGTCGATCTCGCGGTTCCGAGTCGACTACCTGAGCGAGAAGATCGACGCGGCCTATCAGGCAACTCTTACCATCCGCGCTGCACCTGACGGCCAGATCACGCCCGAGCTCGAGGCCGAGCTGCTCGATTACATGGGCGTGCAGTCCATCGGCCTCAAACTCGAATCGGTTTCCTATCTGATGCTGGGTCGGCCCCAGATGGTCGAAGCAAGTTACGACCTCTCCGATGAATCGATCCCTGTTCTCATCATCGATGCGGTGAAAACCCTGTTCGGCCCTGATGATGCGATCATTCGTGTGTTCGGCACGCCCAGCAGGGGAACGCAAGGCGCCTGGATTGAACTCACCGTACCCTCGGGGCCGCTGAAAGCGGCCATGATCGATTTTTCGTGGCGCATTCTGGCCCTCTCGATCTTCATTTCGGTCATCACCGCGGGCCTCGTCTTCCTTGCGCTTCAGCGCATGATGGTGCGCCCGGTCCAGCGCATGACCGAAAACCTGATCTCGTTCCGCGAAGCCCCCGAAGACATGACCCGGTCCATCGAGGTCACCCGGCGCAGTGACGAGATCGGCATTGCCCAGCGCGAACTCGCCGAAATGGAGCGTGGCCTGCGCCAGGCTCTGCGCCAGCGCACACGGCTGGCTGCCGTGGGTGCTGCGGTCAGCAAGATCAGCCATGATCTGCGCAACATCCTTGCCACGGCCGCTCTGGTGTCCGACCGCTTGAGCATGTCGGAGGATCCCGAGGTGCGCAGGCAGGCGCCGGTCGTGCTCGCGTCCATCGATCAGGCGGTCAAGCTGTGTCAGGACACCTTGCGTTTTGCCCGTGCCGACGAGCCCGATCTTTCGCTGACCCGCTTCGAGCTTGCACCTCTCGCTGATGATGTCGCCAACGCGCTGGGTGAAAGTGACCTTGCGCCGGTTAACTGGGAGAACGACATCGACGCCTCGGTCGTAATCCTGGCCGACCGGGATCAGTTGTTCCGCATCCTGCTCAACCTCGTGCGCAACGCAGCCCAGGCCATGAAGGACAAGGGCGGTTCGATCCGGGTTTCGGCCGAACGCGGAGAGGACGGTACCCTGATTGACGTTCACGACTCCGGCTCAGGCATCCCCCAACGGGTGCGCGAGCAGTTGTTCGAAGCCTTTTCCGAAGGCGCTCAGGGCACGGGTCTCGGCCTTGCCATCGCCCGGGAGCTGGCGCGGGCTCATGGCGGTGACCTCGAACTGGTCTCGTCAGGCGAAAACGGAACCTGCTTTAGAATAAGCCTGCCTGATCGAGCCTGAGGGCAACGAACTTCAGATAGGACGATTCCGGCAATTGCGGATGCACGGGATGGTCCGGTCCGGCGCTGGCGACGCGCAGAATCGCACTCTCGCGTTCGGCGTCCTGCAGGCCCCGGCGAATCTGGAACAGGTAGGATGATGGATCGACATGGTACGAACAGCTCGCCATGGCGAGATAACCGCCAGGTGCCACCAGCTTGGCGGCCATGCGCGCCAGTTTGCGGTAGCCGCGGATGCCTGCACCCAGATCCTTCTTGGACTTCACGAAGGCCGGGGGATCGCAGATCACGATGTCATAATGCTCTGCACGGTCGCGGCGCGTCTGCAGGTCCGCAAACGCTTCGACGGGACACAGGGTGCAGGCCTCGGCGAGGCCGGCCCGTTCTGCTGCCTGTCGCGCCAGGTCCAGCGTCGGCTCGGAGCGGTCCACGATGGTGACGTGGCTTGCCCCGGCAGCCGCACAGGCCAGCCCAAATCCGCCGCTGTGGGCATAGACATCCAGCACCGTGGCATCCTTGGCCAGCCGTGCCATGAAGGCGCGGTTTTCACGCTGATCGAAGAACCATCCGGTCTTCTGTCCGCCCACGGGATCGGCGCGATAGGCAAAGCCGTTTTCCAGAACGTCGATGGGACCGGTCAGTTCAGCGCCGATCACGCGTGTCGTGTCGCCCAGGCCTTCCAGCTTGCGGATCGGGCTGTCGCCACGCAGCACCACGGTTGTGATGCCCAATTCTTCCATCAGGGCTGCGGCCAGGTCGTCGGCCATCTGTTCCATGCCGGCACTGTTGATCTGGCAGACCGCGACATCGCCATAGCGGTCAACTGCGACGCCGGGCAGGCCATCCGCTTCGGCGTGGATCAGGCGATAGTGCGGCTGGTCATACAGGCGGTCGCGCAGCACTGCGGCATGGGCAATGCGGCGCTTCAACTCGTCGCGGTCTATGACCAGTTCGCTGTTGGTGCCCATCATGCGGGCTCCGATCAGCGAATGGGGATTGAACATGGCAACGCCCAGCGGCGTTTCGTCAGCGGTTGTCACGCGCACCAGGCTGCCGGGTTCCAGCGCCTTGGTTGCCGGGTCCATGCGGATTTCGTTGGAAAACGCCCAGGGGTGGCCGCCAGCCACACGTTTGTGTTTGCCGGGATTGAGCCGGATCACGGGATAGGAATTGCTCAACGCCGTCACTCCACATCAGAACGGGCGGGCTATAGCAGGCATGGCCCGCCCTGACGAACGAATACCGCGGTACCCGACAACGCACCCAATGGAATTTCTGTTGTGAGCCGGGATTGGTGCATGGATCGTCGAATCAAGTTCGACGATGACAAGATTGATGGTCAATGCGCCGGTTCTTCA
>CALIUG010000014.1 GCA_938048755.1 uncultured Alphaproteobacteria bacterium
AAGGAGACCGAACTGCCCTGCAACACCACCGGCGTTGCGCTGTGCCTGCTTGGCATCGCCTGGCAGGAAGGTGGCCAGGGTTTCGTCCCAGACCGTCTTTGCGCCGGACTGGGAAGCAAGATGAACCGTGGGATTCCAGCCGCCTGACATCATGACAAGATCGCAGTCGAGCGAACGGCGGCCGCCGGAGACCGACATACCGTCATCCGACAGGGTCATGACCTCGACCTCGGAAACCTGCTTGGCGCCCTTGACCGCGGTGATGGCACTGTTGGCAATCACTTCAATGCCATGATCGCGCGCCTTGCGGACCAGCGTGCCTTCCGGTTTGGCGCGCAGGTCCACGATTGCCACGACATGGATGCCGCCGTCTGCAGCGTCCACGGCAGCGCGATAGGCGCTGTCGTTGTTGGTGAAGACCACCGCCCTGCTGCCCGGTCGTGCGCCGTAACGGTTCACATAGGTCTTCACCGCATCGGCCAGCATCACGCCGGGCCGGTCGTTTTCGGCAAACACCAGAGGCCGCTCGATGGCGCCGGTCGCGAGAATCACCTGCTTGGCGCGGATCTTCCATACGCGCTGGCGTGGCCCTTTGCGTTCCCCGAACGGCAGATGGTCGGTAAGTCGTTCGACCGCGACCAGGAAGTTGTGATCGTAGTAACCGGTCACTGTGGTGCGCGGCAGAAGGCGCACCTCATCCATACCGGCAAGTTCTTCAGTTACGTCAGCCGCCCATTGGGCACCCGGTTTGCCGTCGATCGCAGCCTGGCCCGAAAGCAGGCTGCCGCCAAATCCAGCCTGTTCATCGGCCAGGATCACACGTGCGCCACTGGCACCGGCAGCACGCGCGGCCGCGAGGCCGGCCGGGCCAGCGCCCACCACCAGAACATCGCAGTGCACACGGCGTTTTTCGTAGGTGTCGGGATCAGGCTCGGTTGGCGCCTTGCCCAGCCCTGCCGCGACACGGATGAACTTCTCGTAAAGCATCCAGGCTTTCGGCGGCCACATGAAGGTCTTGTAGTAGAAACCCGCAGGAATGACATTGGAGACGATGTTGTTGACGCCGCCAATGTCGAACCCGACGCCGGGCCAGGCGTTCTGGCTGGTCGCGACAAGCCCCTCGAAGAGTTCAATTTGCGTTGCACGGGTATTGGGCTCGGTGACGGCGCCTTCACCCAGCTGGATCAGCGCATTGGGCTCCTCGGCACCAGAACCGACGATGCCGCGGGGCCGGTGATACTTGAAGCTGCGCCCCACAAGACGGACGCCATTGGCAAGCAGGGCCGAGGCGAGCGTATCGCCCGCATTGCCCTGATAACGCTGACCGTCATAGGTGAAGTTGATGCGTGTGCCGCGGTCGATCAGACCGCCATCGGCATTCCGGAAGGCCTGGGTCATGACGTGCCCTCCCCGCCATCAAGTTTCGGAGCGGGTTCGGTGATGCCATAGATCGCGAGAATCTCATGGCTCACGGTATGGCGTGCCATGTGAAACCACTTGCGGCAACCCTGCGCGTGGAACCAGCGTTCGAAATGCACGCCCTTGGGGTTCTTGCGCATGAAGAGGTATTCACCCCATTCCTTGTCGCTTGCGGTATGCGGATCAGGGCGCGCGATATGGGCTTCGCCACCGCAGGAGAATTCGGTCTGCTCACGCTGGCCACACCAGGGGCAATCGATCAACAACATGGTCCGTCTCCCCCTAGTGCGCCACGGCCGCGGCGCCGTGCTCATCGATGAGCATGCCCGTTTCGAACCGTTTGAGATCAAAGGCTTCGTTCAGCTTGTGCGGGCGATCCTGCGCAATGGTGTGGGCAAAGACCCAGCCGGAACCCGGTGTCGCCTTGAAGCCGCCGGTGCCCCAGCCGCAGTTCATGAAGAACCCGTCGACCGGCGTCTTGGAAATGATCGGACTGGCGTCCGGGCAGATATCCACGATGCCGCCCCAGGTGCGCATGATGCGCAGACGCTTGACGATGGGATAGAGCTCCACGAGGCCTTCGAGCTGATGTTCGATGACATCGATGCCGCCACGTTGACCATAGGAATTGTAACCGTCGATGCCGGCGCCCAGCACCAGCTCGCCCTTGTCGGACTGGCTGATATAGACATGCACGGTGTTCGACATGATGACGGTATCGAGCACCGGCTTGATCGGCTCGGTCACCATGGCCTGCAGGGCATGACTTTCCACGGGTAGCTTCAGGCCCGCCATCTGGCCGATGACCGAAGCATGCCCGGCAACCACGGCGCCGACCTTCTTTGCCTTGATGGGACCGCGTGTGGTCTGGACACCCGTCACCTTGCCATCGGCAATATCGATGCCCGTGACTTCACAGTTCTGGATGATGTCGATGCCGTATTCATCGGCCCGGCGCGCGTAACCCCAGGCAACCGCATCATGGCGTGCATTGCCCGCGCGCCGCTGCATTGCACCGCCCAGAACCGGATACCGGATATCGGGGCTGATGTTGATGATGGGCGCGATTTCCTTGATCTGCTGGGGCGAGACCAGCTCGTAATCGATGCCGTTCAGGCGACAGGCATGACCACGGCGCGAGAGTTCCTTAAGGTCATGTTCGTTATGGGCAAGGTTGATCACACCGCGCGCCGAGAACATGACGTTGTAGTTCAGATCCTGGGAAAGACCTTCAA
>CALIUG010000015.1 GCA_938048755.1 uncultured Alphaproteobacteria bacterium
GAAAAGATCAAAAAACTCACCATCCAAACCCGCCGCTTGAACCATCAACAACAAGCGGCTTAACATCAAATCAAGATGAGCCAGATACTCAATTAGAAAACGAGCTCACGCGTCCCAAATGTTCTGACGACGGACAGGCCCACGTGCGGAAATAGTTTGCTCGTATGTCTGACAGACAGGCATAGCTGTAATTTTTTATATATTTCTGCACGAAAATCTTCCATCTATCCGAAACTCTGTTACTGTGATTATACAGCGCATTGTTGCTGCGTGTAACTCTGTGTTCAATTTATGAAAGGTTAAGACTATGGCGACCTTGGAAGAAATTGCTGCGCAGAAGGCGGCTATTGAAGCTGAAATGGAAAAGCTAAAGAAAGACAAGCGCAATGAAGATTTGAAGACGGTTAAGGGACTCTGCAAGCTGCATGGCTTCACCGCTGGTATGCTGAAAGGCGCTCTTGCACCAGGTAGGAAAAAGAAATGACTAATAGGAAAGAGGATTTATCTTATCCATACCAAGGCCGAAATTTTTTAGAACTACCTGAAAACTATTTTTATGCTGAGTGCTCGGATAAAAATTATCTGAGTAAATATATTGAGTATCGCAAAAGTGTGATTTCAAGAATCCGCGCTATGTCTTATCCTGATCCGGCAGATTATCCATTTATATCGTCTCCAAGAACTGATTTACATGATCTATTCGATAAGTCTGAAAAGATGTTTATGAAGGGAAAATCGATTTGGTTAGATAGGTTTTGCGCAAAGTTCGAAACCCGGAAAAAGTTCTATAAAACTTATTCAAGGAAAGACCTAACCCCAAAAAAAGAGGACGGTGACGCGGATTTTTATTCTTATGTCAAGTTCTCAAAGTGCTTATGCTCCGCATATCAAAAATCAGGTTCTTTTAAATATCTTTCCACCTTAATAAAGGTGAATGATACTCTTTGCACTTTACCATTTAGCTATCCAGACACAGAAGAGTTACTGACGGTCTTGGAAGAAGAGTTAAGGTTTGTTCATGATGTTGAGTGATTTTGTATTCGTGTACTATGAAAATTTCCGATCACGAGCATATGCGCAAGCTCTTCGTTCGGCTGGGATTATACCGGAAAAAGCATTTTTCTTCGGATCTGAACTAAAAGAGAAAACATTCACAAATAAGAATTTCGTTTCTGTCGAGTTTTCCGATTTCGATTTTCACTTTAACCTTTCCGTAAAAGAAACATTAGGCGATAAGGTTAAGCATGTCGATATGTCGCACTTAAGTGGAGTGAACTCATCAAAATTTATTGAAGATAACCCCTCACTTAAATCTAAGTTTATTATATATTCCGGAGCAGCCGGGGTCTTTGTATCAAAAGAATTAATTGGATCATGTCGCGGTGTAATACATGTGCATGGGGGTTATTTGCCTGACTACAGAGGCAGCACTTGTTTTTATTATTCAATTTTAGATGATTTCACAATTGGAGCATCAGCAATAATTCTTAATGACGTTATTGATGGGGGAAAAATTATCGTTCGCAAGAAAGTGACGCCTATTAAAGGAATAAATGTAGATTACGTATTGGATCCCATTCTGAGATCTAGTGTTTTGGTAGAATCTGTTAATGCCTTGACATCTGAAAAGGGTCTTAATGTTGGTATGCATCAAGAGACAGAGGCTGGGTGCACTTATCAAGTTATTCACCCTGTGCTGAAGCATATTGCTCTTAAAAAGCTTGATTTAACTGTCTAATGTTAGATCAAAGATTTCGATAAAGAATACCAAATAGCAATCGGGCCTTAATCTTTTATGATTTTTTGGGTTATCTAATTTTCGGATGATGCGCTTCTGGTTCTGAAAGCATTATGCTTAAACAGACAAAGGAGAACGTTATGTCGAAACTTAATTCACTCAACCTCGTCGCTTACGCGCATCCTTCTGCCAATAACCCAACGCTCAAGCGCAGGCAGAAGCTGTTGGATAAGTTGGGTGAGCAGTTACGTATCGCTGAAGATAGCTCTTATCACCCCACAACGCTTAAGTGGGTTACGGATGCAGAAGGGGAGCGTAAGCGTAGTCGACGTCCGAATCTGCTCTTGTGTCAGTCGCCGAGATAGGCTGTGAAATCCATCTCGACTGTGGCGTTGATCGTCATGCCGGCCACGACGCCAATCCGTGCAGGTTTGTTGCCTGGAAAGTACCTGGCATAGGCGGTGTTGAATGCGTCGAAGTCGCCGGCTGAAGCCAGGTAGACATTGACCTTGGCGATGCGGCTCAGATCGGTTCCGGATCGCGCCAGGACATCGATCAGGTCGGTCATGATCCGGTCGGTTTCTGCAGCAACGCCCCCTTCGATGATGCTGCCATCGTCGTCAAATCCGCACATGCCTGAAACAAACAGAAAGTCACCGGCTCTGACAGCCTCCGACAACGGCAGACCTTCAACGTTCGGGCCTACGATAAACGACATTCCCATAGCAGTTTCCTTCCTTGTTTCAGAATACGAAGACCTCGGGAGGGTAGTGTTTGATCATGCTTGTGGTGTTGCACGCCAGAAAAAGTAGGATCGCCGGATACCAGAACTCAGAGGCATGCCATGACTGACCGTTTAGGAACCTCCGACATTTTCCCGCCGGCTTCACAATACGTCTATATGGATGCGGCTTCGGTCGGCCTCAGTCACACCAAGGGCGCTGAAGCGATTTCCGACTGGCAGCGCGCACTGGCGGAGCGAGGGACGGTTGCCTTTACCGAGAAAGATGAAGTCGAGTGCCTGGACAACCTTAACGATGCGGCCGCACGTCTCTTCAACGCCGATGTCACCGATATTGCGACGGCTTCAAGCGAAACTGTTCTGATGTCATCGCTGGCCTGGGCCGTCATGCCCGGTGCCGGAACAAACATTGTCTCGACCGAAACAACCCATCCAAGCTCGGTCTATCCCTGGATGCGGGTGGCAGAGCACACAGGTGCCGAAGTGCGATGGGCCCGGGCGGACGATAGCCTGACGATTGACCCTGACGTTCTGGAAGACCTGATCGACGAAAACACGTCGGTGGTGTGTCTTTCCCATGTGGAGTGGGGCACGGGCCAGGTCTTTGACCTCAAGCGTTTCGCCGATGCAGCGCACAGAAACGGCGCGATCTGTGTGATCGATGCGACCCAGTCTGCCGGTCAGATCCCGATTGATGTCGCCCAGAGTGGTGTCGATGCCGTCGCGACCTCAACCTATAAATGGCTCTGCGGCCCCTTCGGCACCGGCATGATGTATGTCGCGCCCGAACTTCAGAAACTGAGCCCCGGCATCATCGGCTGGCGCTCGCACAAGGATATGTGGGACTTCCAGGCCGACCGGTTCGAGTATGCCGACAGTGCCAAGCGCTTTGAATTTGGAACCATGGCCTATGGCACGGCGTTCGGGGCGACGGTTTCGACCAACTATCTGCTGGACCTCTCGATCGAACGGATTGCCGAACACAACCGGCAGAATTCGGACCGTTTGCTCAATGGCCTGCGTGAACTGGGGGCCGAAGTTCTGGGTCCGAAAGATGCCGCAAGCCGTTCGGCGACCGTTGCCGCCCGGTTTCCCGGGAAGGACAGTGCCGATTTCGCCCGGACGCTCAAGGAAGCCGATGTGATCGCCAGCTTGCGGCGCGATTTCATTCGCTTCTCACCCCATCTCTACAATTCGTCCGATGACATCAATCAGGGGCTCAGCGCCATACGCGCTGCTCTCTGATCGTCACGGCTATCCATCTGGAGAACAAGCATGTCGAAGACCCTCACGGTCGCACCCAGAGCCGTACCCCAGACGTTCTGCCACTTTCCCCTGGCGCTCGATCTGGATCACCTTGATGCGCATGTCGCAATTCTGGGCCTGCCCTATGGGGATCCCTATTCGATCGATGAGGTCACCAACGATCAGACCAATGCGCCGACGGCTGTCAGGCAGGTTTCCGACAAGGCATGGGAGGGACTGGGTCAGTGGGACTTTGATCTCGACGGAACCGTTTTTGACGGTCAGGACATTCGTGTCGTCGATTGCGGCGACATTCCCGCCGATGCCCGCGAGCTGTCAGGGCACTACCGGGCCGCTGAGGCGGCGGTGCGGAAGATTCTGAAGGCAGGCGCGATGCCGATGATCATCGGTGGTGACCATGGCGTGCCGATACCGGTGTTTCGCGCGCTTGAGGAAGTCGGACCTGTTCATCTCATCCAGATCGATGCTCATCTCGATTGGCGTGATGACATCAACGGCGTCAGGGAAGGCTATTCAAGCCCGATCCGCAGGGCTTCGGAACTGGATCATATCGACCAGATCTTTCAGATTGGCCTGCGCTGCCAGGGTAGTGCCAGAGCCCAGGAGGTCCAGGCGGCAAGAGCCTATGGTGCCCATCTGATCTCGATCTATGAGCTGGAAGATCGAGGGGTGGCCGACGTGCTGGACCAGATTCCAGATGGCGAACGATACTACCTGACGATTGATGCCGATGGCATGGATCCATCCATCATGCCCGCGGTCGCCGGTCCGGCGCCTGGTGGTGTCACATACTCTCAGATGCACAGGCTGATTCAGGGTCTGGTCAGGAAGGGCAGGCTGGTCGGCATGGATGTCGTCGAGATCACGCCATCCAGAGACGTCAACGACATCACCAGCATCACGGCGACACGGCTGTTCACGAACGCGATTGGCGCCGCAGTTCGTGCAGGCTACTTCAGGGACTGATCGGCCTGTTCAGACTGGTACTTGCATCCTGATCAAGAGCGCGTATGTCGTGCTCCCGACAGGAGGCTTGCCATGACAGAACCAGCCTGGATCAGGATGATCACGGATGAAGAGGCCGATGCGGCGCTCAGTGCCGTGTTCGATACTGCGCGCACCCCGCACGGCACACTCGACAACGTCATGCGGGTGCATTCGTTGCGCCCGGCGACCATGACCGGCCACGTGACGCTCTACCGCAGTGTCCTTCACAGCGATGACAATACGGTACCGTTCTGGTTTCTCGAGACGGTGGCCAGCTATGTCAGCATTCTCAACACCTGCGCCTACAGCCTGCTGCACCACTGGGCCAATGCGAGTCGCTTGATGGGTGACCCGGAACGCGCGCAGGCCGTGCGTGTCGCATTGGACGCCGGGCGCCCTGAAGATGCCTTCGAGGGCAAGGAGCTGGCGCTCTTGCACTATGCAGGCAAGCTGACGACGCATGTGGGCGCAATGGTAAAGGCCGACATCGATGCGTTGCATGCGGCAGGCTGCGATGATGGCGAAATCCTTGAGGTCAATCAGGTCGTGGCCTATTTCAACTATTCCAACAGGCTTCTGAACGGCCTTGGCGTCTCGACCGCGGGGGACACCGTGGGCTATTACAAGGCGACGGACGAAACCGGAGAAAGTGCATGAGCGCAAACGGCAAACTGAATGTCGCGATCCTTGGGGCCAGCGGTTACACCGGTGCCGAGCTGCTGCGCCTCTTGCTTGGGCACGAAGGCATTCATGTCGCCGCACTCACCGCAGACCGACGTGCCGGTGAGACCGTCGGTTCGGTCTATCCGCACCTGGCGCATTTCGACCTGCCCGACATGGTCGCGATTGCCTATGTTGATTGGTCTGGCATCGATGCCGTGTTCTGTTGTTTGCCGCACGGAACGACTCAGGAGGTCATCGCGGGATTGCCCCAGCACGTGAAGATCGTCGATCTCTCCGCTGATTTCCGGCTCTATGACGCCGATACCTATGCCCAGTGGTATGGGGGTGAACATCGCGCCATGGATCTGCAGGGCGAGGCGGTTTATGGCCTGACAGAGGTCAAACGTGAGCAGGTGCGTGCGGCCCGGCTGGTTGCCAACCCCGGCTGCTACACCACGGCGGCCGAACTGCCGCTCATCCCCTGCCTTGTCGAGGGGCTGATCGAAGCCCAGGGCATCATCATCGATGCCAAGTCCGGCGTGAGCGGCGCGGGCAGGGCGCCCAAGGAAGGTGCGCTCCATACAGAGGTCTCCGAGGGCATCCACGCTTATGGCATTGCCAGCCATCGCCATACACCCGAGATCGAGCAGGAACTCTCCGAGGCTGCAGGTGAGGCGATCACCGTGACCTTTACACCACATCTGATGCCCATGAACCGGGGTATCCTGGCCACGATCTACGTGACCCTGAAGAATGGCGCCACGGCGGATGATCTGCGCGGTGCACTGGCCCGGCACTACGCCGACGAACCTTTCGTCAAGCTGGTACCCCAGGGACAGGCACCTGCGACGCGCCATGTGCGCGGTTCCAACCTTTGTCTGTTGGGTGTGTTTGCCGACCGTGTGCCGGGAAGGGCCATTCTGGTCTCCGCCCTCGACAATCTGGTCAAGGGCGCATCCGGTCAGGCTCTGCAGAACCTGAACGTCATGGCAGGGTTCGAGGAGACCGCCGGCCTGCCACAGGTTGCTGTATTCCCGTGATTTCAACATCTCCGATAATTGTTCCGTATCAGGGAGATATTCCAACTATTTCATCTGATAGTTTCGTTGCGCCCGGTGTCTTCGTCT
Source organism: uncultured Alphaproteobacteria bacterium (assembly GCA_938048755.1). GTDB lineage: Bacteria > Pseudomonadota > Alphaproteobacteria > SP197 > SP197 > SP197. Next base: position 6,524 of record CALIUG010000015.1, read on the forward strand.
CTGGTGATGTGACCATTATGGATGGCGCCTCGATCTTCCCCGGCTGCGTGTTGCGGGGTGATGTCGCGGCGATCCATGTCGGCAGGCGCACCAACATCCAGGACTGCACGGTGGTGCATGTATCCAGCAGTGACGGGCCGACCTGGATCGGTGACGAGGTCACCATCGGGCACCATTGCCTCATCCACGCCTGCACGCTCCAGGACCGCAGCTTTATCGGCATGCGCGCCACGGTGATGGACAACGCCGTGGTCGAGACCGGTGCCATGGTCGCTGCCGGAGCGCTGGTGACCCCGGGCAAACGGGTTCTCTCTGGCCAATTGTGGGCCGGTAGCCCTGCAAAGAAGATGCGCGACCTGTCGCCCGAGGAACAGGAAGGTTTCATGTCCACCGTGGATCGTTATGCCGAGCATGGGCGTAACTACCGAGAGGCGATTGCTGCACTGTGAGCCGCGCCGAGGTCCTCTCGACACTCTGTGATCGCATCCTGGCCTTGGCGCCGGGAAGACCCGCAGCCGTTGCCATTGATGGTCCGGATGCTTCGGGCAAGACTACCCTGGCGGATGCACTGGTCGCCCCGCTGGAAACGCGTGGTGCAATGGTCGTTCGTGCCAGCGTCGATGATTTCGAGCGGCCACGTGCCGAGCGCTACGCGCGAGGACAGTTCTCCGCAAAGGGGTATTACCGGGACAGCTTCGACTACGGAGCCTTCCGGCGTCTGCTGCTGGACCCTTTGACCAGTGGCGCTTCACCGGCGCTGGTCCGCAAGCGCGCCTTTGATCTGGTTGCCGACAAGCCGATCGCGACGCGCCCGGTTGCGGTTCCTTCCCGCGGCGTTGTTCTGGTCGATGGCGTGTTTTTGTTACGGGCCGAACTGAGGGATCGCTGGGATCTCTCGATTGTTCTGGAAGCCTCCGAGGAGGAATCCATGCGCCGCGCCCTCGCGCGCGCCGGTGGTGACTCAGAGGAACTGCGTCGCCTCAACGAGGCGCGCTACATCGCAGGGTACCGGCTCTATCGCGATGATGCGGAGCCGGAGAAAGCGGCGGATCTGGTGATCGACAACAACGACCCTGCCAATCCGGTGATCACGGCAGACCGCTAGGCCCCAGAACGATCATCACGGCGGTGGCCGCGATCAGAAGTGCCATGCCCAGGCCGAAGACCTTGCCGGCGCGCGGGCCGGTGAACAGGCGGTGCATTGCTTCGCCTGCAGCCATCCATGTGCCGTTGGCAAAGGGTGTCATGGCCATGAACACGACAGCGATGATGGCGGTGCGGGTCAGCACTGACGGGGCCAGTTCCACATAGGCACCGGCACAGGCCAGGGCCATGGCCCATCCCTTGGGATTGACCCACTGAAACAGCATCGCTTCGATCATGGTCAGCGGTCGTGCCTTGCTTCCGGTTTGTTTTGGCGCGGTAGGATCGGGTGGCTGCAACGCACCACGTCCCATCTTGAAGGCAAGCCAGAGCAGCCAGGCGGCACCGCCATACTTCACAAGGTCCAGCAGAACCGGAACTTCCAGAATGAGCGCACCCAGCCCTGATGTCACCAGGGCCAGCATGAACCCGAAGCCGAACACGATGCCCAGCATGTGCGGCACGGCCCGGCGCCACCCGAAGGCAGCGGCAGAAGCCATCACCATCAGGTTGTTGGGGCCGGGCGTGATCGAGCCGATGAAGGCAAAGCCGATCAGGCTGGACAGCAGGACAGTATCAACCATGGGTTAAAAGGACAGTGAAGCTGTCTCAACGTCAAGGCTGAACTTGTCAGGATACAAATTCGTCAGCTTGCCTTGCGTAGGTCCAGCTTCACGTAACTGCCGGGTGCATCCTCGATCACCTTGAGTTCACCCTTGCCGGGCACCCGTGCCGCGACCATGGCGCCGGACTGTTTGGCGAGCCAGGCCTCCCAGTTGGGCCACCAGGATCCCTCGTGCTGCTCGGCGCCTTCCAGCCAGGCTTCTGGCTGGGCCGGATTTTCGGCATTGGTCCAGTAGCCGTACTTGTTCTTCTCGGGCGGATTGACGACACCGGCAACGTGGCCGGAGGCTGCCAGGGTGAAGGTCGTGTCACCGCTGTAGAGCTGCGTTGCCTTGTAGGTCGACTCCCAGGGCGCAATGTGATCTTCGCGGGTCGAGAGCAGATAGGTCGGAACCTTGACCTTCGTGAGGTCGATCCGGGTGCCTGCCAGCTCCAGTTCTCCTTTGGAGAGGACGTTGTCGAGATACAGACGGCGCAGATAGGCGCTGTGCATGGCGGCGGGCATGCGCGTGCTGTCGCCGTTCCAGAACAGAATATCGAACGGGAACGGCTCCTTGCCCATCAGGTAGTTGTTGATCACGAACGACCAGACCAGATCGTTGGCACGCAGGGTGTTGAAGGTGGCTGCCATCTCTGATCCTTCGAGATAGCCACGCTCGTTCATCATCTTCTCGAGGTTCTGGACCTGCTCCTCATCGATGAACACATCGATTTCGCCGACCTGTTCGAAGTCGGTGAGGGAGGTGAGGAACGTGGCCGAGCTCAGACGCTTGTCCTTCTTGGCTGCCAGATATGCTGCCGTGCAGGCCACCAGCGTGCCACCGATGCAATAGCCCAGAATATTGATGCTGGACTCACCGGTTGCCTTTTCGACCGCGTCCAGTGCTGCAATCGGGCCTTCGAGCATGTAGTCGTCAAAGGTCTTCATGGCGAGCTTGGCGTCGGGATTGACCCAGGACACAACAAACGTCGTGTAGCCCTGTTCCACAACCCAGCGGATGAAGGAGTTCTTGGGCTTGAGATCCAGAATGTAATACTTGTTGATCCAGGGCGGGACGATCAGAAGCGGCTTCTTGTGCACCTTCTTTGTCGTGGGCGTGAACTGAATGAGCTGGATCAGATCGTTCTGGAACACCACCTTTCCAGGCGTTGTTGCCAGGTCCTTGCCGATCTCGAACGCATCGTTGTCGACCATCTTGACCGCAAGCTGGCCCTTGCCGCGCTCGAAATCGTCCAGAAGGTTCTTCAGACCCTTGACCAGATTCTCGCCCTTGGTCTCGGCCGTGGCGCGCAGAACCTCGGGGTTGGTGGCCGCAAAATTGGTAGGCGAAAGGGCGTCGGCATAAAGCTTGGTGTAGAACTCCAGCTTCTTCTTGGTCTTGGGATCAAGGCCGTCGACACCGCCCATCAGATCCTGAATCCAGTTCGATGAGAGCAGATAGGACTGCTTCATGTAGTCAAAGACCGCGTTTTGGGTCCATTCCTCGTCCTTGAAGCGGCGGTCGTCGCCATCGGGCTTCACAACGGGCTCGACGTCCTGGCCGGCCATGCGCAGGGCAGTCTGCTGCCACAGATCCATGTAGCCTTTCCAAAGATTGGCCTGGGCTTCCGCAAGTTTCGCCGGGTCGGTCATGAGCTGCATGGAAGCCTGCATGAAGACCTCGCTCATGCGCATCATGTCTTCCATCTGGCCGGACGTATCACCCTGACGCGACACAAAATCCTGCATCAGGCGTTGGCTTTTCTCCGCAATCGCCTGCCAATCCTCCATATGGAGGCTCTGGTCTTGTCCGGTTTCCGTCATTCCTGGTACCCCGATTGGTCGATCAGCCATGGTATGGGCTTTGCTTTGTTGTGGCTTGGATCAAAAACGATTAGTTTTCAGTCAATCCAAGCGCCCCTCATACCGTGGGTATATATGAAATTGTGCACTGCAAAAAAGCCTGTCTTGCAACAACGCATGATAGCCATGCTCACAGCGCCGGTCCTGGCGGCCTCGCTGGTGATGCTGACATCCTGCATTGACTCCGCTGATGACCTTGATCCGTCTGATTGGTACAGCTCTGCAGTCGGCGCAGAACCGGCACCTGAACCCGGTGATGTCCCTGGTTCGGATGCCGATTATCCCGAACTGGGATCCGTGCCTGAGGAACCGGTCAACGTTTCTTCGGCCGAGGAGATAGACCGTGTCGCGGAATCGCTGGCTGCTGACCTGGCCAATGCGCAGTACACAAGCGGCGTGTCGCGCGCCGATGACGAGACAACCCCCTCTGAAATGCCTCTGCCGAGCGTTGCTGCGGTTGAAGCCGAATCCATCACCGTCATCACGCCAGGTGAGGAGATCGAGATTGCCGAGGCTACCGTGGCCACGGTGCCTGATGTTGAACCCGTTGATTCAGCCCCCGCTGTGAGCCTGGTGGCGCCTCCCACGGAATCGCAGGTTGCTCTGGCTGACGAGATCGCCAGCGACACGCTGGTGATTGTACCCGCGCAACCTGCCATGGATGTCGCCGTGGTGGTGCCGGTTGAAAGCCGGATCGAGACCGAGACCATTCGTGATGAGGATGGGGAACTCGTCGGCAGCATCACTACGGTGGTGGAAACTTCGCTGGTGAGTGGCGATCAGAGCGAGGCCGACATGATGATGGCCGTTGCCGCAGCCGAGAATATGGAGCCTGTCGAAGAGACGATCGTTGTGATGCAGCCTGTCTCGGAGCCCTCTGATGATCTGGGAGCCGAAATGGTGACCGTCGCTGAGCCGATCAACGAGAACGTTGATCTGCCCGGTGTGGATGATGAGACTCTGGTCATCGTTTCTACGCCCACGCCTGAATCGCAGTCCGTCACGGTTGCGGCCGTCCCCGAAACGGCAGCAGTTGACGATGGCAGTGCGTCGCTGGTCGCTCTGTCGGAACGTTCTGCCAGTGACACGATTGTCGTCGTGCCCGAATACATGGCCTCTGCCGATATCAGCACGCCTGAGCCGGTCGGCACCGTAGCGTCGACCGTCGAACCCGAAGTGACGGTCGAAGTTCTTGAACCCGCCACAACAACACGTGTTGAGGTTGTCGAGGTGCCTGCACAGACGGGAACTGCCCAGGTCGAGATGGTCGAGGTTGAGACCGCCCAGGCCAGTGCAAGTCAGGTCGGTGCAGCGCAGATGGAGCAGGAAAACTTTGTCACCGAGGATGGTGAGCTCGTTGGTTCGGTCACCCGCGTCATCGAGACCACGATGGTCATGAAATCCGATGGAGAGCCCGTCGAACTGGTGACGCAGAGTGAGGAAGTCGAGATGGCCGTTCTCGAGCCTGAACCGGCTGCTGAACGCGTCAGCGTAACCGACGAAACCCTGGTTATCGTGCCTGCCACAACCGCGCCTGCCGTGACACAGCCGTCCGTCACGACGGCGTCGGTTCCCGTGATTTCGTCGGCTGGTGTTTCCTTTGATGACCTGTTTGGTGCTTCCAGTCCCAATGCCGGTGCGGCAACACAGAATGTTGCAGCGGTTGGCAGTCCGACAACAACGATCAACGATGCCACCTTCACGACGGCCGGCACCGGGAATGCGGCCCAGACCCTGGCCGCCATCATCCGGTTCGGAAATGGCTCCTCGGCCCTGGGTGCGGACGAACGTCACATCGTGGCCCAGCTTGCAGCCATTCATGCCCAGACCGGCGGACCGATCCGATTGGTCGGTCATGCCAGCAAGTCGGGTGGAAATCTGGCGAGCACGGACGCTGCCCTGGTCAACTTCAAGATCTCGCTGGATCGCGCCACGGCTGTTGCCAACGAACTGATCCGCAACGGCGTTCCGCGCGGTGACATTCTGGTCGAGGCTGCTGCCGCGACGGATTCCATGGCGGCCGATGCCGGTATGGACAACGAGGCAGTCGACCGCAGGGTCGAAGTGTTCTTCGGCGTCTGATGGAAGCTCTTCGTCTTGGTATCGCCGGCCTGGGTACGGTCGGCGCCGGTCTTGTCTCTGTTGTTCAGAACAATGCCGCACTCCTGCGATCCCGCTGTGGTCGTGACATCCAGATTGTCGCCGTCAACGCGCGAGACCGCGCCCGTGATCGTGGTGTGGATCTGTCGGCCTACCGCTGGGTCGATGATGCCCGCGAACTGATCGGGGCCGATGATATCGATGTCGTCGTGGAACTGATCGGCGGTGAAGACGGTATCGCGCTTGAGCTGGTCGAAGGTGCGCTCAAGTCAGGCCAGCATGTCGTCACGGCCAACAAGGCGCTGTTGGCGGTGCATGGCACACGCCTGGCAGAGGCTGCTGACGCCACGGGTGTCCACGTCGGCTTTGAAGCGGCGGTTGCCGGCGGTATCCCCATCATCAAGGGGCTGCGTGAAGGCCTGGCCGGAAACCGCATCACGCGGCTCTACGGCATCCTGAACGGCACTTCGAACTACATCATGACGGCGATGCGTGACGAGGGTTCACCGTTTGATGAGGTTCTCGCCGAAGCACAGCGTCTGGGTTACGCCGAAGCCGATCCCGCACTCGACATCGGCGGCGGCGATGCCGCACACAAGCTGGCCGTTCTGGCGAGCCTGGCCTTTGGCCGCCCGGTCGATTTTGACAGCGTGCATGTGGAAGGCATCCAGGCGATCACGCCCATGGATATCGAGTTCGCACGCGAGTTCGGCTTTTGCGTGAAGCTTCTGGGTATTGCCCAGGTCAGCGAGCATGGCATCGAGCAGCGTGTGCATCCCTGCATGGTGCCGCAGACCGGACCGATTGCGCCGGTGGATGGTGTCTTCAACGCCGTCGTGGTCGAAGGTGATGCCGTCGATGTCACGACCTTTATCGGACGTGGTGCCGGTGCCGGCCCGACCGCCTCAGCCGTGGTTGCCGATATCGTGGATATCGCGCGGGGCGTGCGCCTGCCGTTCTACAACGTACCGGTGTCTGATCTTGTTGCGACACCGGCTGCGCCCATCGAGCGTCGACACGGTGCCTATTACATCCGCCTGATGGTGATGGACCGCCCCGGTGTCATTGCCGAAGTCTCGGCGATCCTGCGTGATGAGAACATCTCCGTCGAAAGCCTGTTGCAGCGTGGGCGTGATCCGGAAGAAGTTGTGCCGCTGGTAATGACCACCCATGAAGCCGATGAGGACGCCATGCTGCGCGCGCTCAAACGTTTTGGTGACCTCGATGCTGTTTCCGAGGCGCCACTGACCATTCGTATCGAAGACCTTTGAACTGGACTGAAACCTCATGATTCTTGATCGCGATCTGGCTCTCGAAGCTGTGCGTGTCAGCGAAGCCGCCGCCATTGCTGCTGCCACCCTGATGGGCCGTGGCGACGAAAAGGCTGCCGACCAGGTGGCCGTCGATGCCATGCGTCGTGGCCTTAACGGCCTTGAAATCCAGGGTACCGTGGTCATCGGCGAGGGAGAGCGTGACGAAGCGCCCATGCTGTTCATCGGTGAAACCGTGGGTACGGGATCCGGCCCCAAGGTCGATATCGCTCTTGATCCGCTGGAAGGCACGACCATCTGCGCAACCGGCGGCGCCAATTCCCTGGCCGTCCTGGCCTTTGCCGAGGATGGCGGGTTTCTGAATGCGCCCGACACCTATATGGACAAGATCGCCGTGGGCGGCGGTCTGCCGGCCGGTGTCGTGGATCTGGACCTGGAGCCTGAAGAGAACCTCAAACGCCTCGCGGAGGCCAAGGGGCTTGCAGTCAGTGATCTGGTCGTCCTGATCCTGGATCGCCCGCGCCATGAAGGCCTGATCAGCGCCGTGCGCAAGGCCGGTGCCCGCATCCGCCTGATCAACGATGGTGACGTTGCCGGTGTCATTGCCACGACCCGTCCTGAAACCGGAATTGACCTCTACATGGGGATCGGTGGAGCGCCTGAAGGTGTGCTGGCTGCTGCTGCGTTGCAGTGCATCGGCGGACAGTTCCAGGGTCGCCTCAACTTCCGCAACGACGATGAGAAGGCCCGCGCTCGCCGCATGGGCATCGAGGACATGAACAAGAAGTACGCCATCGAGGAACTCGCCCATGGCGACATCTTCTTTGCCGCAACCGGTGTAACCGACGGCTGGATGCTGCGCGGCGTGCACCGTCTGGGCGACCGCATCACGACCGAGTCCATCGTCATGCGCTCGCGCACCGGCACGGTCCGCGTGGTCTCTGCTGAGCATAATCTGGAACGCAAGAGCTTCGAGCTCGGGGCCTGATTGTTGGCCGGCGCAATCCTGGGCGTCGAACATTCCGTCACCGGCAAACGCTGGCGCGCACGTCTTGAAGATGACCGTGCCGCCATGGCGCTGGCACAGCAGCTTGACCTGCCCGAAGCGCTCGCGCGTGTCTTGGCCGCACGAAAAGTGGCCCCCGAAGACGTCAGTAGTTTTCTGCAGCCATCCCTGAAGGCCTTTCTGCCGGATCCCTCGGTTCTCAAAGGCATGGACCAGGCCGTTACACGCCTGGCCGATGCTGTCGAGGCGGGCGAGACCATTGGCGTGTTCGGGGATTATGACGTTGATGGTGCGACGTCCTCGGCCCTTCTGGTTCACTATTTCCGGGCGTTGGATGTGGCAACGGACGTGCACATTCCCGATCGCCAGAAGGAAGGGTATGGCCCCAACGCGCCGGCCATCGTCGCGCTGCGTGATCGCGGTGCCGGGCCTGTTGTGACGGTCGATTGTGGTATCTCGGCCTATGACCCCCTGCGCCTTGCCGCCGAGGCCGGGATTGATGTGATCGTTCTGGATCACCATGCGGCCGAGCCCGACCTTCCGATGGCCTGTGCCGTGGTCAATCCCAACCGGATTGATGACACCAGCGGTCTGGGCCATCTGGCAGCGGTGGGTGTGACCTTCATGACCATCGTGGCGCTCAACCGTGAGCTCAGGAAACGCGGTTGGTTCGCAGAACGTCAGGAACCCGACCTGATGCGCTGGCTCGACATCGTGGCCCTGGGTACGGTCTGTGATTCCGTACCGTTGGTGGGGCTCAACCGTGCCCTGGCGACCCAGGGTCTGAAGGTCATGGCGGGGCGCCTCAATACCGGCCTGACGGCGCTGGCCGACATCGGACGCATCACTGAGAAGCCCACGGCCTATCACGCAGGTTTCGTGCTGGGACCGCGTATCAACGCGGGCGGTCGGATCGGTTCACCGGATCTGGGCGTGCGCCTGCTGACGACTACCGACCCCGACGAGGCGGCTGGCCTGGCCCTGAAGCTCGACTCGCTCAACGGCGAGCGCCAGGAGATCGAGCGTGGTGTCCTGGCAGCAGCCCTGGCCGCGGCTGAAGTTCAGGAAGGACGGAACTGCATCGTCGTATCGGGGGAGGGCTGGCACCCCGGCGTCATCGGCATTGTCGCCAGCCGTGTCGTGGAACGCTTCCATCGCCCGGCCTTCGTCATTGCGGTCAACGATGGCATCGGGAAGGGCTCGGGCCGCTCGCTGGCAGGGGTCGATCTGGGCGGGGCTGTAACCGCGGCGCGCCAGGCAGGTCTGCTCGTCAACGGTGGCGGCCATCCCATGGCTGCCGGCCTGACCGTGGAAGCTGGTATGCTCCAGGAACTCTCCGACTTTCTTGACGATCGCGTGGCCAAATCTGTTTCGGAACGTCCCAGTGTTCCCGAACTGGGCGTCGATGGTGCGTTGTCTGCGGGCGCTGCGACGGTCGAGCTGTTGCAGACGATCGAACGCATGGGGCCTTTCGGGATCGGCAACGCAGAACCGCGCTTTGCCATCATGGGGGCTCGTGTCGTGAAGGCCGATGTCGTGGGCGAAAACCATGTTCGCGCCATCCTCTCCTCAGCCGATGGCGGTCGTCTCAAGGCCATCGCTTTTCGCGCCCTGAGTCAGCCCATTGGTGATGCGCTGATGGCGCGGGGAGGGGGAGACCTGCACCTTGCCGGTCATCTGAGAATCGATCGCTGGCAGGGCAATGAGCGTGCACAGCTGATCATCGAGGACGTGGCCCACGCAGCGGGACCAGGATGGCGCGGATCATTTCCCACAAAACGCCGCCAAACGCGCATTGGCGCTTGATTTCCTGCCCATCAGCGTCTATTCCACCGCTGCCTTCAGCGACCCCTTCGTCTAGCGGTTAGGACACAACCCTTTCACGGTTGAGACAGGGGTTCGATTCCCCTAGGGGTCGCCAGGGCTTTTCCAACGTCTCGAATCTTGCATTCCATCTCTTTGGCTCGTTCTGTTCCGGCGTCCTTTCCGACCGTCAATTGCAGTTTTCGCAATCTCCGTGCACGGTTGCCGTAGAGGAGCGAGGGGCTACGATGATCGACGACAGTTTGCTGGAGATCCTGCGGTGTCCGGTCACCGGCACCTGCCTAAGGCTGGACGGAAGTTGCCTCATCAACGCTGATGGCTCGCAAAGGTATGCTGTTGTCGACGGCATCCCTATGCTCATCTCGCCCTTGCTGTCTGCAACCCATAGCGGCTACCAGCATGTCTTGGATGAAAACAATCGCGAGCTGCATGCGGGGCAGGTGACGGATCAGGAACTCGATGATTTCCTGGATCACATGGTTAAATCGACGTGCGGAAACCTGTTCAGCGGCGTGAAGTTGAGGGGTGACTACCCGCTTGGGAGTTTTCCTCAGTTCAACGGCGGGACGATCCTGGACGTCGGTTGCAACTGGGGGCGCTGGGCCATTGCTGGAGCGGCGTCCGGGCAACGTGTTGTCGGAGTGGATATCCACCTCCGATCACTTCGTCTGGCAAGGTTCCTGGCGCAAAAGATCTCACCGGAAAACATGCCGCAGTTTGTCCTTGCGGATGCCCGCCAGCTGCCGTTTGCCGATGAGACAGTTTCTGGCGTTTTCTCCTACAGCGTGCTGCAGCACCTTAGCCGGGAGAATGCGGGCAACGTGTTGGATGAATTCGGCCGTATGATGCCGCCGGGAGCCGAATGTATTGTGCAAATGCCCAACAAACGGGGTGTTTACAGCACTATCAAGCGTTTGATGCACGGTGTTCGAGATGAGGAGTACAACGTGAGGTACTACGAAATCTCTGAGCTGCTCGAACAGTTCAACGCCAGGATCGGGCAGACAACGTGGAATGTTGACTGTTTTCTGGGCCTGAATGTACATGCGCGCGACATGCGCTTTGTTCCCTGGTCAAAGCGATGGATCGTTGTCCTGAACGAAGCTCTGCTTGGACTGAGCAATGGTGTTCGGCCTCTGGCGCGCTGGGCCGACAGCATATTTCTTCACGCTCGCAAAGCGTGAAACCACGCCTGCATTTGATGCTGGTTGGGTCGTGCCGGGGAGCGCCAGGTTCATCCCAATGTCTCTTGTCACGAGCCACTGCTTCCCGATCGAGGACGACTCATTCGAACGGCATGACACAGTCGGTATTGTAGACGCGGCCGTCAGGCATGGTGGTATCGCAGAGGCGGGCACCGCTGAGTTCAGCGCGGCTGAGAAAGGCATCGTACGTCTCGGTGGCGCTGAAGAAGGTATCGATGCGTGTGGCGTCGCTGAGGCTCGCAGCGATGAGATAGGCACGTTTGAAATCGGTGCCGCTGAGATCGGATTCGCTGAGATCAGCAGCAATCAGATAGGCGCCGTGGAGATCGGCGTCGCTGAGGTCGGCGGCGATGAGGGTGGCACCGCGCAGGTCGGCATTTCTGAGGTTGGCACGGTTAAGGTCAGCGGCGTTCAGGTTGGCACGTGTCA
>CALIUG010000016.1 GCA_938048755.1 uncultured Alphaproteobacteria bacterium
TGGTTGATGATGCGATCTGGCACCATCCCGATGGCCCGGCAGCCGGCGTGACATCGGCCATCGCCGCGATTGCCAACGCTCCGCGCCGCTGATAGCTTCCGCGCCCTCAGACAACCCCTCTTTCTCAGGTTAAACGCATGAAGATCGACGGCAACGCGATTCGTCCCGGCATGGTCATCGAACACAAGGACCGCCTGCTGGTCGCAACCAAAATCCAGCACACCCAGCCCGGCAAGGGCGGTGCCTATCTGCAGGTTGAACTGAAGGATATCCGCGACGGCACCAAGATGAACGAACGGTTCCGTTCGTCCGAGACCGTCGAGCGTGTCCGGCTCTATGACAAGGAATATCAGTTCCTCTTTGCCGACGACGACAACTTCACCTTCATGGACACCGAGAGTTTCGAGCAGATTGAAATCAGCCGCGACATGGTCGGTGACAAGGCCGCCTTCATGCAGGACGGCATGATGGTCACGGTCCAGTCCCATGATGACGAGCCGCTGGGTGTGTCCCTGCCGGAAACCGTCATCCTCACCATCGAAGAGACCGAAGCCGTGGTGAAGGGGCAGACTGCCGCATCATCCTACAAGCCTGCGATTCTCGAGAACGGCCTGCGCGTCATGGTACCGCCGCATATCGGAACCGGCACGCGGATCGTGGTCAACACCGAAGACGCGACCTATCGCGAACGCGCGAAGGACTGAGCAGTCCTTGTCACGCAAATCCCCCCTGATCACCGTCATGGCAGCGGCCGCCGACAAGGCAGCCCGCTCGCTTCTGCGTGACTTCAACGAAGTCGAGAACCTTCAGGTTTCACGCAAGGGTACCAATGACTTCGTCACCGCCGCCGATCTGCGTGCAGAACAGGTTCTCAAGGACGAACTTTCACGGGCACGACCCGGTTTCGGCTTCCTGACCGAGGAATCCAAGCCGGTTCCCGCGAAGGACGGCCAGAACCGCTGGATCATCGATCCCCTCGACGGCACCCTCAACTTCATCCATTCGGTACCGCAGTTCTGCATCTCCATCGGCGTTGAAACCGATGGTGAACTCACTGCAGGGATCGTCTTTGATCCCCTGCGTGATGAGCTGTTCTGGGCCGAACGCGGTGAAGGCGCCTGGGTAAACCAGCGCCGTCTGCGTTGCAGCAAACGTGAACGCCTCGCCGATTGCCTGATCGCCCATGGTCGCGCACGCAGTGAGGAGCCGGGGGATCAGGAACGTCTTCTGGCCCAGATGGGCTACGTCATGCGCCATACGCGAGATCTGCGACGCATGGGTTCTGCCGCCCTTGACCTCTGCTACGTCGGTGCAGGCCGGTATGACGGATTCTGGGAAGAAGGCCTGAAACCCTGGGACATCGCTGCCGGAATCATCATTGCCCAGGAGGCCGGGGTCTACATCACCGACACCAGCGGTGGCCCGGTTTCGGTGAAGACGGGATCGGTCCTGGCCGGCAACCCCAACATTCACAGCCAGTTGCACAAGGCTCTGGCGGGACGCTGAACTACGCAGGGCACGTTGTTTGCATGTCCCGTGTTGTCTATGCTGCGCAAAACGCGCGGCAAACCGGATGGAGCATAGCGGTAACGCCATGATTGCACTGCGTCACACGAATCGAACTTTTCTCAAAAGCGGCGTCTCGCTTGGCGCGTTGATGCTGGCTTGTGGCCTGACGGCATGGCCAGCACAGGCGCAGACTTATCAGCCGTCGGTCGAGGTAGACCTCAGCGTTCTGGATTCGCTGGGTCCGGCACCCGCGACGCCTTCGGTTGATCTGTATGGTTCCACCACGAACCAGCTCGACCTTTATGGCACGACCCAGGCCCCTGCTGCCGCTATCTCTGAAGACAGCGTGTTGCTGCTTCGCGTACCTGAAAGCGTCGGATCGGACTCGGTGCTGCTGCTGAACGAACCTGCCACCACGGCGACCGACGATTTCGCGTTCCCCTCCGCGGCGGAAATCCAGCCTGAACCAGAACCTGCCCAGACTGTTACGACCACGACGGTCACAACCATGACCAATGTCGAGCCTGAGCCCATGGCCCTGCCGGAGCCCGAGCCCATGGCGGACCCCGACGGTGCACTTGAACCCGTCGCCATTGTGGTTCCAGCACCCGAGCCTGAGCCGGAAGTCATGGTCGAAGTCGAACCCGAAGTGATGGCCGAGCCTGAGACTGAGTCTGAAATCCTGATCGCCGTACCCCAGACCGAGTCAGAGGTTGCCGCTGCATCCACTACGACCGTTGACACAGCAGCCGACGACGGCGTCTTTGCCGAGATTGATGACCTGCTGAGCGAAGCCGCTGAGCCGCAGGACGTCAACGTTCCCGAACCGGCCATGACCATGGACGGCACAGACGTTGCCATTGTTTCCACGGGCGATGCTGACCTTACCGGCGAAGACATCCGCATCCTGTTCCAGCCCGATGATGATGCCCTGACTGCCCAGGATGAATCCGTTCTGCGCGGCCTTGCCGGACGGCTTGAGGCCGAACCGGATCGTCGCATCCAGCTTCGTGCCTATGCCTCCAGTGAGGGCACATCGGCCAGCGATGCACGGCGCCTTGCCCTTTCACGCGCGTTGGCCGTGCGTGCTTTCCTGATCGAGAACAACGTGCGTTCGACACGCATCGATGTGCGTGCCCTGGGTGACAAGGCCGAAAGCGGGCCTCTCGACAGGATCGATATTGTCCTTGTGGAACGCTGAGGCAATTGACGCGTTAACGTTGGAGAGACTTCAAGCGGTATGACGCGCCCCCATCCCTATCTGATCCGGATGGCGATCTTCCTGGCTGCGGTCACCGCGGTCATTGTCGTGCTTCTGCCAACGTTGCTTGAGGCCTTCAACGCCAACCCTGCGCTCAACGGCCTCATCCTTGGCGTCCTTGTGCTCGGCATTCTCTATATCTTCCGCCAGGTCCAGATGCTCTACCGGGAGGTCGACTGGATTGAGCGGTTCCGAAACGCAACGCCGGGCGCTTCGGTTCAGGCAGCACCCCACCTTCTGGCACCCATGGCGGCGCTGCTGGGCGAGCGTCAGGCAGAGGGCCGGCTCTCGCTTTCCACCGCATCCATGCGCTCCATGCTCGACAGCATCGGCTCGCGCCTGGACGAATCCCGCGACATCTCGCGTTACCTCATCGGTCTGCTCATCTTTCTTGGTCTTCTGGGAACCTTCTGGGGCCTGATCAAGACTATCGGAGCCGTCAGCGGCACACTGACCGGGCTTTCCGTGGGTGAAGGCCAGGATATCATTGCCCTCTTCGATGATCTCAAACAGGGCTTGGCCGCCCCCCTTTCAGGCATGGGTACCGCCTTCAGTTCATCTCTGTTCGGTCTTGCTGGTTCGCTCGTGCTGGGTTTCCTCGATCTCCAGTCCAGTCAGGCGCAGAACCGGTTCTATAACGAGCTTGAAGAATGGCTTTCCTCGATCACCCGTCTTCAGACCGGCTCAAGCCTCTCGATTGAGGGCGAACAATCGGTACCCGCCTATGTCAGCGCTCTGCTAGAGCAGACAGCAGACAGTCTGGACCACCTGCAGCGCACGCTTTCACGGGGCGAAGAGAGCCGCCATAGCGGGGATCAGCATCTGGCAGCCCTGACCGATCGGCTGGCAACCCTGACCGACCAGATGCATGCCGAACAGCAATTGCTGGTCAAACTTGTCGAAGGACAGGCCGACCTCAAACCCATCATCGAGCGTCTTGCTGCCCTGCAGGGTTCCGGCAGCATGGACGAGGCAAGCCGCGCGCACCTGCGCAATGTCGATGTCGGCATGAGCCGCCTGCTTGAGGAAACGGTCACCGGCCGTGGCCACCTGGCCGACGAAATCCGCTCGGAGATCAAGCTTCTCGCGCGCACCATTGCGGCCACCCGCCGGGCCGATCAGGACAGCTAGGCCATGGCACGCCGAAGCCGGACCACCGCTTCGGGCGCCGACACCTGGGCCGGGTTTGTCGATGCGCTTTCGACCCTTCTGGTCGTGCTCATCTTTGCTATTGTCGTGTTCATGCTCGCACAGTTTTTCCAGGGCATCGCGCTTTCGGGCCGCGATGCCGCGTTGGCGCAGCTGGAAGACCGGGTCGCAGAACTGGCCGACATGCTCTCCTTGGAACGCGACAGCAATGCCGATCTGCGCCTGGAGATGGCCCAGCTCTCCTCGGAACTGCAACGTGCTACGTCCGGTCGCGATGAAGCCGAACAGGCTCTTGCGCTCCTTTCGGCCGAGCGCGACGGCCTGATCGCACGCCTGTCTGCCACGGAGAACTACGCGGCCGATGCCGGCAAGGCGCTGGATGATGCCCAGGCGCGCATTGAACTCCTGCAGTCGGACCTGGACCGCGCGATGGAAGACATCACGGTTTCCAAGGACTCGCTCTCCCTCAAGCTCGCCGAAGTCGCCAGCCTGCAACGCGATATCGATGCGCTTCAGGACGTGCGCGACAATCTCGAGGCCGATGTCGCACGCATGGTCCTGCTGCTTGAGGAGGCCCAGGGCCTGCAGGCACGCACCGCGGAAGAACTGACCGAAAGCGAACAGGAACTTGCCGCCAGCCGTGAGCGCATCGAGGCGCTGCTCATCGACCTCACCGCCGAGCGTGACCGCAGCATGGCGCTGGAGGCCAACCTGTCGGACGAATCCGAACGCACCGCCCTGGCCCAGAACGAGATCGAAGAGCGTGACATCCGTCTCTCCGAACTGGCGCAGCTCGTCACGATGACACAGGAAGAACGTGACGCTGCCGAGGCCATGTCGGACCGGCGTCTCAACCAACTTGCCCTGCTTAGCCAGCAGCTTGACGCCTTGCGCAGCCAGATCGCTGCGCTCAACGAAGTACTGGAGGCCTCCGAGGCACAGGCGGAAGCCGATCAGGTCCAGATCGCCGAATTGGGCGCACGCCTCAATACGGCACTCGCCGCCAAGGTTCAGGAGCTTTCACGCTATCGCAGCGAGTTTTTCGAAAAACTGGTCCAGGTTCTCAGCGATCGCACCGACATCGTCATCGTTGGCGACCGTTTCGTCCTGCCGTCCGAACTCCTGTTCGACAGCGGCAGCGCGGAAATCTCTCCCGAGGGCCGCCCGGAACTCGACAAGATTGCCGATCTCATCGTCGAGCTCACAGGCGAAATTCCCGACGACGTGGAATGGGTTCTGCGTGTCGATGGCCATACTGACAACGTGCCCATTGCCACCAACCAGTTCCCCAGCAACTGGGAACTCTCGACGGCACGCGCGACTTCGGTTGTGCGTTACCTGGTATCGCAGGGGGTCGCGCCCGATCACCTGGCTGCGGCGGGCTTTGGTGAGTTTCAACCGATCACCACCGAGAACACCGACGATGGCCGTCGCCAGAATCGACGTATCGAATTCAAACTGACCGAGAAGTAGCCGCACCATGTCCGACCTGAACATTCGCTCCGCCAACCCTGAAGACGCCACCACGATCCACGAATTCGTTGCTGCTCTGGAGGGTCATGTCAGCAGCCGCAGTGCGATGCCGGCATCTCCGGAAGATATACGCCGCGACATGTTCGGACCCGATGCGGTTGCCCACGCTGAAATTCTGGAACGTGATGGCAAGCCCATCGGCCTCATCAACTGGTATCCGATCTATTCCACCTGGTTGGGCCGGCGCGGTCTCTACGCGCTCGACATCTATGTCGATGAGGCAGAACGCGGTCAGGGTCATGCCCGCCGCCTGTTGCAGCACCTCGCCGTCATGGCACGCAACAAGGGGGGCGCATTCCTCAAGCTCGACGTCGACCGCAGCAACGACAACGCCACCGGCGTTTATGAGCATCTCGGCTTCACGCCCTCCGGGACAGACCCCTATCTCCTGATGGGCGAGGCTTTCGATCAGTTGGCAGAACAGGCCTGACCTCAGGCCGTCGCTGTCACGATCCACATGGCGGCATCCAGCGATACGCCTGAGCCATCGTGGCGCGCGATGACTTCCTCACGCACATCGTTTTCCACCGCGCTCTTGGTGGCGTCATCGGCGTCGGTCAGCAGGCGCGACGCCGGGCCGAAATAGGTCAGGAAGTGGGTCACTTCATCCACCGTTCCACTGTTGCGCATGACCGTCCGGTGATCGGCAAGGTCGATGGAACCAAAGCCTGCATCGCCCAGAATACCCCGCACGCGATCCGGATCGGCAAAGGCGAAGGGGCCGGGATCATGCGGGTGCGGCGGCTCCGGCGGCGCCACATGGCGCAGTGCGATGTCACGCGGCAGCGTGGTCCACTGGTTCTCTGCCAGGGGCTTCCAGCATACAAATCCCAGCCTGCCACCCGGTTTCAGCGCTCCATGAATGTTGGTGAAGGCCTCAACCGGATTGCGGAAGAACATCACGCCAAATCGTGAGTAGGCCAGATCGGCCGCCTGTTTCTCGAAGAGATAGCTGGATGCATCCGCGTTGATGAAGGATGCGTTGTCCAGGTTCTCCTGGGCCGCGCGTTCGGCCGCCCGGCGCAGCATGGGCGTGGAGATATCGACCCCCATGACGGCGCCCATGGGGCCGACCCGGCGCGCCAGTTCCAGGGAGGTCGCCCCGCAGCCGCAGCCCAGATCAATCGCACGTTCGCCGCGCTTGACGCCGACCGTATCCATGACGGCAATGCCGACAGGCTCCAGGGCTGGGTCCAGCTTTTCCTGGGCATCCACCCATTTGTCGCCGGTCTGGCCGTTCCAGTACTCGATCTGCTCGCTGTTGGGTCCGTCAGGTCTGAGGTCGCTCATGTTATCATCCAGGATTCGGTTTCAGCCATGCTCTAGCATGTCTGCGCTTCTGCCAGCAGTGGGTTCACACAAGCTTGTTGGGGTCAGGCGTCCACGACATAGACCGGACTGCTCCAGGCCTGATGGCCATCTTCGGTCGTCACGCAGACCCAGACCGGATTGTCTCGACCGGACTCCAGCGGGATGGCAACAGAGCCTTCAAATGAGAGATGTGCATTCTCATCGGGCAGTCGGAGAACACGCACCTGGCGCGCCAGACCGCCCATGTCGAACACCTTATCGTCGTATCCCGCATCCGCCAGCGCAAGATCAACCGGCCCGTTTCCGGTCTCCATGATCAGCCGTGCTTGCGCCACGTCATCAAGCCGGAGGTCAAACCCCATCATGTTCCCGGCCGTGCGTGCTTCAAAGATAACGACGCCATCCTCATCAAGAGAACACGGCAGCTCGGAATTCCAGGCCGCAATGGGTGCAAAGCCGTCAATCCCTGCCCCTTCGATACGGGCGGTGGCCTTCCATCGCGCACGCGAGCCCTTGCCGCGCCGGTCCGCGCCGCTCATCAGCACCCGAATCCGCTGCCCCAGATCTTCCGGCGCATAGGGACGCAGGGTCTCGATGACCTCCATGCCATTGCGCACCTCGACCTTCTCGATCGGGGACGAGGCCTCGACCCGGAACGCCAGGGAAACCGCGCCATCCGAGCAGGTGACAATGTCGCCCATCTGCGCAGTTTCCACGCGCTCCAGTGTTGCATCGTCATACGCTGCGGGATCACGGGACCAGCGCTGAACCCCGGCCTCTGCCGTCACCGCCACATCCAGATGCAGCCGGTTGCCGGTGGTCGCGTAGTGCCGCCGCCTGCGCAGGCAGTCAAAGATGGAGTCCCGGTCGAGCGTATCGGCCAGCAGACAGGTCAGCCCGCCATAGGATGTGAATTCCGACGCGCCGGGATGACTGGCACCGGGCCTGCCCTTGTGGCCATCGCTGTTGCCCACCACGCCCACCCGGAACCCCAGCCGGAAAGCATCACCCATCAGCCATTCGAACGTGCCCCAGGCCGAATGGATCTCCATGGAGGTCTCCAGATGCCCGTCATGACCACGCGTCAGATCGGCCCAGCGTCCGCCGATATGGGCAAACACCACGGCATCCTCGTCCTTGAGAGCCTCAAACAAAGCCGGCGCATCGTTGGCATCGGTATCAAGGTCGGAGCGATCCGGCAGCAAGGCATGAGAGGAGCGGTGAATCTGGCGGCCTTCATGGCGGAAATAGACGTTCCGGTCGCCGCCCAGATGGGTGTTGGCCGACCATTCGTATCCTGGATAGGTCACGAACCGGCCGTCCTCGTTGCAGGCCGCCGTCAGGTCGTTGAGATGCGCCCAGAACGCCTTGTTGATCTGGAAATCGTTGGCCTGATGCCCGCTGGCATCCAGAAACGCGACCTCGCGGGCAAACTCGAAGTAATGCCGCGCCGTGTTGATCCCCACGGATTCGCCGCTTTGGCCGTGCAGATCAGCCCACCAGCCCGCATGGCCGCCTGAGCGCACAACCATGGGCGAGGACGAGGCAAGCAGATCACCGTTCCCATCGCGCACGGCGATGCGCAGCACGCCCTCTTCTGCGACACGCAGATCATCAAAGACATGCGCCAGGGTGCCGGCCTCATAGGCAAATTGTTCGGGCAGGTTCTCCACCGGCAGACTCGCCTCCAGCACCAGACCGGCGCTCGCCAGACGGGTCGGATTGCCCCAGCGGTCCTCGGCTCGGATGCCCAATCGGAAGGCCTCGCCGGGGCGTCGCAGGCTGGGCAGGACCGCATGCCAGTCCCTGGGCTCTCCGGCGACAACCGGCACGATGGGACTGTGCGCAACGGGAACATGGAGCGATGTGGAAGCAACATCCACCAGGGTCGTGAAGCGGAAATCCTGCTCGGCAGACGACTGCACCTTCAGCCCCGGCGATCCACCGGATCGATCTCCCATGACCACCGTGATGGTGTCGCCCTCATCCAGATGGCCGATGGGCATGACGATCTGGAGCACCTGATACCAGGGCCTGGTGTGCCCACTGTCGTTAAAGCTGACGATCATCGGCAGCTCACGGCTATTCGTTGCCGTGACGTAGTTGACCCCGGTGGGATCATTCGTCTGCAGATGCCCCCAGTCGGCCGTGAACCGGAACACCAGCTTCAGCCCGCCGCCGCCATCCATGCCGAAACGCCCGCAGGTGAAGGTCAGCGTGAAACACTGCAGGCTGCGCGCCTCGACCGGCTGATCCGGCGTGACCGACACGTGTCCATAGAGAACCCGGTCCCCGGCAGGTTCGGCGCCCGCCCAGACATCGCCACGGTGTTCTTCGGGTACCGGCTCATCCATGGCGCATCGTTCTCCAATCCGTGGTTCAGAATGAAAGTCTCACCTGTCGGAATGGCCCCGTCCAGCGTTACGCCGCCATTCCACTGCGATCACGACTCGACCGCCGTCCATGACCAAGGCATGCTCACGCCCCGCGATCTGGAGTACGTCACGATGCGCATGTTCGTCGCCGGCCTGGGCACCGAAACCAACACCTTTGCCCCCTTTCCGACCAGCGAACGCGGCTTTCGTGAAACCGAGTATTTCCCCGCCGGTACCCATCCCGACACCCCGACCTTCGCGGGCGCTCCGCTGATCGCTGCCCGTCGCCTTGCCGCGAGTGGCAATCACGAACTGATTGAAGGCCTGTGCACCTTCGCCGAACCGGCAGGTGTGACCACGCGCCAGACCTACGAGAGCCTGCGTGATGAAATCCTCGACCAGTTGCGTGCCGCAATGCCCGTTGATGTCGTCGCCTTCTCCATGCACGGCGCCATGATCGCCGACGGTTACGACGATTGCGAAGGCGACCTGCTTGCGCGCGCCCGTGACATCGTCGGACCCGGTGTGGCCCTGGGTGCGGAACTCGATCTGCACTGCCATTTCACAACGACCATGCTCGAAGCCGCCGACGTTCTGGTCGCCTACAAGGAATACCCCCATACCGACATCATGGAGCGCGCCGAGGAACTGATGGCCCTGCTGACCGCAACCGCACGCGGGGACATCAAACCCGTCATGGCGCTGGCCGATACCGGCATCCTCGACCTGATCCACACGACCCAGGAACCCGCACGCAGCCTGGTGGACCGCCTCTCCGCCATGGAAGGCAAGGACGGTGTGCTGTCGGTCTCTCTGGGCCACGGCTTTCCCTGGGGCGACGTCGCCGATCTGGGCACCCGTGTTCTTGTCGTCACCGATGACAGGGCTGAACAGGGCAAGAAACTCGCCCTCTCCATCGCCTCTGAAGTCACAGCCATGCGTGGCACCATGGACGCCGGCTACATGACGATCGACGAGGCCTATGATCATGCGTTGAAGGCCCGCGCCGGTCCTATCGTCATGGCCGACAAATCAGACAACGCGGGCGGTGGTGCGCCCGGCGACTCCACCTGGATGCTGCGCCGCGCACTTGAACGCGAGATCACCTCGGTCGCCATCGGTCCCCTGTGGGACCCCATCGCGGTGGCGACCTGTCTGGACGCCGGTCTGGGCGCAACCCTGCCCCTGAGGATCGGCGGCAAGATGTGCCCGCTCTCGGGCGAGCCCGTCGATATGACCGTTACGGTTACCGGCGTTGCACACGATGCCCACCAGCCCTTCGGCCCCGCCAACTCGCCTCTGGGTGACTGCGTGGCGGTCAGCGGTTCGGGTATCGACATCGTGCTCAACACCCTGCGTACACAGGCGTTTGCCCCGGAACTCTTCACCAATGTCGGCATCGATCCGACAGAGCGCCACATGGTCATCGTCAAATCGACCCAGCATTTCCATGCCGGATTTGCATCGATCGCGACCGAAATCCTGCATGTCGGCGCGCCGGGTGTTGTGGCGCCCGACTACAAGAATGTCACCTTCAAGAAGGCCGACCGCCCAAAATGGCCCTTCGATGATGGAGAGCCGACCATTCGTCTGATTGCCTGAAACCCCAGTACCGGATGTGATTTCATGACCAACAGTTTTGCTGCCAATCCACGCGCCATTCAGGAGATCGAACACTTCTGGATTCCCATGCCCGACGGTACACGTCTTGCCGCCAAGATGTGGATTCCCATCGATGCCGAAGACGAGCCGGTTCCGGCGGTGCTGGAGTTCCTGCCCTATCGCAAGCGTGACGGAACCCGCGGGCGCGACCGCACCAACCATCCCCCGGTTGCCGAGGCAGGCTATGCCTGCGTGCGTGTCGACATCCGCGGCACCGGCGACAGCGAAGGGGTCTATCACGATGAATACACACCCCAGGAACAGCAGGACGGCTGCGACATTATCGCCTGGCTTGCCGAACAGTCCTGGTGCAACGGCTCGGTCGGCATCATCGGCATCAGCTGGGGCGGCTTCAACGGTCTGCAGATCGCCGCGCACCGCCCGCCTGCGCTCAAGGCCATCGTCACCATCGGCTCGACCGACGACCGCTATGCCACCGATGTGCACTACTACGGCGGTTGCCTGATCAAGGATAACATCGACTGGTCGGCCGTGATGTTCGGCTACAACGCCCTGCCGCCCGATGCCGAACTGGTCGGCGATTCCTGGCGCGCCATGTGGGAAGCCCGCCTGGAGGCCAACGTGCCCTGGGCCCTGGAATGGACACGCCATCAGCGCCGCGATGACTACTGGCGTCAGGGCAGCGTCTGCGAGGATTTCTCGAAGATCACCTGCGCCGTCTATGCCGTTTCCGGCTGGGGCGACAACTACAACGAGGCCGTGCCACGCCTGGTTGCCGGCCTCGATGCGCCTGTAAAGGGCCTTTCCGGGCCCTGGTGCCATCAGTATCCCAACAAGGGCTATCCCGGCCCTGCCATCGGCTTCCTGCAGGAAACCGTGCGCTGGTGGGACCATTGGCTCAAGGGCATCGACAACGAAATCATGGAGGAACCGGCCTGGCGCGCCTGGGTTCAGGACAGCCAGCCACCCTTGCCGGTTTATCAAGAGCGACCCGGCCATTGGGCCGGTGCAGCATCCTGGCCGGACCCGGCCATCGACTGGCAACGCTGGATCATGAATCCCGGCCGCCTCGACGAGATCGCCGGCGACGCCGTGCCGATGCCGGTCAAATCGCTGCAGAGCACTGGTATGACCCAGGCGCAACTGTGTCACCACGGTGAGCCCGGCAGCTTTTCCTCCGATCAGCGCGAAGACGATGCCGGCAGCCTTGTCTTTCTCTCAGAGCCTCTGTCCGAGAAGACGGAGATTCTGGGCGCACCGATCGTGGAACTCACGCTTTCGGCGGACCGCCCGACCGCATTTGTGGCCGTACGTCTCAACGACGTCGCACCCGACGGCACTTCGACCCGCGTGCATCACGGCGTGCTCAACCTCACCCGACCGACCGACCGCTCCACCACAACGCCGCTCGTGCCCGGCAAACCCATGACGGTGCGCGTCGAGATTGACGACATCGGTCATGCCTTTGCCGCAGGTCACCGCATCGCCGTCTCGGTCTCCTCGACCTACTGGCCCCTTGTCTGGCCATCTCCGGAGCCTGTCACCCTCACGCTCGTCGCTGGCCAATGCCATCTGGAGCTGCCGGTCCGGCACGCAACATCGGCTGACAACGATCTGCGTGCCTTTGACGCGCCGGTCAACGGCCCCGGAGAAGAAGTCACGGCGATCAGGGAAGGCGATACCAAACGCACGATCACCCGGGATCCCGCAACCGGTCTGGTGACCGAATACATCGAGTTCGATGACGGCCTGACCTGCCATGACGAGATCGGCCTGACCGAAGGCGCTCTGGGAAAATCCTGGCACAGCGTGCGCGAAGGCGACCCGCTCTCGGCGGAATCACGCACCGAACGGCTCGATGTCTGGCAGAAGGACGGCCTGGAGGTCGAGATTCACACCTCCCAGCGCCTGACCTGTGATCTCGAGAACTTCTTCTTTGAAGCCCGCTGTGAAGCCTTCGAAAACGGCACAAGCGTCTTCAGCCGCGACTGGAAGGAGACCATCCCGCGCGACGGAAACTGAGTCTCAACACTTCCGGCGTGCCAGGACCTCATGGAGCTTGCGTTGGGGTTCATCGCTGCCAAAGGCTTCGCGGAATGCCGTGACGCCCGACTCAATGGCTTGGTCGACGTTCTGGGTTTCCCAGCGCCGCATCAGCGCCTTTTGTGCGCGGATGGCCCGGGGTCCCGCCTGACCGATGGCATCCGTCCATTCAGCAACGGCGCCATCCAGACGGGCAGGAGCAACAACCTTTTCCACCAGCCCGGCCTGCAGGGCCTCCTGGGCCGTCAGAACGCGACTGGTCAGCAGCATCTCGCAGGCCCTGCCCCAGCCCATCAGACGCGGTAGCAACGCCGCCTCGATCACCGAGGGCAGTCCGACCTGCACTTCGGGCATGGCAAAGGTCGAGCGCTCCGAAGCCGCGCGCATGTCGCAACTGGCCGCCAGTTCCAACGCGCCGCCCAGACACGGCCCGTCGATCCGCGCAATCACGGGAACCGGACAATCGCGCACCGCCTGGCAGGCACCGTGCAGCGCCCGGATGAAATCCTCGGCAGTCTCCTGCGTCAGCGCATTGAGCTCCGCGACATCAGCACCCGCAGAGAACGCGCGCCCGGCGCCGGTGAGGACGACACAGTGGAGATCGCCATCTCCCGAGAGAGCATGAAGCCTCTCGGTGATCTCAGAGATCAGCGCACCACTCAGTGCATTGAGCTTTTCTGGCCGCTGAATCGTCAGATGTGCCAAGCCGTTTGCCTGCTCAACGGTCAATTGCTGCGCCATGGCTTCCTCCAGATGGGTTCCTGACTAGAATGACCGGCTAAGGACACAGACACCACAGGGAGTTCATCATGGGACGTGTTGCATTGGTCACGGGCGCATCGCGCGGATTGGGTCGTGCGGTTGCAAAGGCGCTGGCGGATGCCGGCTACACGGTGGCGGCGAACTATCACAGCAATGACGAGGCGGCAGCTTTCCTGGAAGCCGAGTCCACGGTGAAGACCTACAAGTGGGATGTCTCGGACTATGACGCCTGCAAGGAAGGCGTCGCGCGCGTCGTCGCGGATCTGGGACCCATCGAGGTGCTGGTCAACAATGCCGGGATCTCACCCGACAAGTTCTTTCACAAGATGACGCCGGAACTCTGGACCCAGGTGATCGACACCAACCTCAATTCTGTCTTCAACGTGACCCACCAGGTCATCGGGGCCATGCGCAATGCCGGTTTCGGTCGCATCGTCAACATGGCCTCACTGTCGGCCACGGCGCCAAACTACGGCGAAACCTCCTATGGCGCGGCGAAGGGCGCGATGATCTCGCTCACCAAGGCACTGGCCAAGGAAAGCATCGCCAAGGGCATCACGGTCAACGCCGTTTCGCCCGGCTACTGCGATACCGACATGGTCAACGTCGCACCCCAGGACTGGCTCGAGAACCTCAAGGCCAACGTCATTCCTGCCGGCCGCCTGGGCACGCCCGAGGAGGTCGCCCGCTGCGTGCTTTTCCTGGTGGCCGAAGATGCCGGCTTCATCACCGGCGCAGCCCTTGACGTCAACGGCGGCCAACTGATGCGCTGAGCCCGGCCGTGGTCACCACGCGCCCGATCATGGTGCTGGGCGCCAGTGGCGTCTTCGGCAGCCGTGTGTGCCGTCTTCTGCTGGAAGGGGGCGCGGACATTGTTGCCGTTGCGCGCGATTCCCGCAGGCTGGAGAAACTGTCCGGAGAGATCGGCAATCTCGGCCTCATGCAGACCGTCCAGGGCACGTTGCCAGAGGACCTGGCGCCCCTGCTGATTGCACATCGTCCCGTCGGGGTGATCGACACCGCCGGGCCGTTCCAGGACCGCACCTACCGCGTCCCCCGCGCCTGCATCGATCACGGCATCACCTATCTCGACCTTTCCGACGGACGCGAGGATGTTGCCGGGATTTCAGCCCTGGACCATGCGGCAAAAAACGCAGGGGTCACCGTTCTCTCAGGCGTGAGCACGGTCTGCGCCGTTTCCTCGGCCGTCATCGAACATCTGAAACCTGCCTTCAGCGCCATCGATGCCATCGAAATTGCCATTGCACCGGGCAACGATGCCCCGCGCGGTCCCGCCGTCACCTCTGCCGTCCTCTCATGGGTCGGCAAGCCGGTGCCGCGCTGGAGCCATGGCAGGCTGACGACCGTGACCGGCTGGCAGGAACTCCATCGCCGTGCCATTGGCTCCCTGGGCAAACGCTGGCTGGCAGCCTGTGACGTGCCCGACAACGTGCTGTTGGCACCCCGTTATGGAGCGCGCCATTTGCGCCTCTACGCCGGTATGGAGCTGCGGCTCATCCATTTCAGCCTCTGGCTGCTTTCCTGGCCGGTGCGTCTGGGCCTGATCCGCAACCTCGCCACCTTCGCACGGATGTTCCAGCCCATCGCCAATGTCCTGCGCCCCCTGGGCACCGACACCGGCGGCATTGTGGTCCAGGTCGATGGCACGGCAACGGACGGACGCCCTCTGCAACGGCTCTGGACCCTGGAGGCCCGCAAAGGCGACGGTCCCATGACGCCTGCCAGCGCGGCTGCCGCACTCGCGCTTGCAATCCTTCGCGGCAACACCCCTGAGCCCGGCGCCCGCCCCTGTCTGGGTGAGGTCCGGCTTGCCGATGTTCTGGGTGTTCTCGCACCCTATGCCATCACCACGACGACACAGGAAACACGGCCCCTCCCGCTCTACAGACGCGCTCTGGGTGATGACTTTGATCGGCTTCCCGAGCCCGTCCGGGCGATGCATGACCATGTCACATCGTTCAAGGCCATGGGCGAAGCCACCATCACCCTTGGCCGCAACCCCGTCGCCTGGTGCCTTCGCCTCTTGGGTATGCTCCCCAAGCCAGGCACCCATGTCGAGACTGAGGTTACGTTCACCATCAGGGGCGGACGCGAACGCTGGACCCGGCGCTTCGGCAGTTTCAGGGGCAGTTCCGTCCAGGGCTGGCCGTCGGCGAGTCGTGTCTGGGAGAAATTCGGCCCGATCGCCGGGCAGGCACGGTTCACCGCCCACGAGGCCGGCCTTGACCTGGATGTTGCGGGCTACCGGTTCCTCGGCATCCCCGTGCCACGGTTCCTGTGGCTGCGTGCCTGGGGCCACGAGCGGGTCGATGAATCAGGCCGTTTCACCTTCGATGTCGGGATCGGTCTGCCCTTCGGCATCGGCCTCGTGAGCTACAAGGGCTGGCTTGTCGCGCAGGCCGACTGAGCTGTTCTCACGGATTGATGTCCGTACCCTGGATCGCGGTGCCATAGGCCAGGACTTCAATCGAACCGACCCTGCGATCGCTGTAGAACACACGCGAGGTCATGAGCTTCACATTGACGATCGTGCTTGCTCCCTGCCCCTGGGCTTCATGCTTCATGCGCAGAACCGCTTCCCGTCTACCCCGCTCCACCAGTGTTTCATAGGCCCCGATCTGACCACCAAAGAGGCCGACCAGAAAGGCAACGAACCGTTTGAAATAGTCGACCGAGACGACAACATTGCCGCTGACCAGTGCCCCGGAACGACATGGTGGTGCGTCCCGCGTGGCAAACACTCTGATGTCACGCAGGTCTTCTTCTCTCCGCTGGATGGAGGCGAAATGCCGGCGCTCATTAATGCGGCCGACAAAGAAGCCCAGGCACAGCAGTGCCAGGAAGATAGCAAGATCAACCATGGTCTAGAGATCGTCCTCGATCACCACAGCCGTGCCATAGGCCATGAGTTCGGCGGCACCCTGCGAGATAGTCGATGTTGAAAACCGGACGTTGAGAACCGCGTTGGCACCCATGGCTTCCGCCTCGCTCACCATGCGCTGGGTCGCAAGATCGCGCGACTCCGTCAGAAGCTCCGTGTAACCCGTCAGCTCGCCACCGACGAGGTTCTTGAGGCCAGCCATAATGTCGCGCCCGACATGCTTGGCACGCACGGTGTTGCCGTTGACCAGGCCCAGATGCCGTACGATCCGTTTGCCGGGAACCTGTTCGATGTTGGTAAGAATCACGCAATTGCCTCCGGAAGCATGTCGGATGCGTCACCTTAGCCGAACATGCCGAACCGCACAGCCTTACACTGCTGAAGGTTCAGGAAGCCGACACATCCGACGTATCGGCGATCCGCGCATTGCCGTTTTCCGTGTCGAACTGCAAATCAGCCAGACGTGCATAAAGACCTCCGGCACCCGCCAGTTCTTCATGGCTTCCGGTTTCCACGACACGGCCCTGATCCAGCACGACAATGCGATCCGATTTCAGGATTGTCGCCAGACGGTGCGCGATCACCAGGGTCGTGCGCCCCTGCATGAGACGCTCAAGCGCCTGCTGCACCATCTGCTCGCTTTCGGCATCAAGCGCACTGGTCGCTTCATCCAGCAACAGGATGGGTGCGTCCTTGAGCACCGCGCGGGCAATCGCCAGACGCTGGCGTTGACCCGCTGACAACCGCACGCCGCGCTCACCCACGAAGGTTTCGAACTTCTCGGGCAGACGATCGATGAACTCACTGGCAAAGGCCGCATCGGCGGCTGCGCGCACATCGGCATCGCTGGCACCGGGCCGGCCATAACGGATGTTTTCGGCAATCGTGTCACCAAAGATCACCGGCTCCTGGGGCACCAGCGCCATGCGCTCGCGCAGCATGTCGAGCGCCGCGCGGCGCACATCAACACCATCCACGCTGATCACACCACTGTCTGGATCATGGAACCGCAGCAACAGCCGGAACAACGTGCTCTTGCCCGCACCCGACGGGCCCACCAGCGCGACGGTTTCGCCACCGGCCACATCGAGCGAGATATCCTCCAGAGTCGGCGTATCCGGGCGCGCCGGATAATGGAACGTCACGTTCTCCAGCTTCACGAGACCCGGTGACGACTTGGGCAGGCGTTCCGGCAGGGCCGGCGAACGGATATCGGGTTCGCTTGCCAGCAACTCACTCAACCGCTCGGCTGCACCCGCGGCACGTTGCAGATCGCCGTAGACCTCGCTGATTGCGCCAACCGAACCGGCCACGACCACCGCATAGAAGACAAAGGCGGCGAGATCACCGCCGCTGATCGTTCCTTCCAGCACATCATGGCCGCCCATCCACAGCACCACGCCGATCCCGCCGAACACCAGCAGGATCACGCTGGCCGTCAGAAATGCGCGGGCGCGAATACGCTGGACCGCCGTTGCGAAGGCGTTCTCGACCGTCTCGCCGAACCGCTCGCTTTCATGGGACTCGCGGGCGAAGGCCTGGACCGTGGGAATGGCATTCAGCGTCTCGTCGACCCGGTGGCCGACATCGGCGATACGATCCTGGGAGAGGCGCGACAGGCGGCGGACCTTCCTGCCGAACACCAGAATGGGCACCAGCACGATCGGCACCAGCAGCACCACAATGGCCGTCAGCTTGAAGCTTGTCACCGCCAGCATGATCATGCCGCCGATCAGCAGCAGCGTGTTGCGCAGGGCCATCGACAGGCTCGAGCCCACCACGGTCTGCAGCACAGAGGTATCCGTCGTCAGGCGCGACAGCACCTCACCGGTGCGCGTCACCTCAAAAAAGGCAGGCGGCAGGGTGATGACCTTGGCATAGACGTCACGCCGCAGGTCCGCAACGACCCGTTCGCCGATCCAGGAGACCAGAAAGAACCGGGCAAAACTGGCACAAGCCAGCATGATGACGATGGCGATCAGGGCAAACAGCGCACTGTCGAGCAGATCGGCATTGCCCTTGTTGAGCCCGTGATCGACCAGGGCGCGCAACCCCGCACCCAGGCCCAGCACCGTGATCGCGGCAATGAACAGCGCGACCAGGGCACCGGCGATCTGGGGTTTGTAGGACAGCAGATAGGGGGCAAGACGGCGCAGATGCGTGAAGTCGCGGCTTTTGGCGCGCTCCTGCGAATTGTCCGAAGGTCCGTTTTCCGGGTTCTGGCGTCTGGGTCTCAACACGGCGCCGATATATCAGCGTCGCCCCTCCGCGCCAAGCGGCCACGCATCCTAACCATAGGGATGGGCGTCACCATCGGCTCTAAGATCGGTCGCGGCCAGTACTCGGGAACGGATGCTCTCCTGCCATTCACGGCCTGTCTCGTCGCGCCACCACACCACCGTGCCGCTGGTCGGCGCAAACTCATAGGGGCTGGTGCCGGTATTGCGTTCGTCATGCCACTGGGCCGCCAGGTCCGGGAACGCCCGCTTGAACTGGTTGGTCGTGTCGATGCGGCCGGGAATCTCGCGCGGGCCCGAAATCACGGCATCATCTTCATACCAGGCATCCATCCTGCCCCAATAGAACCCCAGATATCCCTTCAGCGCTGCCATTTCCTTGTGCGGACTGGCATAGATCCAGATCGCATTCTCGCTCGTCTTTCCGCCCGCCCGCACGGTCCAGTAGCTGGCATGGCCCTTGTAGGGACAATAGGTGTCGTGGTCCGTCGCCTCCAGAAAGGCCATGTCGACATCGCCCCGGGGCAGGTAGTACATCAGCGCGTGGCCCAGTTCGTACATCACCTTTGCCGCAGACGAATCGGCGATGTCCTCACCGCCGAACACCACCCGCACCCGTGCCGGGATCGGATCAAAGAAGATTTCGTAGTCAGGATTATTGATCCACCCGTTGGTATCCACCTTGCGTGATGCCGCCATTTCCTGCTCCTTCCGTTATGTTGGACGTGCACCCATCATGATCAATTCTCCTTCAGGCCCAAAGTCCCGAGACACCGCTTGCGGCTGGACCCGGGATCGCCTATAACGCGCGCCTCAATTTCGGAGAGCGCCATGAAAAGCGACATCCATCCCAACTACCACGAAATCAAGGTCGTCATGACCGACGGCACGGAATTCACCACGCGCTCCACCTGGGGTGCTTCGGGTGACACCATGACGCTGGACATCGACCCCAAGTCGCATCCGGCATGGACCGGCGGCAACCAGCGCCTCAATGACTCCGCTGGTCAGGTCGCACGCTTCAACAAGCGTTTCGCAGGTCTGGGCGTCTAAGCCGGGTTTCATACGATTCGCAACACGGCGGTCCGTCATCGGGCCGCCGTTTTGTTTTGCTTAACGTATGAATTGGGTCAGCCGCGCTTCGTTTCGAACCCGGCCAGAAAGGCTGCCAGATTGGCGCCCAGCTCGTCGCACAGATAACCGCCCTCCTGGACCAGAACACAGGGCAGGTCACGATCGGCAGCAAACGCACCGAACCGTTCACCGACGCGGCCAAAACCGTCGGTCGTGATCTTGAGAACACCCAGCGGGTCGTTTTCCTGGGCATCGAAGCCGGCCGAAACCAGCAGGACACCAGGGTCAAACGCAGCAACCGATTCCAGGGCTGAATCCAGAGCCTCCAGGAACCCGGTATCGCTGGTCCCCGGCGCCAGAGGTAGGTTCCGGTTCGCGCCGGTACCGCGCCCTTCCCCACGCTCATGAGCATAGCCCCAGAAGAAGGGATAGAAGTTCGTGGGATTACAGTGGATCGAGATGAACAGCACATCGTCGCGTTCCCAGAAGATCGCCTGGGTTCCGTTGCCGTGATGCACGTCAAAATCGACGATCGCGGCCCTGCCGTGGGTCGGCAACATGTGCTCGGCGGCAATCGCAACGTTGTTGAGGAAGCAAAATCCGGCGGCCATGTCGCGGAAGGCGTGATGCCCGGGCGGACGGCATAGCGCGAAGGCATGGGACGCGCCGTTGTGCACCTTCTCGGCCGCCGTCAGGGCGACATTGGCCGATGCCCTGGCCGCCTTCCAGGTTCCCGCACCGATCGGACAGGCACCATCGCCCATGTGATATCCCGCCTGGCCCACGACATGTTCGGGCCTGCTGGCCTGGGGGCGCGAGGGAAAGACATTGGGCAGGATCTCGGGCCCGCTTCCCGGCAATTCGGCCCAGCGCCGGTGTGCACCCTCCAGAAAGGTCAGGTAATCGGCACTGTGCGCGCGCGCGACACAGGCATCCTCAAAACTGGTGGGTGCAACCACGACATGATCCCCGGCAATCGCCTGATGCAGGACTTCAGCCCGACGCGGCACTTCTGCGGGCGCGGCAATCTGGCCCCGTACCAGGAAGCTGATGGGGTCATGGAGCCGATGCTCTTCGCTGAAAACTACATCCATCGTAACGCCCCCTCCCCGGAGCCTTGATCAAACAAACATCATCGCCGTGGCGAACAGCAGAAGAACAGCACACCAGACAAATACCATGATGAGCAGCCGTGTCCCGCGCTCCTGGCGCCGATCAAACACTGCCATGGAGGCCAGGCCAAGCGTTGCCGCAGCCGTCATGATCCACAGGGGTTCGCGCGCCACACCGATCAGGGCGATCGCGATCGCCACCGCAATGCCCAGGTTGCCCATCCATATGGCCGCCATGGCACGCGGCTGTGCTGTCTGTGCAGGGCGTCGTCCCGTTGATTCATCCACCAGATGCGCCAGTCCGGCAATCGCAGCGCCCGCCCCGAATACCGTCACCAGCAACAGCCGACGCGACAGGAAGTTGTCGAGGTTGAGATCCGGCAGGGCAAGCGCGCCTGCCCAGAAGGCCGCCAGGGCCAGCAGGCCGCCACCGATCAGCTCCAGAACCATCGGCGGTCGTGGCGCGCCAAGAGGCCAGATCACGACCAGCAGAATCAGGGCGAACACACCAAGCGCCGGCAAGACGTGGACCGATACGCCAACGGCCAGCAGGCAGACCATGATGGCAACGGCCAGCATGTCGCCCCCGGCAAGCAGGCTGCTGCGCCGGCGCACGCGCCCGCAGATTGATGCGCCGATCAGGCCGATCAGCGCCAGGCCCATGATGACGCCCAGCAGGCCATAGATCGAAGGCGGCAGGAACAGGGAAGGCAGCCACGCCTTCAGCCCCAGGCTCTGGGTCTGTGCCGCCACGACATAGCCCCAGACCACGGCAAGAGCGACAAACGCCAGTACGGTGGCCGGCCATTCGCGTTCCACCGCACGCCACGCGCGCCTTGCCGATTCACCCCCTGCAATCAGCCAGAGAATCAGAACAATGGCGAGCAGGGGAAGATGAAGGAGAAAGGTTCGATGCGCCTCATTGCGATCGGCAATCAGGGCGCCTTTCACCGCAAAACCACCCAGATCCAGCAACCAGGCATGAAACTGCTCATAGCGCAGCCCGCAAATCGCAATCAGCGCACAGGTGCCGACAAACAACGCAATCTGCACGGGATGGCGGGTCTGGCTCAACGCAACGCCGAACGCCATGGCAGCCACGGAGAGCCCCGCAACGGCCAGCACCTCGTCAAAGGTGAGGCCAGGCCAGTTCGCTCCGGCCACGGGCTCTGCGCACAGGCCCAGCAGAACAGCCGCGCCCAGGGCCAGGGCAGCGCGCGTGTCGACGTTCAGAACCAGATGCGCTGTCAGCCCGAAGGCAAGACCCATGACGGTCCAGCGCAACGCCTCTCCCAGCAGCACCAGTGCCTGCACGCCGGGGCTGGCATAAAGCGGCAACACCTGCTGGATCGGAAGCCACATATCGAACAGGATACGCAGGCCCACCACGCACATGCCCAGCAGCAGCGCCTCACCCACGCTTTCGGGCGGCCAGGCAAGCACCAGCATCCTGCGCACCTTGCTGTCAGGCGAAGGTTGGCTCATGAACGATCCATATTCCTCTTTCGGGCAGTGGCTT
Organism: uncultured Alphaproteobacteria bacterium; assembly: GCA_938048755.1. Lineage (GTDB taxonomy): Bacteria > Pseudomonadota > Alphaproteobacteria > SP197 > SP197 > SP197. The sequence continues at coordinate 22,411 of CALIUG010000016.1, forward strand.
CTGCGGCCCTTGCTCCGTTGTCTCCCATGGCACCACCATAATGCCTGCTGCGTGCAAGTCGAACGGCCATCATCACCGATTAATCCGTTTGTTACGCGCCCAAGGCTTTACCGGATGGCCTTCTGCGATAGGATCATTCCGAGACATCTGTTCAACGTCCCCGGAGAACCCCCTCATGTCACGATCCGTCATCATTACCTGCGCCATCACCGGTGGCGGGGACACCGTGGGCAAGAGTGACAAGGTTCCGGTCACGCCCGAACAGATCGCCAATGCCGCCATCGAGGCAGGCAAGGCCGGCGCGGCCATCTGCCATTGCCACGTGCGCGATCCCGAAACCGGCGCACCCTCCATGCGCAAGGACCTCTATGCCGAGGTCGCCCAGCGTATTCGGGATTCCGAAAGCAACATCGTCATCAATCTCACGACCGGGCCCGGTGCGGGTTTCATACCCTCTGTCGACAACCCGGCGGTCAACGCCAACCCGGGTGCGTTCCGCAAGCCCGAGGAACGCACCGCCCATGTCGAGGAATTGCTGCCGGAAGTCTGCAGCCTGGATGTCGCGACCCTGAACTTTGGCGAACGCGCCTTCGTCAACACCCCGCAGCATCTGGCCGTGATGGCCGAACGCATCCGCAAGGCCGGCATCAAGCCCGAACTGGAAGTCTTCGACGCAGGCCACCTGCGTCTGGCGCGCAAGATGATCGACGACGGATTGATCGATCCGCCTCCGATGTTCCAGCTTTGCCTCGGCATCCCATGGGGTGCACCGGCAACGCCCGAGACCGTCAACTACATGAAAAACATGCTGCCAAAGGATGCGCTCTGGGCGGGCTTTGGCATTTCGCGCCAGCAGATGCCCATGGTTGCCGAGATCGTCAATCTGGGCGGCCATGTCCGCGTCGGACTGGAGGACAATCTCTATCTCGAGAAGGGCGTTCTGGCGACCAACGCACAGCTTGTCGAGAGGGCGGCCGGGATCATCACCATGCTTGGGGCCAACGTTGCCTCGCCCGACGACGCGCGCCAGATTCTGGGGCTTCGGGGCACACAATGATCACAGCCGATCTCACCGGAAAACGAACGCTCGTTACCGGTGCGGCTTCGGGCATCGGGCTGACGACCGCGGAAATGTTCGCACGCTGCGGTGCCAGGGTTGCGATCAACGACCTGCCCGGCAATCCCAATCTCGAAGCCGAAGTCGAACGTCTGCGTGGTGAAGGGTTTGATGTCATCGCCGCCGCCGGCAATGTCGGCGATCCGCAGGACTGCCGGCGCATGATCAGCCAGGCCATCGCTGATCTGGGCGGTCTTGATCACCTCATCAACAATGCCGGAACGCCCGGGACCAAAAGTCCGGTGCCGCCGGCCGATCTCGATGCCATCGACGAAGGCTTCTGGGATCGCGTGCTGTCGGTCAACCTGGTCGGCCCCTATCGCTGCTGTCAGTCGGCGGTCGATGCCTTGCGCGAAAGCAAAGGGGCCATCGTCAACACCTGCTCCATCGCAGGCCTCACCGGCGTGGGGTCTTCCACGGCCTATGCCGCAACCAAGGCGGGGCTGATCAACATGACCCAGGCGCTTGCCAAGGCGCTCGCTCCCGATATTCGTGTGAATGCCATTGCACCCGGTGTCGTCGACAGCCCCTGGGAATGCCAGTGGTCCGACGAAGAACAGCCCGCCCGCATCGCCAGGGTTCCGCTTAAACGCGCGGGCGTGCCAATCGACTATGCCGAATCCATTCTGTTTCTGGCAGCAGGCGGCGCCTACATCACCGGCCATACCCTGGTCGTGGACGGCGGTGTAACGGCCTAGACCGGATCATATTGGCCAAAGCCAATTCATGATCTTTATGGGCCGTCGCAACCTGTCTGACCTGTCGCGTCTGGCGAAGTTCCAGCACACATCAATATCAACGCCTTCATGACACGGCTTGACCGGGTCATCCATGCCGATGGGCTCGCACCGAGTCCTTCAGGCTGAATGTAAGCCCAACCGGTGAAAACACCGCGCGCGAACCCCGCCGTCAACGTCACTTGCAACGCTTCAGGTATGGATGGCCCTGTCAAGCAGGGCCATGACGGTGGAGTGTGTAGCTAGCCGGCTGACCCACGAGAGCACTGACGGAATTCACAGGCGCTAAATCGCCTGGATGCGCAGGCCTCTAGAGATCGAGCTTCAGCACCGGTGATTTGGAGCGGCTGCAACAGACCATGATGAACTCGCCGCGTTCCTTTTCCTCGTCATCGAGGACGAAGTCGCGGTGGTCGGCTTCGCCGTCCAGCATGACCGTGGCGCAGGTGCCGCAGATGCCTTCCTCACACATGGTTTCGACTTCAAACCCGTTGGCGCGCAGCACGTCGACAATGCTCTTGTCGGCCGGCACGTCGAGCAGCTGCCCGGTGCTCGCGATCTCGACCTGGAAGGCTTCGCTGTCGCCATGGTCAACCGTTTCATCAACCGAGAAGAACTCGAAATGCACGGTGCCGCGCGGCCAGTGATCGGTTGCCTTTTCACAGGCGTGCATGAACCCGCCGGGGCCGCAGTAATAGACGTGCGCACCGTCGCGCACATCCTTCAGGAGACCGGCGATGTCGAGGCCGTCTGCCGGGATGCCGTTGTCGTGGTGAAAGTGAATCTTGTCGGCAAAGTTGGACGCGGCAATGTCATCCTTGAACGCGGTCTTGGCAGGCGTGCGTGTGCAGTAATGCATCTCGAACGACTCGCCGCGCGCCGAGAGATCGCGTGCCATGGCCATCATCGGCGTCACACCGATGCCGCCGGCCATCAGGATATGATGTTTGGCCTGATCGGAAAGCGGGAAGTTGTTGCGCGGGGTATGGACGGTAACCTCGTCACCCTCCTTGATGTTGTCGTGCAACCAGACCGAACCGCCCCTGCTCTCGGGCTCACGCAGCACGGCAATGACATAGCGGTCGACATCTGCGGGGTCGCTGGAGATCGAGTACTGACGGGCCAGTCCGTTGCCAAGCTCGATATCGAGATGACCACCGGCCGTGAACATCGGCAACAGGCCTCCCTTGGGGTCGACCAGTTCGTATGAACGGATGTCCTCGGCCTCTTGCGTGATCTTGTTGACCTTGAGCTTCAGGGTCGTCATCGGCTGCTCCTGTTACAGACGGACCAGACCGGCCCGTGCATCACATCGTTGTTGGCGCCCATATAGGATAGAAAGCCGCCAAATGCGAGCCATGGAACAGCCGATTTATCACCACATACGGTCGATCAGGCAGCCAGCCGCAGCGCAATTTCGGGATAGACACGGCAAGGTTTGGTCGGCACCACGACAGCGCACTGCTTGACTGCGGAAACCGCATGGACCCAGCGCCAGGGCTCTCGGCAGATCTGGAACTCTTCCCAGGCTGCCTGCTGCAGCTTGTAGGCATGCATTTCACTGGCGTCCTCGCGGCTGACCAGTGCCGTGGTCAGACGGAACAGATCTTCAGGGTCGTGACCGGCCTTCATATAAGCCTCGGCCAGACGCGTGACATCATGCACCGCGTCAAAGGCCACAAGATGGTTGATGGCCACCGGCAGATTGGTCACATCGTATCCGTCGATGCCCAGAATGCCCGACTCGATACCGGCCAGAAGCTCGTCGGCACTTGCCTTGCTCAACGCGTCGTCTCCAACCTGCCAGTCCCAGGTCAGCGTGTGATCGAGGTAACGGACCTCATAACTCCACGCCCAGCCGATCAGCGCCAGGGCCTTGTTGCGGAAGCTGACCTCGGGGAATCCGATCAGGTAACGCCGGGCAGCAATACCGGTGTGGATATGCACGTCGAACGGATTGTTGCTGTGAGAGCGCAGGAAGATGCGTGCACCGCCCAGCGACATGGCCTCGCACGTACCTTCCAGCGAAAGACCCTGACCCATGGCGCGCGCCACCATTTCAGGAATCGCAGCGATGTTCGTAACCCGGCCCATCTCATCGGCCAGCGCTTCGATCGCTGCGGTTTCATGCGCGCCGGTCTTCTCGGGCACACGCTCTGCACTGAGGCCGTTTTCATCGAACAGGGCTTCGAGTTCCGGGAAGCGTTTGTAGAGTTCGATGCCCTCAACAATCGATGCCTCATCAAATTCACCAAAGGCATCGAACGAGGCGTGACGCGACAGGAACCGTACGACCGGGCGCATCAGAACAGGAGCCCATTCCCAGCCGATCGCATCGGCGGCACGCATGGCATAGATGGGATAGAGGAAATAGTGATCGTCGAGATTGTTGCGACGTAGCGAGATGGTCAGGAGACTTTCCAGAATCTGGCCGGGCGTGGCTTTCTCGCAGGCCAGGGTCATGGCCCGTTCCGCCAGCCGTGGCTCGCGATCGAACATGGCCTTTTCCAGACGTGCCAGAGCCTTCTCAGCCGTCACATCGCGATTGAGGTCATCAAAGGACACCATCGCGGCAGGGCCCATCGACGGCAGGTGTATGTGCTTGTTGGCCAATGCCACACATTGCAGCACCGGCAGGTCGCTATCGCCATCGCCCAGACGTTCCATCATGCCAAGAACGGCATGAATGCCCGCGGTGGGATGAACCGGACCACCATGATGATCGGCAGGAAGCTCCGTCGAGCGCGAAACCGCCAGGGCCGCCGCAGCGACCATCGCCCTGCGATCATCCCCGGCATTCAGGCGTGCCATCGCCTTCTCGATAATCTGGTCGCGGGGCGTGTCCTCAATGAAGCGGACCCGCTCTTCCATCACAGCATCGAATTCCACCAGACGCACCATGACGATCTCCCATCGGGCAAGCGTTGCATTCTGTCTGTAACCTTAGCGAACAAGCAGGCGTTTGTAGACTGCCTTCTTGCACAGGAGTTAATATCAGAATTGATATGATCTCACGACGCTGGATTCCCTCGACAAGTGCTTTGCTCGCCTTTGAAAGCGCGGCCCGCCACTGCAATTTCAGCGGGCGGCCGATGAGCTCAACACCTCACAATCGGCCATCAGCCGTCATCTCGCTTCCCTGGAAGCACGTATGGCAACCCGTCTGTTCATGCGCCAGAAACGTTCGCTCAGCCTGACCGATGAGGGCGAGCGGTTTTATCGCGCCGTGCTGTCCAGCTTGGAATCCCTCCAATCGTCCGCCATGTCGGTGGCGCACAGTTCGGGCCAGGATCACCTGACGCTCGCCTGCACCCACGAGATCTCCCATCTTCTCCTGATGCCGCAGTTTGACGCGCTGCAGGAAGCCGTCGGCGAGAAGACCCGCATCCGGGTCATGACCTTCGAATACGATGCGCTCGACAGCATCAGCCACGCGCCGGTTGATGTCTTGTTCACCTATGAACCCGCCGCCGCACGGGTCGAAGACAGGGTGGTTGTGCTTGATGAGGTCGTCACGCCGGTCTGTTCGCCGGCCTTTCTGGCGCGACATCGCGAAACCCTCGAACGTCCGCCCACTGAATGGTCCGGCTTCAATCTGCTTGAACTGACCCGGCCGAACCTGGGATGGGCAACCTGGGATCACTGGTTCGCGCGCATGGGCAAGCCGGAAGCAACCCTAGCGACATCGGGCACGGGCAACTATGACTATCTCTTGGAAGCGGCAGCGGCCGGGCGCGGTCTTGCTCTGGGCTGGCGCGGCCTGATCGAGCGTTACCTCGAAGCGGGCACCCTGGTCACACCGGTAAACGAGGACATCGCCTTTGACGCACCGCTCTATGCCGTGCTGACACGCCAAGGGCGCGAGCGTATTGCGGCACAAACCTGTCTGAAGTTCTTCGAGACATCTGCTAAGTCCTGACTCGACCACGTTCAACGCCACGGGGAATCATGGCGCGCAAGAAACGCCAGCGGCTGGAAGTCACGATCGATGCGCTTGGCGCGCGTGGCGACGGTGTTGCACATGCCAATGGGCAAACCCTGTTTGTCGCAGATGCGCTCGCTGGGGAACGCTGCCTTGTCGAACCAGGCCAGAAACGTGGAGACGGGCGCGAAGCACGCCTGATCGAACGGCTGGATGCTTCGCCACAGCGGCGCGAACCGCCCTGTCGGCATGCCGCACGTTGTGGCGGCTGCGTATTGCAGCACGCCGAGCCGGAGCTTTACGCCGCCTGGAAGCAGGACAACCTTGTGGCGACCATGGCGCGCCGCGGTTTTGATGCCGATCTTATTGCCCCTCTGGAGAGCGCGCCTCCGGCCAGCCGCCGACGCCTCCGGTTTGCCGTGGCCCGCCGCAATCAGGGTTACAGCCCGGCCTTCCGCGCTGGTCACAGTCATGATCTCGTCGCCATCGATCATTGCATGGTCGCCGCACCAGGCCTGATGGAGGTCGCGGGCAAGCTCTGTTCGGAACTTGGTCCTTCGGGCGTGCGCGAGATCGAGCTGACAGCCACGCCAAACGGCATTGACGCTCTGGCCCTGGCCTCTTCCGATCCGGATCTCGCCCTTGCCGAACGCCTGCTGGACCTTGCACGTGATGCGGATCTGGCCCGTCTGGCCTGGAAGGCGGGCAGCGGGCCGGTCTATGTCGTGGCGCAGTCGGCCGAGCCTGCCATGACCTTCGGGCCGGTCACCCTGACCCTGCCGCCCGATGCCTTCGTCCAGCCAACCAAGTGGGGCGAAGAGCGCATTGTCAGCCTGATACGCCCTCTGCTGTCTGGCTGCGGGAACCTTGCCGATCTCTATGCCGGTTGCGGCGCCCTGGGATTTGCCCTGATGCCCGGCCCCAAACTCTCCATGTTCGAATCGGTCGATGCCATGACCGTTGCCGCACGTACGGCGGCGCGCCTTGCCGGGCTCGAGATGACCGCGACCACGCGTGATCTTGACCTCCAGCCGCTCGTGGCCGGCGACCTCGAGCGGTTTGACGGCGTCGTGCTCGATCCACCGCGCAACGGTGCGCGCACCACCTGCGAAGCCCTGGCCGAGTCCGGCGTGGGAACCATTGCCTATGTCTCCTGCCATCCAGGCAGCTTCAGCCGCGATGCACGCATTCTGGCCGATGGTGGATACGCGCTGGAGCGTGTCTGGCCGGTTGATCAGTTCCTCTGGTCACACCATCTCGAACTGGTGGCACATTTCGTCCGCCGTTGACGCGCCGCGTCGTTCGGTGCGATGACGGATGTCCGAGCAACACAGACACCTCCCAATGGAGCATCACGATGGTCACGTCGCCCATCACGCCGCAAGGTTTTGAACGGCTCAGCGTTGAGCTCAAGCACCGCAAGAATGTCGAGCGGCACGAGATTTCGCGCGCCATCGAAACGGCGCGCGAGCACGGCGATCTCAAGGAGAACGCCGAGTATCATGCCGCCAAGGACAAGCAGGGCATGGCCGAAGCGCGCATCCGGCATCTTGAGGCTGTGCTGGGCGAAGCCCAGATCGTCGACCCCAAGAAGCAGCCTTCGAGCAAGATCGGGTTCGGCGCCTTCGTTACCGTGGTTGATCTCGAGACCGAGGTAGAGGCGACCTATCAGATTGTGGGCGAGCACGAATCGGATCTCGATCAGGGCCGCATCTCGATCAAGAGCCCCATCGCGCGTGCCCTGATGGGCAAGGAAGTCGGCGATGATGTCGAGTTCAAGACGCCCAAGGGCGAACGCGAACTCGAGATCAAGGTTATCGAATACTGATCAGTCGACGCCCGGCGTGGCGACCGGCCTGGGTCTGCCGCGACGTACGGTTTCGCGGTGCAGGATGTAGAGCCCTGCGCCCACAATCATGACAATGCCACCAGCCGCGAGCGGGTCCGGAAATGTACCGAAGACCGCAAAGGCCGCACCGGTTGTAAACACGATGTGGATGTAGGAGAGCGGCGCCAGCAGGGATGATTCACCCAGGGAATAGGCGCGGATGTGGCAGAAATGCGCGACCAGCCCGAAGCCTGACGCAGCCAGCAGTAGCGCCCATTGCATCATGGTGGGATTGACCCAGACGAAGGGCAGCGGAATGGCGAACAGCACCGCGCTGGCTGCAACGCTGTAGAACAGGCAGGTCCAGGCGCCGTCATCCTTTCCGACCATGCGGGTGAGGATGACATAGATCGCCGAGAACAGGGCGTCGACGAGCGGCAGCAGGTACATCCAGTGGCGCACGCCCATGCCTGGCTGGACGATCAGCAGCACGCCGA
>CALIUG010000017.1 GCA_938048755.1 uncultured Alphaproteobacteria bacterium
GATGATGAACATCGGGAACAACGGCAGGAAGTACCAATTCCAGAAACCCGATCCCTTCTGCGCCAGAACAACATCAGCGAGGTTCAGCGAACCCACACAGATCAGAACCGCGACCAGGACAAAACCAATCGAGACTTCGTAGGACACCATCTGGGCGGCAGAACGCAACGCACCGAGAAAGGCATACTTCGAGTTGGATGCCCAACCGGCCATGATGATGCCGTAGACACCCAGCGACGAGACGGCAAAGAGGTAGAGAATGCCGACATTGATATTGGAAAGAACCCAGATACCCGACGCCGATTCACCAAACGGGATCACTGCCCAGCCGACCATGGCGAGGATGAAGGTGATCATCGGCGCAATGATGAAGACGACCTTGTTGGAGCTGCTGGGAACAATCGTTTCCTTGAGGAACAGCTTCAATCCGTCGGCAATCGGCTGAAGCAGACCGAACGGCCCGACCACGTTGGGGCCGCGCCGCAACTGCATGGCCGCCATCACCTTGCGTTCGGCATAGGTCAGGTAAGCCACGGAAAGCAATACAGGAATCAGGATTGCCAGAATCGACAAGACGATGATGACCAGCGGCCAGACCCAGGTTTCAAGGAACATCATGCGTCAGTCCCCCGTACCTGTCGCCGCCGCTGGCGTGACAAATGCTTGCGTACACTTTGCCATTGTCGCCGATGCACGGCTGATGCTGCAGGTTTGATAGAAATCAGTAATCGGTGAAACAAACGCTTCGGAGCTCATGGCACCGGAGGTCCCGCATTCACCAGTCGGTGCCGGAGCAATCTCGTCAATCGCGCCCAGATGCGGTACTGCGGCGATCATGGCGTCGCGCAACTGATCCAGCGTATCGAATGGCAGAGGCTGATCCATCATGCCCGACAGCGCACGGAGGATGCGCCAGTCTTCGCGGGCTTCACCGGGTGCAAACACAGCCCTGGCTGCTCGCTGAGGTCGGCCTTCCAGATTGACATAGGTGCCGTCACGCTCCGTATAGGCCGCACCAGGAAGAATGATATCGGCCACACTGGCCCCGGCATCGCCGTGATGGCCGATGTAGATGACGAAAGCCTTCTTCAACGCCGCGGTATCGATGGCGTCAGCAGCCAGGAGAATCACGGTATCGATGTCGCCCGATCCGGCAGCGTCGAGGATACCGGCAGTGTCGCGACCACCCGGTCCGGGGACGAAACCCAGATCAAGGCCACCAACACGGGAAGCAGCCGTGTGAAGCACATTGAAGCCGTTCCAGTCGTCGGACGCCGCGCCAACGGATTGCGCCAGGGCGTGCGCGGCAGCGAGAACTGCTGCTCCGTCGCCGCGCGACAGAGCGCCAGCGCCGACAACGATCATGGGGCGCTCTGCGTTCTTCAGGATGTCTGCAAAACCGTCCTTGCCGTCGATGACCTGCTGCAGGCTTTCCGGCCCGGCACCCAGGTTGGTGACCGGGAAGGTCAGATCAAGCTGCGGGCCAACCGATGCAACCTTGAAACCACCACGCATCCAGCGCTTGCGAAGGCGCGCGTTGACCAGCGCTGCCTCGTGACGCGGATTGCAACCGATCAACAGGCAGGCATCAGCCTCTTCGATACCGGCAATCGTGGTGTTGAAGAGATAGGAAGAGCGCACGGCAGGATCGACCGCCATGCCATCCTGGCGGCAATCACGATGGGGCGAGCCGATCACATCGAGAAGGGACTTGGCAGCAAACATCGTCTCGCAATCGACCTGATCGCCAGCGATGGCCGCGATCTTGCCGCCATCACGTCCACCGAGTCGCTCTGCAACTTCTTTGAGCGCAATCTCCCAGGTCGTGGCCTGCAGCTTGCCATCGCGTTTCACATAAGGCGTATCGAGACGGCGCCGCGTCAGGCCGTCCATAGCAAAGCGTGTCTTGTCGGAGATCCATTCTTCGTTCACGTCCTCATGCAGACGCGGCAGCACGCGCATGACTTCGCGGCCGCGCGCATCGATGCGAATGTTGCTGCCGACGGAATCCATGACGTCGATGGATTCGGTCTTCTTCAGCTCTCAGGGTCGCGCCACAAACGCATAGGGCTTTGAGGTGAGCGCACCGACAGGGCAAAGGTCTATGATGTTGCCCGAGAGTTCGCTGTCGATGCCGTTCTCGATATAGGTCGTGATCTCGCTGTCTTCGCCACGACCGGTCATGCCGAGTTCCGGGGCGCCGGCGACCTCTTCCATGAAGCGGACACAACGCGTGCAATGAATGCAGCGGGTCATGAAGGTCTTCACGAGGGGGCCGAAGTCCTTTTCCTGAACAGAGCGCTTCTGCTCATCAAACCGGCTGATGCCCTTGCCGTAGCCCATGGCCTGATCCTGCAGGTCGCATTCACCGCCCTGGTCGCAGATCGGGCAATCCAGCGGATGGTTGATCAGCAGGAACTCCATCGCGCCCTTCTGCGCCTTGCTGGCAACAGGGCCGCGTGTGTGAACGACCATGCCGTCCATCAGAGGCTGAGCGCAGGATGCGACGGGCTTGGGGGCCTTTTCGACTTCCACCAGGCACATGCGGCAGTTGCCGGCAATGGAAAGACGATCATGGAAACAGAAACGCGGAACCTCGGCACCGGCGAGTTCGCAGGCCTGCAGGAGGGTCAGACGCTTGTCGACCTCCAGTTCCTGGCCGTCGATCGTGACTTTGACGGTGTCGCTCATGATCCCTTCCCTATTCCGCCGCAATCGCGGTCGTACCGCGATAGGCATGGATGCGACGTTCCAGTTCTGGCCGGAAGTGCCGGATCAGACCCTGGATCGGCCAGGCAGCCGCATCGCCCAGTGCGCAGATCGTGTGACCTTCCACCTGGGTCGTGACTTCCTGGAGCATGTCGATTTCGTCGATGGTCGCGCGCCCTTCGATCATCCGGCCCAGAACACGCATCATCCAGCCCGTGCCTTCCCGGCACGGCGTGCACTGCCCGCAGCTTTCGTGTTTGTAGAACTTGGAGAGGCGCCAGATCGCGCGGACGATGTCGGTCGACTGGTCCATCACGATCACTGCCGCGGTCCCCAATCCCGACTTCACCTCACGCAGGCTGTCGAAATCCATCAGGATCTCGTCACAGGTGGGCTTGGGCATGCAGGGAACCGATGAACCGCCGGGAATGACCGCCAGAAGATTATCCCATCCGCCGCGCACACCACCGGCGTGCTTCTCAATGAGCTCGCGCAGGGGAATGCCCATTTCTTCTTCGACGTTGCACGGGGTGTTCACGTGCCCTGAAATGCAGAAGACCTTGGTGCCCGTGTTCTTGGGTCGCCCCAATGCAGCAAACCAGTCACCGCCGCGTCGCAGGATGGTCGGTGAAACAGCAACGGTTTCCACGTTCGTCACGGTCGTGGGGCAGCCATAAAGGCCCGCCATGGCCGGGAATGGAGGCTTCAGACGCGGCTGGCCCTTCTTGCCTTCCAGGCTTTCGAGCAGCGCTGTCTCTTCACCGCAAATGTAGGCACCTGCACCGCGATGCAGGTAGACATCGAAGTCGAAACCTGAACCACAGGCGTTCTTTCCGATCAGACCTGCGTCATAGGCCTCGTCGATCGCCTTCTGGAGGGCAACAGCCTCGTTATAGAACTCGCCACGTATATAGATATAGGCGGCAACCGCGCGCATGGCACAGCCGGCAATGACACAGCCTTCGATCAGCTTGTGAGGGTCGTGACGCATGATGTCACGATCCTTGCAGGTGCCAGGCTCACTCTCGTCGGCATTGACGACCAGATAGGCCGGCTGTCCCTCAGGGCGCTCCTTGGGCATGAACGACCATTTCAGCCCTGACGGGAAACCCGCACCGCCGCGACCGCGCAGTTCGGATTTCTTGATCTCATCGATAATCCAATCCGGTCCCTGCTGGATGAAACCCTTGGTGCCATCCCAGTCGCCACGCTTCCTGGCAGCATCCAGGTCCGGACTGTGAAATCCATAGAGATTGGTGAAGATGCGATCCTTGTCCTGCAACATGTCTCAGCCCTCACCCTGCAATGTCGTCGTGCCGGTTTCCGGCTCTGACGAACGCCGCCCGTTCTGCGGCCCCATGGGCGGCACCTTGCCCTCACGCAGGGCATCAAGGAGCGAAACCACCTTCTCAGCGTCCAGGTCTTCGTAGAAGTCGTCGTTGATCTGGATCATCGGCGCATTGACGCATGCCCCAAGACACTCGACTTCCTTCAACGTGAACTTGCCATCGGGTGTCGTTTCGTCCCAGCCGATGCCCAAGTGCTTCTGACAAGCCTCGACAATGGCATCGCTGTCGCGAAGCATGCAGGGCGTCGTGGTGCAGACCTGGAGCAGATACTCGCCGACCGGTTCCAGGTTGAACATCGTGTAAAACGTTGCGACCTCGTAAACGCGGATCGCCGGCATCTCGAGCATGTCGGCAATGACATCCATGGCGGCAATCGAGACCCAGGTTTCCTGGCGTTGGGCCAGATCGAGCAGCGGCATGACCGCGCTCTGCTGACGACCAGTCGGATACTTCGCAATGATGGCCTGCGCCTTCTCCACATTCTCGGCCGTGAAGGCAAAGCTCTCAGGCTGATGATCGAGCGCACTGGGGCGTCCGCGTGCGAGACTCATCGGTCGATCTCCCCGAACACGATATCCATGCTGCCCACGATCGCGGCAGCGTCGGCCAGCATATGGCCCTTGCAGAGAAAGTCGGTGGACGCCAGATGGAGGAATCCAGGCGCGCGAATCCGGCAGCGATAGGGCTTGTTGCCGCCATCGGAGACCAGAAACACGCCGAACTCTCCCTTGGGCGCCTCGACCGCGGCATACACCTCACCCTCAGGGACGTGATACCCCTCGGTATAGAGCTTGAAGTGATGGATTAGCGCTTCCATCGAGGTCTTCATGTCACCACGCGAAGGCGGCGAAACCTTGGGGTCGGTCGTCTTGACCGGTCCCGACGGCATGTTGGCGATGCATTGTTTGACGATGCGAATGGACTGACGCATTTCCTCAAGGCGGACCATATAGCGTTCGAAACAATCGCCGGTCGTCCCAACGGGAATGTCGAAATCCATGTCGCCGTAGGCGTCATAGGGCTGAGTCTTGCGCAGATCCCAAGGCACGCCCGCGGATCGCAGCATGGGACCGCTGAAGCCCCAGTTGACCGCGTCTTCCTGCGACACCATTCCGATGTCGATGGTGCGTTGCTTGAAGATTCGGTTCTCGTTCAGCAGATGTTCGATGTCACCAATGACGCGCGGCAGAGTATCGACGTAGTCGTCGATCTCTTTCTCCATGCCTGCGGGCAGGTCACGATGTACGCCACCGGGGCGGAAGTACGCCGCGTGCATGCGCGCGCCCGACACACCTTCATAAAACTCCATCAACCGCTCGCGCTCTTCGAACGCCCACAGCGCCGGCGTAAGGGCTCCGACATCCATGGCAAAGGTCGTGACGTTGAGCAGATGATTCAGAAGGCGCGTAATTTCCGAGAACAGGACACGGACATACTGGCCGCGCGCAGGAACCTCGATACCCAGAAGCTTCTCCACTGCC
>CALIUG010000018.1 GCA_938048755.1 uncultured Alphaproteobacteria bacterium
TCAGGGGGCCCAGGCTCGCGAAGATCGCGAAAAAGGAAAGGATCGTTGCCGGGTTGGCCAGGGTCAACACGAAGAGGGTGAAGAAGCCACCGCCGACGCGGCCTTCATCAGCATCCTCCTGCGGCACCGGTCGGCGCAGAATACGCCAGCCCAGCCACAGCAGGACGAGGCCACCGCCCAGTTGCAGCCACAGCTGTAGATCGACCAGCAGCGCCGTCACTGCCGTCAGGCCGAACGCGGCCATGGCCGCATAGGCGCCGTCTGCCGCAGCGACACCGGCGCCACCTTCCAGGCCCCCGGCAAACCCGCGCACCAGGGTGCGGCGCACGATCAGGATTCCGATCGGCCCCATGGGTGCGGCAACGGCCAGCCCGATGACGAGGCTTTTGAGAAAGAGAACCAGCATGGCCCCTCGGTCATAGGTCTCTGCTCACCCCAAGGCAAGATTGTCTCAGGTTGCGCCGACATGATCGACAGACTGGACAGGCAAGGCCGCGCTCATCATGTTGGCCTCAGAAATCATCTCAAGGACATGACCCATGATGCTGTCTGGACCCGTCGTACCGCCGCGCAGTGGCGAACCCCGTCAGCTTGTCGTCTTGCTCCACGGCTGGGGTGCCGACGGCAACGACCTCATCGGGCTGGCTCCGGCGCTACAACCCGCCCTGCCCCATGCCCGCTTCACCAGCCCCAATGCGCCCGATCCCTGCGATCAGAATCCCATGGGCCGCCAGTGGTACAGCTTCATGGACGAGCGTCCCGAGAAGCTGAAGGCCGGCTACGATCGTGCCGCAGAGCTGATCAACGCCTATCTGGATGCCGAGCTGGAACGCCTGAAGCTCGATGACAGCAACCTCGCCCTCGTCGGTTTCAGCCAGGGCTGCATGATGGCCATCCACGTCGCCCTGCGCCGCGAGAAACCGGTGGCCGGTGTGGTCGGCTATTCCGGCATGCTGATCGATGCCGACAACATCGCTGCCGAAATCAGGAGCCGCCCACCCATGCTGCTCTGTCACGGCGATGCCGACCCGGTCGTTCCCTATGCCTCCCTGCAGCAGGCCGTGGCAGGCCTTGCCGAACACGACGTGCCGGCCCAATGGCATACCAGCCCCGGCGTCGGCCACGGCATTGACCCCGGTGCGCTCGAAGCCGGCGCCAGCTTCCTCAAGAATGCCTTCAGGGAAGCCGGGGGCGCGGCCTGAACCGTGGCACGCCGGTCCGATCATACGCGCGAGGAACTGCATCAGATGATGCTTGATGCCGCGCGTCATGTTGCCGCCACGGACGGGCCCGAAGCCATCACCGCGCGCCGAATCGCCGGCGACATCGGTTATTCGCCGGGCACGATCTATCAGCTCTTCGACAATCTCGACGCGCTTATCGTCGCGCTGAAGAGCCTCGTCCTGTCAGAGATCCTGGAACGCCTGTACGCCATCATCATGACCGGCAAGGTCGAACAGGATGTCCTGGCCCTGGTCGATGCCTATCTCGCCTATGAACGTGACGAACCGGCCCTGTGGCGCAGCCTGTTCGACCTCAGCCTGCCCGGCGGCAGTCCGTTTCCCGAGAATTTTGCCCAGCAGATCGCCGGTGGCCTTGCCCGCGTCGAGCGTGCGCTGACGCCGCTTGGCCTCAGCGAAGCAGACCGGATCACCGCCGCCCGCACCCTGTGGGCCGGCCTCCACGGCATCATCTCGCTCGCGCGCAACAGCGGCCTTGCCCACAGTGGCGCCGGTAGCGCCGAGGCGCTGGCCCACCATTTCGCGGTGACCTATCTCAAGGGGCTGAGCACGGGGTAGGGTCGCGGCGCTGTGGATGGCCGCGCAGGCTTGGTTTTTGTTTGTTCCCTCACGCGCCGGGCGTTCGCTCCACTCTCTTGGCTTACGCCGCATGCGCGGCGGGGTCGCAGTCGCTCCCCTCGGCCCCGGATCAGTGTTTCGCACCGTCCGGGGTGACATAGGTCTGGTGGATCATCGTTCCTCACCACCATGGGTTCGCCATCCAAAGACGGAATCGATACAGAGCAAAAGTGTCAGCATGGTTGCAACGCTCAGCTCCGCCTCTAGTAGCGCCAGTGCAAACAAGCCGGTGTCCGAAGTCATCACACCAAGGAACAAACCCTCAGCTCTCGCAGCCGAGAACAACAGCCACGGCATCATGATCGCCACTACAGCAATCCCGAGAGGCAACCATGCGCGGGTCCCGATCGTCGGCCTGCGCACCATGCGATTGCGCTCAACGCGACTCAACGCCCGATCCGACAACATCGAAAGACAGCGCGCTGTGAGAAAAATCGACATGACCAGAACCGGCAGGGATACCAAGTTCGTCACAAGGCGTCCTTCGACGAAACGAATGGAGAGATTCAGGTTCATTGGTGCAAAGTTCTCCAGGCTCATCATGACACCGGCCGCCGCTAGGGCAGCCAAACCAATCAGGATACAGAGAACAATCAGGCACAACACGTAGCCAGCGACAGCAAACAGGAAACCGAACAGCGGCAGGGATCGGAAACTGGACTTGCCTCCCGGATACGGTGCTTGCCACTCGGCACCACGACCCAGCTGCAAGCGGCGAAGCCAGAAGAATCCAGCGCAGACCGAGACGAACACCACGAGATCGGCCACCGGGCCCGATATTTCGGGAACTGCGAGATAACCATTGAGCGTCCAGAGCGCGATGAGCGGCACCGCATAGATCAGCAACCCTGCCTTGTCGGCCCATAGATTCCGAAGCGCCCCCAGGATCAACCCGTCGACCGTTACCGGTGGCGGTTCAGCCGCACCGGGCTCAGCAAAGATCACCTTCTCAGATTCCATGGCGCTTGATCGGCACCGACCAGCTCTTGGCCAGGATGCGGTCGTTGCCTTCCCAGACGTCCAGATCGGCGGTCAGCGTGAAGGTGTCGCCGGTGGCGCGGAGATGGGTGCGGGCCTTCACGTCGACCTGGAAGTCGCCGCGTTTCATGTGGCTGGTCAGGGTGACCTCGGTTTCGGCAGAGAGCGGGTCGCCTTCGGTGATTGCCATGCGTTCGGTCGTGTTGCGCCCGAATTCCATGCCGTGGTCCTCGATCCGGTAGACCCCGCCGCCGCGTTCCGAAAGCACCTCGACACGCCCGGTCAGCACATCGCGCGTCACGGTGTTGCGTGACGGCACGGCGCTGATTTGGGTCGCGGCCATGGGGGCGGCTTCCTCGGGCGGCAGGAACGGTTTGAGCTTCGGCCCGCCCTGTGCCGGACGCACGGGCAGGTCGAGCGTGCTGGTGCCGGTATGGAGCGTCAGCGCAACCGGCTCCGGCGAAGGCCAGATCATCGGCCAGTAGGTCGTTGAGACCGCCACGCGCACCCGGTGCCCCTTGCCAAAGCTGTAAGCCGTGTCGCTGAGCGGCACCGTCACCTTGTAGCGTTTGCCCGGCACCAGAGGTTTGACCTTGTCGTGCCCGTCCCGGTGCGTGAGGTTCAGCACGCCATAGGCCGCACGCGCAACCGAGCCGTCCGGCTTCACATCGTTCAGACGCACACAGACGAAGGCGGTGGGTTTATCGACGCTGAGGTCCAGCGTGACACTGGCCGCGCCCAGAATCTCCAGTTTCCGTTTCAGTGGCACACCGTCGAAACAGAGCGAAGCGCCATCGTCGAAACGCTGGTCGCCGGGAAACTCCGGCCCCTCGCCACCCGTGCCATAGGGGCACCATTCGCCACCGGCCAGGCCCAGGGTCTGGGGCGAGGTTGAAACGCGCGGCACGTTCTTGCCCTTCCTTGCGCTGAGGCCATCGGCGTTGAGGTGGAATCGCTCACGCCCGATGCGTTTGCTGGGCCAGTTCTCCTCGCCGACCCAGCGGCCGGGACAATCGGCGTACCAGGGCCTGGCGGGGATGTCCTCCTGCATCCAGGCGCGCATCATGGGTTCGTCCATGATGCCGGTCTCCTCGCCCTTCAGCCAGTGATCCCACCAGCGCAGCATTTCCTGCAGGAAGCCGATGGCCGGACCCGGCGCGCGCTGTGACTGGCCCCACTGATGCGCATGCGGGCCGATCAGCCCCAGGCGCGGCACCTTCAGGTTCTTCAGCAGACGGGGGATGGCGTCGGTGTAACCGTCCAGCCAGCCGCCCACGGCAAAGACCGGACATTGAATGCGGCTGTAGTCCTCGCAGACCGAAGCGTGTTTCCAGAACCCATCGCGCGTCTGATGTTTCATCCATGTTTCCGGCGGACAGGCGATGTCCTCCAGCCGCTCCATCCAGTTCTTGCGCCAGCCCGGCCCCATGATCTCGGGATCACCGGGCAGCGGCAGGATCGAGAAAAACGTCGTGCCCCA
Source organism: uncultured Alphaproteobacteria bacterium (assembly GCA_938048755.1). Lineage (GTDB taxonomy): Bacteria > Pseudomonadota > Alphaproteobacteria > SP197 > SP197 > SP197. Next base: position 4,318 of record CALIUG010000018.1, read on the forward strand.
GTCCAACTGATCGTTCAGCAGACAGCCTCCGGAATAGTGCATGTCGTTGGCGTAACGGTCGTCGGTCGAACAGGACGTGACGATGGCCTTGAGCGCTGGCGGGCGCAGAGCCGCGACCTGAAGCGAATTGAAGCCGCCCCAGGAGATGCCGAACATGCCGACCTTGCCCGTGCACCATGCCTGCTTTGCGAGCCAGGCGATCACCTCCTTGCCGTCGGAGAGTTCCTGTTTTGAATACTCATCTGCCTGCTTGCCAAAACTGTCACCGGCACCAGCCAGATCGACCCGCACGCTGGCGTAACCGTGCCCTGCGAAATAGGCATGCTTGGGTTCATCACCCGGACGCGTCATGTCGCGCTTGCGATAGGGGATGTACTCCAGCACCGCAGGCACCTTGAACCCCGGCCCGGCATTGACGGGCATCCAGATCCGCGCCGCCAGCTTCACGCCCCGTTTCAACGGAATCCAGACGTCCTTCTCCAGTACCTTCACGTCATGGGCAAACTCGGTCACGACCGTCATGGCAATTCCTCCAGGCTGAACCGCTTCAGGTCAGCCTACATCAATCAAAGACCTCGGCATCCACCCTGGCTGTGAGCTGACGGTAGAGATAGGCCGCGCTGGTCAGGCCCATGAACATGCCGCCGATGCGCAGCACGGCGATCCCGGCATTGAAGAGGCCCTGGCCTGCCAGGCTGGCCTGAAAGGCTTCGGGCAGGAGAAGGACCCAGCCGACGGCATAGATGGCCATGGGCAAGCCGAACAGCACGACCACAACGCCCAGGCGCAGGCCGTGTCCCCGGCCCAGACGCCAGGCCTCGCCCCAGCCCATGCGGACACCCGCCGCGCAGGCGGGAAAAGCGAGCAGGAAACGGGCGCTGACGATCATCAGCAAGGCAATGACACCCAGCACAATGACGACAAAGACAAACACCGTCTGGGGATCGTCTTCCTGGAGAAACGGAATGAAAATCGGGAAACTGATGATCAGCGCCAGGATCGTCAGAGTGATGTAGTAAACCGCCGCGCGGCCGACAAACCGCCCGGCCATTTTGTTGATCTCGCGCTGCTGTTCGCGCCGTTCCTCCCCCTGGAGAACCTTCAGATCAGGCCCCACCAGATAACGCCGCTGCCAGAAATACGCGATATAGGCCAGGCCCAGTTCCACGGCGACCGAGACCGCCGTGCTGTTGATCTCGATACGGTCCATGACCGTCCAGGCCAGGGCCAGCAACAGGGCCGCTGGCAGTGCGAACATCAGCAAGCCCTGACGATCCCGCAGCGTCGCCGTGAACCCCTCGTGCAGCAGCCTTCCGAACCCGGTTGTCATGCGTAACCCTTTCCGGTCATGAATGCCCTATCCCGCATCGGCGGCCAGCGTGGCATCAACCTTGTCCCGATCCACCGTCATCGCCTGCCAACCCCGGGCCGTGGCGAAGGACAGCAGGGCGGTCACCGTCATGCCGATGGCGGTGATGAGCAGGAGTGTCACAAGACTTGCGCCCAGGCTGCCGCCGGTCATCTCGGTCACCTGTTCCAGGGCGACGTTGAGCAGCGCATAGCCGAAGAAAAATGGTCCCGCGAGCAGGATCCAGATCAGGGTGAGCCGCAGGCCGTAGCCGCGCGAGATGCGCCAGGCCACGCCAAACCCGGTATCCCGGTCGATCGCCGCCGCCGCCAGGGCCGGTGAAAACCGCGCCAGGGGAATACCGACCGGCAGGGAGAACATCACCGCCGAGATCAGCAGCATGTCGATCACCTGATAGGCCGGTTCCTGCATGGCGACAGGCTGGCTGGTGCCGGCATGATCCAGCAGGGTGAGCGGTACCGTGATCACCACGGTGAGCAGGAAAAACACGCCCATGGCGCCGGCCCCCAGGGCAAGCGCGCGGCCCATGAAACCCGTCATGGGCGAGCGCACCGTTGCCGCGGCCTCCCCCGAACTGCGCGGCGGTGCGGGCGTGTGCGCCCTGTCTGGCCCCAGCAGCACGATGCGGAAGACGTAAAAGGCAAACCAGCCATAGGCCACGACATTGGCAATGGCGTAAATCGGCGTCACCTGAAACCCCGAATCCAGCCCCAGCAGGCCCGAAAGCAGCAACGCCACCACTGCCGGCCCCCGCCCAAGCTGCATCAGCAACCGCAGGTGTTCCGAGACGAAGCGATAGGAGTCCTGAACGGTCGCGCCGATGGGGAGAGCGTGGGGGATCATGCTTGGTTCAATTCGCCAGACTGCGGAGCGCCGAACAGATCACGGATCGTGTCTCACCGCACTGTTCCAGTCCACGCCGATGAACCACTCCTGCCTCATGCTGAAAACCGAGCCGCTCAAGATAGGTTGCAAGAAAGTAGTCGCAGGCAACACCTGAACATGCGTTCTCGAACTTGATGATGAACGCGTTGAGCGTGTCGTCATCGGGCAAAGCACCCTGGTAAAGCGCGATGATCGACGCTGTCTCCTCACCAAGTTCCCCTCCCACCTGTGCCGCAACATGATTCAAGAGCGGGTCATCTGTCCCCGGTGAGACCTGGTGCTGCAGTGCAAGTCCCCAAAGCAGCGGATGTTCATAGGGATTTGTGGTTGCGAGAGGCAACGGGCTGGAGAGCGCCGCCACTGCAGCATGCACCCCGGCATCGTACTCCTCCGTCATCATGGCCAACACAGCTTCATAGGCCATGACTGGGCCGTCATCGCTGGCGGTCCGATAACGATCATTGCAAGCCCTGTGAAATGAGCGAGAACCATCCGTCGAGAGCAGAGCTTGAGAGTCCGGCAAGCCATCGTTTCGTTCCCTCACAAATCGCGCTTGTTCCTGCAATTTCGAACCGGTCTGATCCATCAATTGGTTTCTCAACCGGCGCGCTGCGCCAAAACCATCAAGCGCAAGATAAAAACTACAGAGCGCGGCCGCGCGCGATTCATGGATTCCAGTAAACATGAGCCGCGTCCGAATCGATGGGTTCATAGGGCTAGGAAACCCTGTTGGCCGGCTCTCGAACGCTTCGCCCACAAAGGATTGTGCGAGCGCACCCGATATGAACGATATGTGCTCCGGCCAGGGATACGTTTCCTGATGAGGGCATGGTCCTTCCTGTTCAGGATCGTCGAGCAACCCGGATTCCAGAAAACACGCGATCAACTGCATCGTAGCGGCGTTGACGAGAACGAGACTCTTGGCTGCCAGAGCCTCATCCGTCGGTGACTCTTCGGCCCATGGGGCAACAGGATCTGCAAAACGTTCCATCAGTAGGGTCGATTCAGCTTCGAGCGCACTTAGCGCACCCTGCTGATCCCCGTTCTTGTACTGCTGCACATATGCATCGAGCGGTACCAAGCCCAGTTCCGGATCGATCTCATAGGCCCATGAGGGGACCGTCATCGCGATCACCATCAGAAGGCCACCAAGGATCGTCACAGGGCGCATATTGGCTCCAACTTGTCTGCGAGACAGTCTAGCCGTTCACACGCTTTGTGCGAAATCAGGTGAGCCTAGACAACCCCCGCCTCGCGCAACGCGGCAATTTCCTTGTCGGACTTGCCCAGCACGTCTTTGAGCACTTCGTCGGTGTGCTGGCCCAGGGTCGGGGGCGGGCGGTTGTAGACCGGGGGGGAGCCTTCCAGGTTCACGGGGCTCCGCACCATGGGGATGGTTCCCGCAGTGGGGTGTTCCATCTCGAACTTCATGCCGCGGGCCTGGACATGGGGGTCCTCGAAGACCTGCTGGAAGTTGTTGACCACGCCATAGGGCACACCCTCCTTCTCCAGGTTTTCCACCCACCAGGCGCGCGGCTGCTGTTTCATGAGGTCGATCACCAGCGGGATCAACTCATCGCGATGACGGATGCGCTGCGGGTTGGTGACGAACCGTTCGTCATCGGCCAGTTCGGGCGCGCCCGCCAGATTGCACCAGCGGCGGAACTGACCGTCGTTGCCGATGGCGATGATGATGGGATCATCGGCGGTGTCGAACACCTGATAGGGCAGCAGGTTGGGATGGGCGTTGCCGTAACGCTTGGGCGGCACGCCGCTGGTCAAATAGTTCATGTTCATGTTGGCCATCAGGGCAATGGCGCTGTCGGCGAGAGCCATGTCGATGTACTGGCCTTCGCCGGTGGTGTTGCGGTGGTTCAGCGCGGCCAGGATCGCGATGGTGCTGTAAAGCCCGGTCGTCAGATCGGTGATCGCCACGCCGGCCTTCTGCGGGCCGCCGCCGGGCAGGTCGTCGCGTTCGCCCGTGATCGACATGAAGCCGCACAGGCCCTGGATGACGAAGTCATAACCAGCACGCGGGGCATAGGGTCCGGTCTGGCCAAAGCCGGTGATGGAGCAATAGATCAGTCCAGGGTTGGACTCCTTCAGGCTGGCGTAATCGAGACCATATTTGGCAAGCCCACCCATTTTGTAGTTCTCGATCAGCACATCGGCGCGCGCCGCCAGCTCCTTGATGATCGCCTCGCCCTCAGGCGTGGCGATGTTGAGCGTGATCGACTGCTTTCCCCGGTTCGCACCCAGATAGTAGGCCGCTTCGGAGGTATCGTTGCCGTCCTGATCTTTCAGATAGGGCGGACCCCAGCTTCGTGTGTCGTCGCCTGCTCCAGGCCGTTCGACCTTGATCACCGTGGCGCCCAGATCGGCCAGGACCTGACCGCTCCACGGCCCGGCCAGAATGCGTGACATATCAAGAACGACAATCCCGTCGAGCGCTGCGGCCATGATCGGTTTCCGTGACTGGTGAAAGAGAGCGGCTGTGGATGCTGAACCATATTCGGAACACGCGCCAAGGCAAGCGTGGAGGTCCGAGGGGTTCATAGTTCACAGTACTGCGACCCCTCCCCCTCTCTTGTCGTCCTCCGGCTTGACCGGAGGACCCATGCTGTAGCGGCGCATCCGGACGGTGCTTTGAGCATGTGGCTGGAGCCCGTGCATGGATTCTCCGATCAAGTCGGAGAATGACTCCATGTGGAGTGTAGGGAGCGCACCGGCATTCGCTCCGCCTTTCTCTTTTAGCCTCAGTCGCCGGCGTTCGCTCCGCTTTGTTTGTTTAGCTTCATTCGCCGGCGTTCGCTCCACTCACTTGGCTTCCGGGCCTGGCCGGCCCGCCGGTGCAGTCGCACCGGTCGGCGGCCGCTTCGCTCTCGCCGCCGAATGCCTGCTCACCGGCAGTGCAGGGTGCGTGTCGCAACCACCTCAATCGTGTCATCCCGGCCTTGAGCCGGGATCCCGATCCGCACGTTGCTTTTGAAACCCGTCATGACGGGATCCCGGATCGCGCTCGCCCTGCTCGCTTGTCCGGGATGACACCCCTTGGGGGTGGTGTGTAGGCGAGAGGCCCCGCTTGGGGCCGTGGGGAGCGACCGCGACCCCGCCGCGCTAGCGGCGTGAGCCAAGCGAACGGAGTGAACGCCCGGCGCCTGAGGGAACAGATAAACACCCCCCACCACATCTTGGGGTAACTTGTTATCTCCATGACAAATTACGGTGTTAACCTCCGTGGCGTTGCGGTTATGATGCCCCGCGCCGGTCCATGTTGGTCCGGCCAAGACCCAAGAAGGAGACCCTGCCGGTGCAGTCGCCGGAAGCCTGTCCTGCCCTTGTGCTCAACGCGGATTACCGCCCGTTGAGCTATTACCCGTTGTCTCTCTGGTCCTGGCAGGATGCGGTCAAGGCGGTCTTCATGGATCGGGTCCAAACCCTGTCGCAGTACGATCAGGTCGTGCGTTCCCCCAGCTTCGAAATGCGTCTGCCCAGCGTCATTGCGCTGCGCGAGTTCATTCCGCTCAACAAGCGCCCGGCCTTCACGCGTTTCAACGTGTTCCTGCGCGACAGCTTTGCCTGCCAGTATTGCGGCAGCCGCCAGGAGACGCGCGAGCTGACGTTTGATCACGTCGTGCCCCGCTCGCGCGGCGGACGCACAAGCTGGGAAAACGTCGTGACGGCCTGCAGCGGCTGCAACATGCGCAAAGCCAACCGCACGCCGCGTGAGGCCGGCATGCCGCCCATCATGGAGCCGGCACCGCCCACGACCTATCAGCTGCGCGAGAACGGGCGGGCCTTTCCGCCCAACTACCTGCACGAAGACTGGCGCGATTACCTCTACTGGGACAGCGAGCTCGAGAGCGACTGACGGTGTGGCGTGGTCAGCGCGACCGCAGCTTGCAATTGCTCGAGATCCACCATATCTGAACTTATCAGGAACATGATTTAGGTGTGCATATCGGCATTTTCTCCTTTGCATGGGGTTGAACCAGAGATTTGCCCGGCCCCCCCCCTCATCACACCCAAACTGAGGCCGAAAACTCTACCAATTTCGAGGGGGAACTCTGGCAATTTCCCGGGGTTTTCCGTATGACGCGCGCCACAACATGAATGCGGAGATGACGATGGACGAAACCGTCAAGGAAGTCTGGGCCGAAACCCTGGTCATGCTGAGCGAATATGGACTCGACGTTGTGGGCGCACTTATCGTCCTGATCGTCGGCCTCTGGGCTTCGGGCTGGGCGCGCCGTCTCACGGTAAGAGCGCTGGACAAGATCGAGAGCGTCGATGCCACGCTGACCGGGTTTTTCTCCAATCTGGTCAAATACATGGTGCTGGCCTTCACAGTCATCATGGTGCTCAACCAGTTCGGCGTGCAGACTGCCAGCCTGATCGCGGTTCTGGGTGCCGCGGGTCTGGCCATCGGCCTAGCCATGCAGGGCACGCTCTCCAACGTTGCCGCAGGCGTCATGCTCCTGCTCTTCCGCCCTTTGGCCGTTGGTCAGTTTGTCGAGGCGGGCGGCGTTTCGGGCACGGTGAAGGTGATCAACCTCTTCACAACCGAGCTGGCGACGCTCGACAATGTCCAGCTCATCGTGCCCAACAGCCAGATCTGGGCTGACACGATCAAGAACTACAGCGTCTATCAGACCCGCCGCATCGATATCGTGATGGGCATCGGTTATGACGACAGCATCGATGAAGCCATGGACGCGCTGCGCGAGGTCTATCAGGCCGACGACCGCGTCAGTGCCGATCCCGAACCAGCCATGTATGTCACCAGCCTGGGCGAAAGCTCCGTCGATATCACCGTGCGCCTGTGGTGCTCAGCCGCCGATTTCTGGGGTCTCAAGACCGATCTGAACAAGGCCTTCAAGGAAGTGCTCGACGACAAGGGCATCGAGATTCCGTTCCCGCAACGCGTCATTCATTCACGCGCCGACGATGGCGAGAAGAAGCCGAAGAAGACCACCAGGAAAGCCACGGGGACGGCCGGTTCCGAACTCAAGGAAGGCGAGTCCGAGAAGGGCGAAAGCCAGCAGGATGTGGAAAAGACGGGCTGAACTGCGGAACTAGACCCGGGTCGAAAGCCAGATCGCCAGGCGCGTACCTGTCCGGACCGCGCCGGTCAGCAGTTCGTGGGCGGGCGCATCGGCCGCGCCATGCTCAAGAGCCGTATCGTGGTGTTCCTGTTCGTCGGCACGGAACTCCTCGATGGTCGTGCGCAGCGGGGCTTCGTCGTCACCCAGGCGGCGGGATTGTTCGGCATAATGTTCGTCGATCACGCTTTCGACCGCCTCGGTGCATGCCATGGCGGCCTTCTCGCCCAGCAGGGCCGAGCCCACGCCCAGCGCGTAACCCGCGACATGCCAGACCGGCGCCAGCACTGTCGGGCGCACGCGGCGCTCGACGATGAGCCTGTCGAAGTGATCGAGGTGGCGCTGCTCCTGATCAGCCATCTCGGCGATGACGTCACCGGCAGGTGTTCCGCCCAGCACGGCAAGCTGGCCATCATAGATGCGCTTGGCGCCGTATTCTCCGGCCTGGTCGACGCGAATCATGCTTTCGACCAGCGCTTCACGCGAACCGTCGCCCGGCAACAGGTCTTCGCCGGTCAACTTTCTGGAGGACTTGCTGCCGCTCATGCCGGAACCTTTCGTGCCCGATGCGCGCCCATGAAGGCCACTACGGCCAGGACGATCGAGATGATGAGATTGTAACCCGCCATGGAGATGCCCGCGAGCGACCATGGAATTTCATCGCAACGTACGATCTCGGTTTCCCACAGCAGCGCCTTCAACTCCTCGACCGTATCGGCCAGCAGATCCGACGAACCACAGAAGGAACTTTCGATCCAGTGCTGTTCGACCCCTACGTGATAGCCGGCAATGCCCGCACCGGCCACAAACGCCAGGCCGACCGCGCCCAGCAGCCAGGGCACAAGGCTGTCTCGGGCAAAGGCAAAGGCGATCAGACCCAGCGCCAGCGATGCGGCATGGGCCCAGCGCTGCGCGATGCACAGCGGACAGGGCTGCAGACCCTCAACATGCTGGAAATAGAATGCGCCGGCCAGCATGGCGGCACTGGCCAGCGCCAGAAGTCCGCCCAGAAGACGGGGCCGCGAAAGCAGGCGTGTGATGGAAGAATCAGCCATGAAGCATCATGTGGCGGGTCGCACCTCTGCCTACAAGAGCCATTTCACGGCGACAAAACCGGCAATCGCGACGACAAAGGACACGGTTGCGACCAGCGCCAGACGCTTTTCGATGAAGCTGCGGATCGGCGGACCGAACCAGGTCAGCAGTGCCGCCTCGATGGCAAATCGCAGACCGCGCGAGACAATCGACGCGATGATGAAGACCACGAGGTCAAGATGCGCAACGCCCGAAGCGATCGTGACGACCTTGAAGGGAATGGGCGTGAAACCACCGGCAAAGACGATCCATGCGCCCCATTCGCCATACAGCCCGGAAAAATGGGCATACGCGTCTTCGTGCCCATAGAAGGCCAGCAGCGGCTCGCCGACCGTGTCATAAAGCAGCGCGCCGATGGCATAACCGCCCACCCCGCCAATCACCGTCCCGGCCGTGGCGACACCAGCAAAAAGCCAGCACTTGCGCGGTGCGGCAAACATCATCGGCAGCAGCATGGCTTCGATGGGGATCGGGAAGAACGACGCCTCGGCAACGCTCAGCACAAACAGCCACCAGATCGCATGGCGATGGCCGGCCAGTTGGATGGTTCTGTCGTAAAGGCGCTGCAGCATAATGTAATCCCAGAAGGCCGCGCCTGATAACGCGTCTTCCCTGCGCTGTCATCCGGCGTTGCTTTGGCTGGTCCGAAAGGCCATCATCATCCAGTTCAACGGGAAGGATCAAAACCATGGCAAACGCTCTGCTCCGCTCCGGCATCCTGATTGTCGCCCTGTCGGCGGGCGCTGCTGTGGCCCATGACCCTGATGTCATCACCCAGTACTCGACACTCGATGCCCTGAAGGCAGGCCTCTACGACGGCGACATGACCTATGGCGAGATGTCGGAATATGGCGATTTCGGCGTCGGCACCTTCAATGCCCTGGATGGTGAGATGGTCGGTTTCGACGGACGCTACTGGCGCATCACCGAGGACGGTGTCGTGAGCGAAGTCACGCCCGATATCGAAACACCCTTTGCCGTGATGACCTTCTTTGATCACGACATCACGTTTGATCTGCCTGCAGGTCTCGACTTCAAAGCACTCTCGGATGAGCTGAACACGCATCTGACGAGCGCGAATACGCCGGTTGCGATCATGATCACCGGCACCTTCGACACCCTGACCGTGCGCGCACCGCGCCATCAGGAGAAGCCCTATCTGCCGCTGGGCGAGGCACTCGCCGACCAGGCCGTGTGGCATCTCACGAACCAGACCGGAACCATGGCCGGCTACTGGTTCCCGGACTGGTTGGGCAACATCAACGCACCGGTCTGGCACCTGCACTATCTCAGCGACGATCACAGCGTTGGCGGGCATGTCGTCGACCTGACGACCGACTCAGGCACCGTGAGCCTGGATCCCAGTCCTGATCTGACGATCCTGCTACCTCAGGGTGTATCCTTCAACGAGGCGGAACTGGGTGCCCCTTAGGGCGGATAACCAGCAGGAACGCAGGTTGCACTGCAGGAAAATGTAATAATCTTCATACATTTACTTGTGTGACCCCGATCACAGTGCAAGCCGAATCAGCAGCGTATTGATGATGCTGCATGGCTCGTTTGCGCGCTTCCTTTGCTGAACTGATATGAGCTCACACAACCTCACGTCGTGCACTCTGCCTGAATTGGGGAACGAGATTTCGAAGTCGCACACAGTGCCTTTCGCTGACATGGCCACGTTGCATGGCAGGCTTGCCCATGCCCTGCCGTCCACCACCTGCGACGTGGACAACGCCCAAATCGCGCTCCATGTCTGCGCGAAAGAGCAAACCATGCATGTCTGCGGCGAGTCCGGGGCGGCGCACCGCCCCGATCCGCCTGCACCCTGTGCTTGTATTCTGCACGATCACTCGCAGGCTCGTCATGTCTGATGCCACCCAACGCCATGTGTTGATCGTCGACGACGACGACGATGTGCGCGATCTGATGCGCGACATCGTCGAGACCAACGGGTTTTCGGTTCTGGAATGTGCAGACGCACTGGCTGTGATCGGCAGCATTCGGGAAAATCCGCCAGAGACGATCATTCTCGAACTGCAGATGCCCGGCCTTGACGGAATTGAAGTCCTGCGCCGCCTGAATGAAGTCAACTGTACCGCGCGGATCATTCTTGCCAGCGGTTCGGATGCGCGTGTTCTCTCCTCTGCCGTCATGCTGGGGCGCGAACTTGGGCTGAACGTGGTCGGCGGCCTTGGCAAACCTCTTGATTTTACGATGTTCGCTGAACTTCTGAGCCACCCGGTCGGGGAAACCCCTGGCTTGTCGAGCCAGCAGGCGCTGACCGCGCTTGATAACGGTGCGCTGATTGTTCACTAGCAGCCGACCCTGGACCTGCTGCATACAGGCCAGCCAAAACCGATTGGCTCTGAATCGCTTGTACGATGGCTGGACGATGATCAGGGGCTGATTTTGCCCAGCAGGTTCCTGCCGACCGTCGTCAAGGACGATGCCATGGATCGGCTCACCTGGTGGGTCGCCAACCAGGTCACCGAACAACTGGGAACATGGGAACGCAAGGGACTGGATTTATCGGTTGCGATCAACCTTGACCCCGGCCTGCTCGATGACCTGGATTTGCCCGACAAACTGATCGACATCGCCCGAGGCAACGGCGCACCGCCAGAGAAGATCACGCTCGAGATCACCGAACACGCCCAGATCCTGGATGTCCAGAACGCCATGGACATTCTGATGCGTCTGCGGCTCAAGGGCTTTGAACTGAGCATCGATGATTTCGGAACCGGGCATTCGTCCCTTTCAGAACTCTACAAGATGCCATTCTGTGAACTGAAGATTGATCGCTCGTTCGTTTCGGAGGCTTGCCAGAACGCGGAAGCACGCACGATCGTGCAGTCCGTCGTCGAACTGGCGCACAAGCTTGGCCTTCGTGCCTGCGCAGAAGGAGTCGAGAACGAACAGACTCTCGATTTCCTTCATGACATCGGCTGTGAACGCGCCCAGGGCTTCCTGTTCAGCAGGGCGTTGCCGGCCGCCGACTTCGAAGCCTTCATCCATCAGTCTTCTCAGGCTGCCTGAACTCCTGCACCGTCACGAACCGGGATGGTGGTGCTGGTGCCAGTGCCTCGCAATGTCCAGGCGGCGCGTAATCCAGACATCCTCAAAGGACGCGACGTAATCTAGGAAACGGGCAAGGCCCGCGGCGCGCGCGGGGTGTCCCACCAGGCGGCAATGCAGGCCCACTGACATCATCTTGGGATGGGTCGCGCCTTCGGCATAGAGCATGTCGAACGCGTCTTTGAGGAACTCGAAGAACTGGCCTGATGTTGCGATAGCGCCCCGCGCATACTGACCATCGTTGTTGGTCAGCGAATAGGGCACGACCAGATGATGGCCGCCTTTGCCGTCATCGACCCAATAGGGCAGTTCGTCGTTATAGGTGTCGGAATCGTAGAGGAAGCCGCCTTCCTCGATCAGCAGGCGGCGCGTGTTGTCGGAAGGTCCATAGCGGCAGTACCAGCCCAACGGCCGTTCACCGAGTGTCTGCTGGAGAGAGGCGACGGCATCGGCGATGTGGCGTCGCTCGGTTTCCTCGTCCAGGCGATAGTGTTCGATCCAGCGCCAGCCGTGACAGAGGAAATCCAGCTCGGCCTCGCGGATCGCCGCAGCCGCTTCGCGATTGCGTTCCAGCGCAACCGCACAGGCAAAAATGGTCGGCTTGATGCCACGTTCGGTGAACAGGCGGTAGAGCCGCCACCAGCCGACCCGGCTGCCGTATTCGAACATCGACCGCGCGGCGTGATCGGCAACACCGGACGGCACGATGGGTTCGGAGACTTCGGTCAGCGTCACTTCATCATCGGCATCACCGTTGGAAATCGCGATCTCGGAGCCTTCCTCGTAGTTGATGACGAAGTTGAGCGCGAGCCTTGCGCCGCCCGGCCACCTGGGATCGGGGGGATTGCGCCCGTAGCCGACAAAATCGCGCTCGCCCGCATGAAATCCGGTCATGACATGATTCCTTTGCTCATCAGATTCATCATCCCGCCATCCAGCCGCCATCGACCATCATGTTGTGGCCGGTGATATAGGTTGCTTCATCGCTGGCCAGAAAGACCGCCGTGGAGGCGATGTCCTCGGGCCGGCCCAGACGCGACCATGGCGTGCGGTCCATGGCATAGGCCTGCCGCGACTCCTCGAATTCCGGGCCTTCGTTGCCGGTGACAATCTTGCCGGGCGCAATAGCGTTGCAGACGATGCCCTGGCTGGCGTAGTCGACGGCGATCTGGCGTGTCAGATAGACGGCTGCGGCCTTGCCCGTGCCATAGGCCACATCGCCAGGGCAGCAGATCATGCCGTGCTGGGAGGAGATGTTGATGATGCGGCCCCGCACCTCACCCTTCGCCGGCTGTCCCAACATCTGCGCGACCGCACGCTTGCAGCCGAAGAACACGCCGGTCGCGTTGACCGCCATGACGCGATTCCAGTCTTCTTCCGAAGTCTCCAGCAGAGGCGTTCCGGCATAGGTCGCGGCATTGTTGACCATGATGTCGAGGCAGCCCCAGGTCTCCACAGCCAGCGCGACGGCACGATCCACATCAGACCAGACCGAGACATCACAGGTGGCAAAGAGCGCATCGCCGCCTTCGTCCATCACCGCGACATGGGTCGGTTCGCCACCTTCCAGGGGCTCCTCGCGCAGATCCGCAACCAGGACACGCGCACCTTCCCGGCCATAGGCCAGTGCAATGGCACGTCCGATGCCCGATGCCGCGCCGGTGACGATGGCGACCTTGTCCTTCAACCGCATGACGTTCTCCCCGTTTCAGGTGTCAGTGAAGCCCGCGCGCAAGCCCGTGACAAGGCGGCAAACCGACCTGTAGGATTACCGGACATATCCAACAGGAGTCTGCAGATGCCCCAGGTTCGTTCCGTTGACCGCGACACACCCATCGAAGAGGCCATGGCCATCCTTCACGAGGATGGTGCGGTGGTCTTCAGGAACCTCGTCGACGACGACGTCATCGATCAGGTCCGCGCTGAACTGGAACCCTATCTGGAGCGCGCCTACAACGGCGAAGGCGAGTTCTGGGGCTACAAGACCAAACGGGTCAGTTCGCTGATCGCCAAGTCGAAGACCTATGGCGAGGAACTGGCGACCAATCCGCAGATCCTTGCGGTGATGGACGCGCTTCTGCTGCCCCATTGCGCACGTTACCACCTCCATGTCACCCAGGCCGTCGCGATCGGGCCGGGCGAAGGCCAGCAGATCGTCCACAGGGATGACGGCCTGATGCCGTTCCGCCATCCCGGGCCGCAGTCGCTGTGCAACACCATGTGGGCGCTGACCGACTTTACCGAAGAGAACGGCGCCACCAACGTCATCCTGGGCAGCCACGAATGGGACGACGATACCTTCCCTGACGAGTCGAGCGAGATCACCCACGCGGTGATGCCCAAGGGCTCCTGCATGGTCTATCTGGGCTCGGTTTTTCACGGCGGCGGCAAGAACGTGATGGAAGACGAGTACCGCGTGGGCATGATCACCGGCTACAGCCTTGGCTGGCTGCGCCAGGAAGAGAACCAGTATCTGGCGGTCCCGCCGGAGGTCGCCAAACACCTGCGCGAGGATGTGCAACATCTGATCGGCTACCACCTGCACGACTTCTTCCTGGGCTGGGTCGAAGGCCATGACCCCCATGTCGTGCTGGAAGACCGCTACAGCGACGTCATGCCGGCCGCCGCGGAAGGCGGCGAGTTTGTCGAGGACACAAGGCTCTTCAAGACCGCCGTGCTGGGTGAACCCAGCAGGCACTAGGGACCCAGCACGGCCGCGTCTTAGCGGACCGCCCGGGGACGATCCGGTCTGACGCCCCTACTCGTTCAGGCTGGACCAGCGGCTCGAGAGTGTTCCGGCGAGATCGGCCAGGCGGACGAACTCGGCGCGATAGCCGAAGCTGTCCTTGCCTTTGGCGGCACTGGCGAGATTCACGACATCACCAAAGCCATAGTCGCTGAGGAAGGCATCGTTGCGCAGGAGCTGGCCATAGGCCGCCACGGCGATGGAGAACCGGACATCGCCCGGGGCATCATCGAGGGCAGCGATGTTCTGATCCGCCGAGACCGGACGGGAGATGAGCTTGCTGGTGTCTTCGCCGGGGAGTTTGTAGCGGATCATGAGCCAGGCCAGTTCACCGGCGAACCGGTCATCGGGCTCCAATGCAGGACCGTCGTCGTAACGCAGGTCGCCCATCCAGCGGAACTCGGCCGTTGCCGGAACGATTTCATAGATCGCGGTGACGTTGTGGCCGTTGCCGATTTCGCCGGCATCGACGTGATCGTTGTTGAAATCCTCGCGTTCGAGAATGCGGGTCTCGTAGCCCAGCAGGCGATACTCGGCGACCTGGGCCGGGTTGAACTCGACCTGGATCTTCACGTCGTTGGCGATCGGGAACAGGGTGCCGCCAAGTTCATCGACCAGGACCTTCTTGGCCTCCAGCAGGGAGTCGATATAGGCCGCATTGCCGTTGCCGTTCTGGGCCAGGCGCTGGGTCATCTCGTCGTTGAGGTTGCCGCGCCCGAAGCTGAGAACCGAGAGATAGACCCCGCCTTCGCGCTGACGGGCGATCTCCTCTTCCAGCAGATCGGGATCGGAGATCCCGACATTGAAGTCGCCATCGGTGGCAAGCAGGATGCGGTTCACACCTTCGACGTTGAAGGACTCGTAAGCCAGTCGATAGGCGGTCGCGAGGCCTGCCTCACCGGAAGTCGAGCCGCCCGCGCGCAGGCTGTCGAGCACACCCAGAATGGTCGCCTTGTCCGACCCCGGCGTCGGCGGCAGGGCAATGCGCACGCCGCTGGCATAGGTGACGATCGCAACCGTGTCGTCCTCGCCCAGTTCGCCGACCAGAAGGCGCAGGCCCTGGACCAGCACGCCCAGCTTGTCGGGCCCATTCATCGAGCCCGAGATATCGACCAGGAAGGTCAGGTTCGCGGCGGGCCGATCCTCTTCGACGAGGTCGTAACCCTGGATACCGATATGGACGAGTTGCGTGGCCTGGTTCCAGGGGCTGGGCACAACCGAGACCGACGTGGCGAACGGGACCTTCGAATCAATCGGTGGCGCATAGGCGTAGTCGAAATAGTTGATCAGTTCCTCGACCCGCACGGCATCGGCCGGGGGAAGCTGCCCGGACTCGATGAAACGGCGCGTGTTGGCATAGGCCGCGGTATCGACATCGATCGAGAAGGTCGAGACCGGGTCGGTGCTGACCGCGTGGATCGGGTTGGGTGCGGTCTCTTCATAGACATCGCCCTGGCCGGAAATACCTGTGACCCAACCGTTCTGCTGGTCCGACAGGTATGCCATCTCATCGTTGGACGCTACCCCGGTCGACAGGGCCTGTCCCATCATGACGACTTCTTCAACGACCGTGTCCTGACTTTAGACCTGAATCCGCTCCCAAGTCACATCAGACTCCACCTTGGTCAGGTCTTCCTGTTCGGGACTACAGGCCGCCAGCGCGAGAGTCCCGGTCATGAGCACAAGGCCCGCATGCCCCTTGCGGAAGGGCCAGCCGTTCAAATGGATATGCATTGTGATCTCCCCTGGTCCGGCCGGATTGGCCGTGGGGCCGGATACTGATCGGGCTTGATGGCCAGACATGGGAGAGATTGGGGCGATTGAACGGCACGGCGCTTGATCGTGCACCTGCCCTCCACCATCTAATGGACAGGAAAAGGAACAAGACCGTGAGTGACGATCCCTACAAGATTCTGGGTGTTGCGCGCGATGCCAGCCAGGACGATATCCGCAAGGCCTATCGCAAGCTTGCCAAGGAACTGCACCCTGACCTGCATCCCGGCGACGCCAAGGCTGGAGCCCGGTTCAAGGAGGTCTCAGCGGCCAACGCGCTGTTGAGCGACCCAGACAAACGCGCGCGCTTCGACCGCGGCGAGATTGACGCCAGCGGCGCGGAACGGCCGGAACAACAGTTCTATCGCCATCATGCCGATGCCGATGCCGATGCCGCCGGGCGTTATGCAAACCATCCCGGCTTTGCCGACGAGGACGACCTTGCCGATTTCCTCTCTGGAATCTTCGGCCAACAGGGCCATGCCCGCCAGGGGATGCGCATGAAGGGCCGCGATGCCGGATACTCCCTGGAGGTCGACTTTCTGGACGCGGTCAATGGCGCGAAACGGCGTATCACCCTGCCCCAGGGCGGCGATCTGGATGTCACGATTCCGGCCGGCATCCAGGATGGTGCGACGCTGCGCCTGAAGGGCAAGGGCGGCGCAGGCATGGGCGGTGGCCCCGCCGGTGACGCCCTGATCACGATCACCGTCCGGCCCCATACGATGTTCCGCCGCGAAGGCAACGATATCGTGCTGGATCTGCCGATCACCCTTGATGAGGCCGTACTGGGCGGCAAGGTCCAGACGCCGACCGTATCGGGCAAGGTCGCGCTTACGATCCCCAAGGGCTCGAGCAGCGGCGATGTTCTGCGCCTGAAGGGCAAGGGTGTGAAACCGGCCAGGGGTGCTGCGGGAGATCAGCGCGTGGTGCTGAAGGTCACCCTGCCCGATACCGTGGATGCAGAGCTTGAATCCTTCTTCAAGACCTGGCGCGAGGCGCATACCTATGACCCGCGCGCAGACATGGGGAAACCGTCATGACATTACGCGAGGAGCAGGTGGTCGCCAGCGTGGGCCGCATCAGCGTGACCGAACTGCGGCTGTGGCAGGCCCAGGGCTGGGTCGCACCCCGGCAGGACGACAAGGGTCCGGTCTTTGACGCGCTTGATGTCGCACGCATCCGGCTGGTCTGTGAGCTGCGCGAGGATCTGGAGATCGACGAGGAAACCATTCCCGTCCTGCTTTCCATGGTGGACCAGATTCACGGCCTTCGGCGTTCCCTGAAATGCCTTGCCCAGGCGGTCGATGAACAGCCCGATGCGGTGCGCAAGGCCGTGCTGACATCCTTCCGGTCAAGGCTGACATCGCAAGCCTGAACCTCCCGCTCTGCCGCCAATGCGGGCTTGACCCCGGGTCGGCTCTACACCATCTTCGCGCCCGTGTGCCCCAGTGGCGGAACTGGTAGACGCGGCAGACTCAAAATCTGTTTCTCGCAAGGGAGTGGGGGTTCGATTCCCTCCTGGGGCACCAAATCATCATCTGGCAACGTCCGAGAACGTCCAGTAAATCCCTGAAAACCGCCACCTTCATCCGAAACAGGGTCCACCACTGTCCGATACCGTTTGTTGGTATCCTGAGAAATTGTTG